>DATFPH010000409.1:0-190722 GCA_035264905.1 Thermoanaerobaculia bacterium
ATCCCGCACACGGGTTCGACTACGGTCCCGCCGCCGCGGCTCTCGCCCTCGGCCTGGTGGCTCTCGGTCTGCGGCGCTGGTGGGGGGGCAACTGGCCTCTGCGCCTGGCGGATCTCTCGGCCTGGGAGCGCGGAATTCTGCTCTCGGGGGTCGTGGCTTTCTTCCTCACGTTCCCCATCGTCTACGAGCAGCTGATGCAGTGGATCCCCGGCCTGTCCGGCATGCGGGTGTCGGCGCGGTTCTACTCGTTCGTCTCGCTCGCCATCGCCTGGTTCGGTGCCCGCGAGCTCGACCGCTGGCTGCAGCGCGCGGGCTCTCCCGCCCTGCGGTCGGCCGCGGCGGTGGCCCTCGCGGCGTTTCTCCTGGTGGATCTGGCGCCTTCGCCGTTCGAGTGGTTCCCCAGCCCGCCCGACGGCGACTTTCCGCCGGTCTATCACTGGCTGGCGCGGCAGAAGGACGTCGACGCGGTTCTCGAGCTGCCGATGGTGGACGACTCGACCGACATCAACTACATGGTCTACGCCACCCTCCACTGGAAGCCCCTGGTCAACGGCTTCAGCGGCTACATCCCCGACGTCTACGCGCGCTTCCGCGAGGCCTGCTGCTGGCCGGTGCCGAATGCTGGCCAGCTCGCGACCCTGCGCGACCTGGGAGTGACCCACATCCTCCTGCACAAGCAGGCTCTCAACAAGGACTGGTCCTGGCAGATCCTGGCCGATTTCGAGAAATGGGAGAAGGTCCAGCTCCTGTACGACGACAGCGGGGACCGGGTTTACCGTATCCAGTAAGATCCCCGCCGCCATGTCCGCGCCCCTGAACGTCGCCGTCGACCTGCGCGCCCTGGTCCCCGCCGAGACGGGGATCGGCGTCTACACCCGCGCGCTCCTTCTGGAGCTGGCCGGGCAGGGTGGATTCCGCTACACCGGGCTGGCTCACCGGCCGCCTCGCGACGGTGAACAGATCGCCGCGGCCGGGATCGCCACCGAGCAGGAGGCGGCCCCCCTGGGAGTGATCTGGCAGCAGCTCCGGCTTCCGCGGCGGCTCGGCCGCGGCGACTTCGATCTCCTCTGGTCGCCGCTCCTCACGCTGCCGCTCCGCTGTCCGATCCCGGCCGTGGCCACCGTCCACGACCTGACGACCCTGCTCCTGCCCGAGACCCACCGGCTCAAGGTCAAGTGGAGCATCCTCCCCTTCCTCCGGCCGTCGCTGGAGCGCGCGGACCGCGTGGTGACCATTTCGCAGGCCTCGGCCCGCGACATCGCGTTCCACTTCCCGCAGGCCGCCCGCAAGGTGCGGGTCGTCTATCCGGGGATCGGCCCGGAATTCCGGCCCGGCACGCCGGAGGAGGTCGCGGCCATCCGCCGCGAGCTCGGCGCGCCCGAGGGATACCTCCTGTACGTGGGCACGCTGGAGCCGCGGAAGAACGTCGGCGCCGTGCTCGACGCCTGGGAGTCTCTCCACGACGAGGACCCGCACGTGCCGCCGCTCGTCCTGGCCGGGGGCTACGGGTGGGGCAGCCAGCATCTGTTGCGGCGGATCGAGGCACTGGCCCCGCGCGGCGTGCGCTCCCTCGGCCATGTGGACCGCGACCACCTGGTGCGCGTCTTCCAGGGAGCCCGGGTGTTCGTCTATCCGTCTCTCTACGAAGGCTTCGGCCTCCCCCCGGCGGAGGCCATGGCCTGCGGCGTCCCCGCCGTGGTCTCCGACGCGTCGAGCTTGCCGGAGGTGGTCGGCGACGCCGGAATCCGGGTCCCTCCGGGCGACACCGGCGCTCTGGCGCTGGCGATCCGGGAGCTGATCCGGGAGCCCGGCCGCGCCGCCGAGCTGGGCGCGCGCGGCCGGGAGCGGGCCGGCCGCTTCCGCTGGGATCAGGCGGCGCGGGAGATGGAGGAGGTCTTCCGCGAAGCGGTGATTGGCTGATGGGCCGCTGATTTTCAGTCGATTTCGCGTTCTTCAGGTACAATCAGTATTCTTTGTATGGCGCCCCCGCACTCGGGCGGACGCCTCCGGCTTGGCCGGGAGCCTTTGTTTTGCCCTATACGATCGGTTTCGACGCACGCAACATCCGCGACTCGGGGATCGGCACCTATGCCCGCAATCTGGTCCATGCCTTGGCGCGGATCGATCCGGAAAACCGGTACCTCCTCTTCGCCCGGCCCCAGGACCGCGATTCCTTCGGAGAGCTGCCGGGCACCTTCCAGCCGGTCTTCGAAGGCACCCCGGTCTATTCGGTCCGCGAGCTCGTGGTCCTGTCCTGGCGGCTCCTGCGGCGGCGGGTCGATCTCTACCACTCGACGCACTACGTCACGCCGGCGGTGCTCCAGTCCCCTCTCGTGATGACCGTGCACGACATCCAGCATCTCTTCTATCCGGAATTCCTGCCGAGCCGCTTGTCGTTTCTCTATGCCCAGCGGATGATCCGGCGCACGCTGGCACGGGCGGACCGGATCATCACCGTGACCCAGAACACGCGGGCCGACCTGATCCAGCACTTCGAGGTGGACGGGCGGAAGGTCCACGTGATCTACAACGGAGTGGACGACGCGTTCCGCAAGAAGCTCTCTCCGGAGGAGCTGGAGCGCTGGCGGCGCGACCTGGGGCTGCCGGGACCGTATATACTCTTTGTCGGAAATCCGAACCATCCACGGAAGAATCTGGATACTGTCGTGCAGGCCTACGCCCGCGCCCGCGAGATCGCGAGCTTCGACGCGCCCCTCGTCTGCATCGGTGACCGCGCCGGCACGGAGTTCAAGATCCGCCAGCGCGCCACCAACCTGGGGATCGCCGACTCCGTGCGCCTTCTCGGCCACGTCGCGCCCGAGGCGCTGCCGGCCCTGTATCAGGGCGCGACGCTGTTCCTCTACCCCACTCTCTTCGAGGGCTCGGCCATGCCGGTCGTGGAGGCCATGGCCTCGGCGGTGGCGGTGATCACGTCGAACACCGCCTCCCTCAAGGAGGCCGCCGAGGGGTACGCGCATCTCGTGGATCCCCTCGACATCGAGGGGATGGCCAAGGCGATCGCCCACACCATGTCGGACCCCGAGCACCGCACCGCCCTCGCGCGGCTGGGCGCGCGCCGGGCCGAGGACTTCCGCTGGGGCCAGACCGCCCGCAAGACTCTGGAGATCTACCTCTCGGCGATCCAGGAGCGGCGGGCCGAGCCCGCCCCGGTGGAAGGGAGCCCGAAGGGAGCCGCGGCGTGATCGAGCCGGCAATCCCCCTCCACACGCCCCTGCCGCGGAAACGCGAGCTCCGGGTGGCGCTCGTGCACGACTGGCTCACCGGGATGCGCGGCGGCGAGAAGGTCCTGGAGGTCATCGCCTCCCTCTTCCCCCAGGCTCCCATCTACACGCTGTTCCACTTCCCCGGAAGCGTCAGCCAGGCCCTGGAGAGCCACCCGGTCCACACCAGCTTCCTGCAGCGGGCGCCCGGCGTCCACCGGCGCTACCGGAGCTACCTCCCCCTCTTCCCCGTAGCCATCGAGGAGCTCGACCTCACCGGGTACGACCTGGTGATCAGCTCCAGCCACTGCGTGGCCAAGGGGGTCATCCCCTCGCCGGACGCCTTCCATCTCTGCTACTGCCATACGCCCATGCGCTACGCCTGGGACCAGGAGCACGCCTACTTTCCGCAGCGGTCCGGCGCCGCGGCCCGCCTGCGCTCCCTGGCGCTGACCGCCCTGCGCTCCTGGGACGTCTCGTCCGCCACGCGCGTAAACCACTTCGTGGCGAACTCGTCGTTCGTGGCTCGCCGCATCCGCAGCTACTACGGAAGGAATGCCGAGGTGCTCCATCCGCCTGTCGACGTCGAGTACTTCACGCCCGGACCGGCGCGCGAGGAGGGCTACTGCCTGATGGTCTCGGCCCTCGCCCCTTACAAGCGGGTCGAGCTCGCGATCGCCGCCTGCGACCGCCTGGGGATCGAGCTGCGGATCATCGGCGAGGGCCCGGAGCGCGAGCGCCTGGAGGAGCTGGCCGGCCCGAAGACCCGCTTCCTGGGGAACGTCGAGCCCCGGCGCCTGCGCGAGCTCTACCGGGGGGCCCGGCTCTTCCTCCAGCCGGGAGTCGAGGACTTCGGCATCGCCTGCGTCGAGGCGTTGGCCTGCGGCACCCCGGTGGTGGCGGTGGACAAGGGGGGCGTGCTGGATATCGTGGAGGACGGCCGGCACGGCTTCCTCTATCCCGACTGGGGCGGCCCCTCCGACGTGGCGGAGGCGATTGACAAAGCCCTGGGAATGGAATTCAATGAGACGGACCTACGTCGCCGAGCGGAGTCGTTCGCCGCGGACCGATTCACCGCCCGGCTGCGGACCATTCTGTCATCTCGTCTGTCTTCAGAGCTGAGGGAATCTCTCCGTTGATTCGACAGCGCCATCGCACCACCGCTGGGATCTTCCTGACCGGTGACCTCCTCGCGACGCTCGCGGCTTTCTTTGCCGGCTGGTTCCTGCGCTTCGAGGTCGAGGTCATCCCGGTCACGAAGAACGTCCCGGACTTTACCCCTTACCTCCGCCTCGTCCCGGCCATCCTCATCCTCTGGCCGATCGTGTTCCACTTCCACGGCCTGTATCAGAACCGCCGTGGCCGGAGCCGGGTCGACGAGGTTCTCACCATCGCCATGGCGGTCCTGGTCGCCACCGTGCTGCTCTCGGTGTTCCTCGCCTGGTACCGTCCTCCCGCGTTCCCCGGCAGCGCCCAGGTTTTCACGTTCAGCCGCGCCTTCATCGGGTTGTTCGCCCTGGCCGACGTGGTGCTGGTCATGGTCGCGCGCATGGCCACCCGCTTCACCCTGCACCGGATCCGCCTCTCCGGTTTCAACGTGCAGCGCATCCTCGTGGTCGGCGCCGGCGCGCTGGGCCGTGAGATCACGGCCAAGATCCAGAGCCACCGCGAAATGGGATTCGATGTCGTCGGCTTCCTCGACGACGATCCGAGCAAGACCGGCGCCACGATCTGCGGCGTGCCGGTCCTCGGAACGTTGCGCCAGGCCGACGAGATCCTGGCGGCGCACGGGATCGATCAGGTCTACATCGCCCTCCCGCTCGAAGCCCACCGGAAGATGCTCCAGATGATCGACCTGATGGCGCAGGAGTGCGTCGAGATCAAGCTGGTTCCCGACGTCCTGCAGTACGCCGCGCTGCGCGCCGGTCTCGAAGACGTGGACGGCACGCCGGTGATCAATCTCTCGCAGGTGCCGCTCCAGGGTTGGAGCAGCATGCTCAAGCGCGCGATGGATATCGCCATGGCGCTCGCCGTGATGGTGGCGCTGGTCCCGATCGTCCCGCTGATCGCGCTGCTCATCTGGCTCGAAGACCGCGGTCCGATCTTCTATCGCCAGGAGCGTATGGGGCTCGACGGCAAGCCGTTCCTCATCGTCAAGTTCCGTTCGATGCGCGTCGACGCCGAGGCGACGAGCGGTCCGGTGTGGGCAGTGCGCGATGATCCGCGCCGCACCCGCGTCGGCAGCTTCCTGCGCCGCACCTCGCTCGACGAGCTGCCGCAGATCTGGAACGTGCTGATGGGCGACATGTCGATCGTCGGCCCGCGCCCTGAGCGTCCGACCTTCGTCCGCGAGTTCAAGCACAAGATCCCGCGCTACATGCTGCGCCACCGCGTGAAGGCCGGCATCACCGGCTGGGCGCAGGTGCACGGCTGGCGCGGCAACACCTCGATCAAGAAGCGGATCCAGTACGACCTCTACTACATCCAGAACTGGTCGCTCTCGCTCGACTTCAAGATCCTCTGGATGACCCTGCGCTACGCGCTGCGCCACCACAACGCGTACTAGCGCAGGCTCCGTTCTCTCTCCCTTCTTCGATTCACGCCGACTCCGCCGCGCTCCGCGGCTGGGGCGGCGTGCGTGCGCCGAGCCCGCAATCGGAAAACCTTTCCAGCTTCGATCACATCGCGCGGAGCGCCTCTCTCCATACGTGCGGCGCTTCTCGCGCGCCCTTCTCTCGAAGCACTCCACCCGCGTTCTCGAAGGCCGCTCTCCTGCACTCTCCACCTCACCACAGCGGGTTGTGCAATCGACACCAAGGGTTGAGGCGTAAAAGCACTTGACGCCCTACATATGGGGGGCGTACCCTAATCTCATCACAAGCCCAGAAGTCGTTGGGCACGACACCCGAAAGGAGAAAGTGCATGGCAGCGACCAAGAGCAGTGGCGGGGCGAAGAAGACCGCAGCGAAGTCTTCCGCAAAGAAGTCCGCTCCCGCGAAGAAGTCCGCCGAGAAGGCTCCCGCGAAGAAGTCTGCGGAGAAGGCTCCTGCGAAGAAGACGGCGACCAAGAAGGCCGCCGCTCCTGCGAAGAAGTCCGCTCCCGCGAAGAAGTCTGTGACCGCGAAGAAGACTGCGGCGAAGAAGACCGTCGCCGCGAAGTCTGTCACGAAGCCTGCCGCGTCGAAGACGGCGAGTGCGAAGAAGACCGCAGCCAAGAAGCCGGCTGCGAAGAAGTCTTCCTAAGCTCGTAGACGCGGCCCTCGTCAACAGGGGGGCCGCGAGGCCTCACCCGAAAATCCTTTCGGGAGGTCTCGCGGCCACAACCTCGAAGCGGCGGTCTGGCCTTTCTCTCCTCAGTGCTTCGCCAACGCCGCGGCTTTTTCTCTCAGCTCCCCGCTCTCTTCTCCAGCCTGCTCGCCGCTGCGCAGTCCACCAGCCAGTGAAGCTCGCCGTCCTGCGGACGGATCACCTGCGCGGGGAAGCGATCGGGATCGCGCTCGCCCTCCAACACCGCGCGCAACGCTCCGGCCTTCTCCTCTCCCTGCACGAGAAAGATCACCGCGGCCGCACGATCGAAGACCGCCGGCGTGAGCGTGATGCGGAACGTCGCGAGCTTCTCGATCCACGGCGCGACGACCCAGCGCTCGCGCTCGCGCACGGCCGCGGTCCCCGGAAACAGCGAAGCCGTGTGCGCGTCCGCGCCGAGGCCGAGCAGCACGCAATCGAAGCGCGGCTCACCGGAGAAGAACGCGCGGAGCTCGTCTTCGTAGAGCGCCGCGGCGCGCTCCGCGTCAGGCTCTTCGCCGCGCATGCGGTGGACGTTCTCCGCGGGAATCGAGACGGCATCGAGCAGCGTCTCGCGCGTCATCCGGAAGTTGCTCTCGGGATGATCGGGGGGCACGTGCCGCTCATCTCCCCAGAAAAGATGGACGGCGCGCCAATCGATCCGATCACGGAACGGCTGCGCCGGATCGGCGAGAAGCGCGAAGAGGTGGCGCGGCGTGGAGCCGCCGGAGAGGGCCGCCGCGCAACGCCCGCGTGCGCGGACGGCCTCGCTCGCGCGGCGTGAGAATTCTTCCGCGGCGGCGTGCGCGAGCCCCGCGCCATCAGGGAAAACCCGCAGATCGATCAGGGGTTCCGCCACTTCCGGCCGTCCTTCTGGATGAGCTCGTCGGCTTCCTTCGGACCCCACGAGGCCGCTTCGTAGTTCGGAAAGTTGCGCGGCGGCAGGGCCTGCCAGACGTCGAGGATCGGCGCGACCACGCTCCATCCGGCCTCCACCATGTCGCTGCGATGGAAGAGCGTCGAGTCGCCGGTCATCACGTCATAGAGCAGCGTCTCATAACCGGTGCTGGGCGTCTGGCCGAAATAGTCCTCGTACTGGAAGTGCATCTTCACCTTGCCCAGATGAACGTCCGGCCCGGGAACCTTGGCCTGGAAGTGCAGCGAGATTCCCTCGTCCGGCTGGATGTGCAACACGAGCAGGTTCGACGACAGGTGCTCCACCGCGGTACCGCGGAAAAGCTGGAACGGCGCGCGCTTGAACTGGATCGCGATCTCGGTGACGCGGCTCGGCAGGCGCTTGCCCGTGCGCAGATAGAACGGCACGTCGCCCCACCGCCAGTTGTCGATCTGCAGCTTGAGCGCGGCGAAGGTCTCCGTGTTCGACGTGGGCGAGACGCCTTTCTCCTCGCGATATCCGGGCGCCGGGTGGCCGTCGATCATCCCTGGCCCGTACTGTCCGCGCACGGTCTGATGCAGGACGTCTTCGTGCGAGAGGGGACGGACCGCGTAGAGCACCTTCACGCGCTCGTCGCGCACCACGTCCGCGGCGAAGGAGATCGGCGGCTCCATCGCGGTGAACGCGAGGAGCTGGAACATGTGGTTCTGCACCATGTCGCGCAGCGCACCGGCCTGCTCGTAGTAGCCGCCGCGCTGCTCGACGCCCACGGTCTCGGCCACGGTGATCTGGACGTGATCGATGTAGCGGCGGTTCCAGATCGGCTCGAAGATGCCGTTGGCGAAGCGGAAGGCCATGATGTTCTGGACGGTCTCCTTGCCGAGGTAGTGATCGATCCGGTAGATCTGCTTCTCGCGCAGGACCTCGCGGATCTGGCGGTTCAACGCCTGTGCCGACTCGAGATCGTGGCCGAACGGCTTCTCGATGACCACCCGCCGCCAATGCTCGTTCTCCTCTGTGAGCCCCGCGCCGGCGAGCCGTTGGATGGTGTCGCAGAAGAGATCCGGCGGGATCGCCAGATAGAAGAGGACGTTGCCCTGCGTGCCGCGCTCCTTGTCCACGCGCTCCAGCTCCGCGCGCAGACGCTCGTAGGTCGCGGGGTCTCCGAGCTCGCCGCCGACATACGAGAGACGCTCCAGGAGCCAGCCGGCGCGCTTGGCGTCGAGCGCCCCCGTGGCGAACGTATTGAGATCGGCCTTCAGCTTCTCGCGCAGCGCATCGGTCGACATCTCATAGCGGCCGACGCCGACGATGGCGAGCTCTTCGGCGAGCAGACCTTCGGTCGCGAGGTTGTAGAGCGCGGGGAACAGCTTGCGCTTGGTCAGATCTCCGGTCGCGCCGAAGATGACCATCGTGCAGGGGGGCGCAGGTTGCAGCTGGGGCGCTTCCTGGATCTGCGTCTCGGTAGCAGTCTTGGTGTCAGAGGCCATGTTCTCTTCCTCACGGATCGATCAACCGAATTGATCTCACTTTTGGGGGGGCTCGCGGTGGCCGCCGAACTTGTGGCGCATGGCGGAGAGGACCTTGTCCGCGAAGCTCTGATCCCGCCGTGAACGGAACCGCGCGAAGAGGGAGGCGGCGAGCACGGTCGCGGGGACCGCCTCCTCGATCGCCGTCTCGATCGTCCAGCGCCCTTCGCCGGAATCCTGGACGAATCCGGAGTATTCGGTGAGCTCGGGGCTCTCGGCGAGCGCGCTCGCCGTCAGGTCGAGCAGCCACGACGAGACCACGCTGCCACGCCGCCACACTTCGGTGATGTCCGCGAGATCGAGAGAAAACCGGTGCTCCGGCGGCAGCTCTTCCGAGCGCGCGCCGCGCAGGATGTCGAGCCCTTCGGCGTAGGCTTGCATCAGACCGTACTCGATCCCGTTGTGCACCATCTTGACGAAGTGGCCCGCGCCCGCGGGGCCGCAATGCAAATAGCCGAGCTCGGCGGTGCCGCCGCGCCCTTCGCGGCCCAGCGTCGCTTCGATCGCGCCACGCACCGGCGCCAGCGTTCTCCAGATCGGATCGAGGCGCTCGACGACCTCACGATCGCCTCCGATCATCAAGCAATATCCGCGCTCGCGCCCCCACACGCCGCCGCTCGTCCCGGCGTCGACGTAGTGAATCCCTCGCGCCGCAAGCTCGCGCGCGCGCCGCACGTCATCTTTGAAATGGGAGTTGCCGCCGTCGATGATCACGTCGCCCGCGGCGAGGCGCTCGCCCAGGGAGACGACCATGCCTTCCGTAGGCTTGCCCGCGGGCACCATGATCCATGCGGTCCGTGGAGGTTGCAGCCGTTGGATGAAGTCGTCGAGCGTCTCTCCACCGATCGCACCCTCGCCCGCGAGACCCTGCACGGCCGCGGGATCGCGATCCCACACCACGCACTCGTGCCCTCCTTCTAGGAGCCGCCGCACCATGTTGCCGCCCATCCGGCCGAGACCGATCATCCCGATCTGCATCCGTCGCCTCCTCTCGATCCACCCTCCGGATCACCCGGCGCGGGTCGATCCGAGAGTCTATCGCCGGGCCTCAGGTTTGCAAGATTTCCTCGACATGAGAGCGCGTGGAACGAGAATCGTGTGGCCAGGGGCGATCGCCGCCCTGCTCTGTTGTCTCTCCTCTGGACCGGCGGACGCCGCCGACGTGGCGATCGGCGCCAAAGGGGGGACCCTCGGTCTGGGCGTCGAGCTGACGGTCGGTCTCGGCCGGCAGTTGAACGGCCGCTTCGGCGTCAGCGGCTTCAATTATTCAGAGCGGCGCGAAGCGAGCGACATCGAGTACGACGCCGAGGCGCGGTTGCGGACCGCCGCGGCTCTCCTCGATTTCCATCCGGGCGGGCGCGGCTTCCGGCTGACCGGAGGGTTCATCTGGAACGGCACGGAGGTCGAGGGAAGCAGCCTGCCTCCGGCATCCGGCTTCTACGACATCGGCGGGGTCCAGGTTCCAGTCAACCTCCTCGGCACGCTCGACGCCGACGCCGACTTCGATCCGGTCGTCCCCTTCGTCGGGCTCGGCTGGGGCAATGCCGTGGGAGCCAACCAGAAATTGGGCTTTTCCTTCGAGGTCGGCGCCGTCTTCCAGGGGACGGCAAACGTGGAGCTGACCCCTGTGCTGCCGGCGGACAGCCCGATCAACACGACGCCGGGAGCCCGCGAGGCGCTCCAGATCCTGCTCGAGAGGGAAGAGAGCGACATCGAGGACGACGCGGCGGACTACGACATTTATCCGGTGGTGTCGATCGGGGTGACGTACAGGTTCTAGATGTACTCCTTGAGCTCCGGCCACAGCCCCTGGAGATCCACGCCGCGGCAGATCCAGACGGGCAAGTCGTCTTCGTACGGCATGCAGTGGTCGCAACGGACCGTTCCCGCCTTTTCCAGGCGCGGACAGACCCGGCGGTTGTCCTCTTCGTCTCCGCCCAGGACGATCAACACTTCGCCGGAGGCGTGCGGCCCCCAGAGAAAGTAGTTGTTGTGCCCGCTCGTCGCGGGCGGCAGGCCCTGGGCGCGGCCGAGCACGTCGATCGCTCCCGCCTCGCCGTAGTTCTGTCCGAAGATCCCGGCCTTCTCCTGCTCCTCGGGCGGCAGCGAGCGGTAGACGCGGTCCACCTCGGCCACCATCGCCGGCCAGCCGTGCATGTCCGCGAAGTGCTGCGGCAGGTCTCCCAGCCGCTGCCGCTCGCCAGCGCTCGGCTGGATGCCCAGAGCGTGCTGATAGCGAATGAGATCAGGGATGGAGAGGATCGGCACGACCAGCAGCGCTCCGATGGCTCCGCCCGCGAGGACCAGGACGAGGAGAGCTCCGGCCAAAGCCGGGCGGAGCCAACCTTGCCGGAGCTGGCGCAGCCCGGCTTCGAGGGCCGTGCCTCCCGCCGCGAAAAGGACCGGATAGGCCGGCGCCAGGTAATAGGCCTTCGAGCTCTGTGACACGAGGACCACGAAGGCCGCGACGTACATCCAGCCGAGCAGCCGGAAGGGCCGCCCGCTCCGCCCGAGCAGCAGCCAGCCGAGACCGCCGACCCACACCAGGGCCGCGAACGGGTTCATCTGCATCACCTGCTCGACGAGAAACGCGACGGGTGAGAGGGCCACGTTCTTATAGGTCGTGGCGTTGTGGATGAACTCGGCCGTGGGCCAGCCGTTCCGGATCTGCCAGAGCAGGTGCGGCAGCGCCAAGGCCGCGGCGATCGCCCCACCGAGCCAGATCCACGGCTCGCGCAGATGGCGCCGCTCCGGCGTGAGGAGCAACCCCGCCGCCACACCGAATCCGAAGAACAGGATGCTGTGCTTGTTGAGCAGGCCGAGCCCGGTGATCAGGCCAAAGAGAAGCCAGAGCCGGCCGTTGCCCGTCCGCAGGATGCGCGCCAAGACGAACGCTCCGAGGGTCCAGAAGAGGACGTCGAAGGGGTTCATCGAGAAGGTGTGGAACATGAACAGATAGACCGGTGCGGTCAGCGCGCAGACCGCGGCCAGCTCCTGCGCGAAGCGGCCGCCTCCCATCTCGCGCGCCGTCCAGCCGGCCAGGAAGACCACCGCGGCTCCATTCAGGACCGACAGGAGGCGCAGCGCGGCGTGGGACTCCCCCGAGATCTCCCAGACGGCGCGGGCGATCCAGGCGACGAGCGGCGGATGGTCCACGTAACCGAATGCCGGATGCAGGCCGCAGACGACGTAATAAAGCTCGTCGCGAAACCAGCCGTATTTCTCCAAGAAGGGAAGATGAAGGAGGATCGCGGCGAGCGTTGGCAGGCCGAGGACCGCCGCGTCACGCCTACGCCTGGACGAGACCGAAGCCGGTGATGCCGGAAAAGGATCTCGCATGCAGCCCTCCTACGCAGAAGCGCTCGAAGCCCATGTTAAGCTCGCCGGCCATGATCGTGACCAAGCCGATCTTCGCCCTAGTTACCTGCGCCGGACTGCTCGCCGGCTGTGCGACCGGAACCGCAGCTCGCTCTGAGGATGCGTCCGCCATGAACCGTATCGCCACATCGTACGTCAAGCTGGTCCTCGCCTTGGGACAGCACGACCCTGATTACGTCGACGCCTACTACGGACCGCTGGAAACGAGGATCGAGGTGGATTCGCAAGGCCTGCGCCCCCTCGCCGAGATTCGCAGCCAGGCGGCCGGGCTGCTCGCGGAGCTTCAGGGCCAACGCCCGGATGCGGCCGGGCCCGACGCGGAGCTCATCCGGCTGCGCTACGAGTACCTGAACCGCCAGCTCGAATCTCTGATCGCCCGGATCGATCAGCTGAGCGGACAGAAGATGACGTTCGACGAGGAGTCGAAAGCTCTCTATGACGCGGTCGCGCCCCACTACGACGAGGCGCACTTCCAAAAGATCCTCGCGCAGCTCGAGGCGGCGCTCCCTGGTGAAGGTCCGGTGGTGGACCGGCTCGATCGCTTCCGCCAGAGCTTCGTGATCCAGCGTGACCGCCTCGACGCGGTCTTTCGGGCCGCCATCGACGAGTGCCGCAAGCGGACGGCCCAGCACGTGGAGCTGCCCGCGGAGGAGAGCTTCGAGATTGAATATGTGCGCGGCAAACCGTGGAGCGGCTACAACTGGTACAAGGGCGGGTATCACAGCCTGATCCAGGTCAACACCGACTTGCCGATCTTCATCGACCGCGCCATCGACCTGGCGTGCCACGAGGGATACCCCGGGCACCACGTCTACAACGCGCTGCTCGAAAAGAACCTGGTGCGCGGCCGCGGCTGGCCCGAGCTCTCGGTCTACGCGCTGTTCAGCCCGCAATCGTTGATCGCCGAGGGGACCGCCAACTTCGGCATCGAGGTCGCCTTTCCCGGGCCGGAGCGGATCGCTTATGAGAGAGAGAAGCTGTTCCCGTTGGCCGGCCTCGATCCCGCCCAGGCGGAGCGCTATTACACCGTGCAGGCGCTGGCACAGCAACTCACCTATGCGGGCAACGAGGCGGCCCGGCGTTACCTCGACGGCGAGATCACGCGCGAGCAGGCGGTGGATTGGATGAACAAGTACGCCCTCTACACCCGCGACCGGGCCGACCAGCGCGTCCGCTTCGTCGAGCGCTACCGGAGCTACGTCATCAACTACAACTGGGGCCAGGATCTGGTGAAGCAATACGTCGAGCGCAAAGGGGGTACGCCGGACAACCCCGAAAAGCGCTGGCAGATCTTCGAGGAGCTTCTGGCCTCGCCGCGGCTGCCGTCGGGGCTGCGCTGAGCCACGCAAACCTCCGCGCGGGCTCTGACAGCTTAAAACGCGCTCCGGAAGGTTCCGCAGCCCACAGAGGCAGTGTCAGAACGGTTCCGAAACCTTCCGCCACGATTTTCAAGAAGCCTCAGCCTGCCTTGCGCAGTCCCCGCTCCGCCGCTTCGAGAGCGCTCTTGAGGGCCTCGCGCTCGTCGTCGCGCAGCGGCTCGCCGCCGAAGCTTTCCCTTAGATAGAAGTCGATCACCCGGCCCAGCGGCTCGGCCGCGGCCGGGTAGCGCGCGGCGGCTTCCTCGCCGAGGCGGAGCGGCGGGACCGACTCCGGGATCGGCGCGCCCGACCGGCCGAGGCGGCGGCGCAGACGGCGGTACGCCGTCGTCGCCGTGAGCGGCGGCCGCAGCCGGAGATAGGCCACGAAGACCGCGGCGGCGAGGAGGGTCAGCCCGATGGCTACCGGCAGCGGCACGTCGATCGGGAAGCCCTTGGGCTTCGCACCATCCTCCGCCGCTGGAGCGGCGGACGCGGCCGGAGCCGGAGAGGACGCGGACGACTTCTCGCTGCGGTCGAAGAGCTTCCAGAGATCGGTCCAGATCTGGCGCAGGCCGCCGAAGATCCGGAGCTGGTCGTAGACGCCGTAGGTCAGGACGTAGCGGTCCCAGCGGAAAAGGACATAGTCCCAGGCCTGCCGCGTCAGCAGCCACATCCCCTCCTCGCCTCCGGCCGGCCGGCCGGCCGGCGGCGTCGGATCGAAGATCTGCCATCCTTCCCCTGGGATCCACGCCTCGACCCAGGCGTGCGCATTGCTCTCGCGGACGATGAAGTACCCCTCGAACGGGTTGTACTCGCCGCCCAGGAACCCCGTCACCAGCCGCGCCGGAATCCCCTGCGAGCGCAGCATCAGGACCATGGACGAGGCGAAGTACTCGCACTGGCCGCTGCGGTAGTCGAACAGGAAGCTCTCGATCGGGTTGTCCGCCGACCGACCGCGGAAGTCCAGGGTGTACTGGTAGTTCTCCATCAGGTGCAGCTCGAGGCGGCGCGCCCGCTCGCGCACGCTCCCGTCGCCCATGACCTCCTGGGCGAGCCCGGAGATCTGCGGCGTCACGCCCGTCAGATCCAAGGCCAACTCCCGCATCTTGGCGTACTTCTCGCCGCGCGGCGTGCTGCCGATCAGCACCGGCTCGTCGATCATCCCGACGCGGTACTCCCGGACCTCCAGCGGAGCGGCCGAGAAGGAGAGCGCGCCCCCCTCGTCCACGTCGAGCGAGGTGACCCCCGGCTCGACCACCACGGTCTCGACCGGCAGCGGCAGGCTCCGGCTGCGCAGCGGCTGGAGGTAGATCATCACCCAGCGCTGGGGCGTCTGCCGGCGCAGCCAGAAGCGAGCCCGGGTGCCGCGGTGGAGGACTGAGGACATGGCCGACCGGCGCCAGGTGCCTCCCTGGTAGACGTCGTAGGTGGCCGCCTTGAAGCGCATCTCGCGGTTGGGATCGAGCGGCGCCTCTTCCAGAAGGCGCATCGACACCTCGCGGCTGTTGCGGATCATGCCGATCGAGTCGAGGGTCACCTCGTCGGAGAACCCGGCTGCTTCGATCTGCGTGCCGGTCCCCACGCCGCGGCCCACGATGTAGGGCGAACGGACGCGCGGCAGCAGGGCGAACAGCGGGATCGCCAGCAGGATCGTCAGCGCCACTGAGAACGTCATGAAGCCGCGCAGCGGGATCTGGGCGAGAGCCGGGTCCTCGCGGCCGAAGCCCGCCAGGACGTGCAGGAAGGCGAAGCGGGTGAGCATCATCAGCGCGAGCACCAGGAAGCCCACCAGGTACAGCACGATCGCCGGGTGGACGCTGGTTCCCATCGCCGCCAGGAAGAGGAAGAAGATGCCCATCGCCGCCTGCCACTTGTCCCGCTCGCGGGCGAGCGACCAGAGCTTGACGAGCAGGGTGAACAGGCAGAGATGGAGCACCGCCTGCACCAGCCGCCCCCCCGAGAGGACGAGCAGGTCGAAGAAGAAGAAGGGGACATAGGCCAGACCCAGGAGGTTCATCGCCCAGGCCGGCAGCCAGCGGGGCGGATCCTGGGCGGCGCGGCGCAGGAACAGGAGGACTCCGAGCAGATAGAGGGCCAGGAGCGGCCATCTCACCACGTCGTTCAAGGGAAGGGGGATGGGCGCGAGGAGCGCCATCCATCCGAGCAGGAGCCGCTTCTGCCGTCCGAAGGTCATGGCGAGGCCCTCCGCAGCGCGGGCTCCTCCTCGGGCTCCAGGTGGACCCGGAGCTGGGGCGCCCGCGGATCGCTCGACAGCAGGGGATCGGACCGCCGCGGCCCCGGCGCCACCAGAGCGAGCGCCTCCAGGATCGCCAGCCGCTGCCGCGCCCCGCCCCCGAAGCCCAGGACCTGGTCGCGCATCACCAGCTCCACCTCGTAGCCGCGGAACAGGTGGTCGAGCGCCGTCGTGGCCGCCTCGCTCACCAGGCGCTCGAAGCGGTTCCGGCTCACGTCGTCCGGCAGGTCGCCGACGCCGTTGTCGAACAGGATCGACAGCCGGCGGCTGTGCTCGGCCTCGCGCTCCATATAGACCATCGAGCCGGTCCGCGCCGTCTGCTTCCAGTGAATGCCCCGCGGATCGTCGCCGTAGCGGTACTGGCGCAGGGCATAGAGCCCGTGCCCCTGGCCGGCGCGGCGGCTGGCTTCCTCACCCGATCGGTCGACCTCTTCCAGCTGCGCACCGGCGGCCGGAAAGATCTCCGGAAAGACCAGCAGCTCCAGCTCCACCGGATAGCGCACGCCTTTGCGGAAGAAGCCGAAGGGAAACAGGCTGGAGACATGCGCGAAGGGGATGCGGTGGCGTCCCCGCGCTCCGATCAGCATCTCGATGTGGCCGACGCTCCGTCCCCGCCGCGGCAGGTAGGGGACGAGGAGCGGCTGGGCCGAGCGCGACACGGTGAACAGGAGGAACCAGCGCGGGAAGAGACGCGCCCGGCTCTTCAGCGTGAACCCCAGGGAGAACGGCCGGTTGCTGAAGAGCTCTCCGGGCGGATCGAGCGCCACCTCCAGGCCGCGCACGTTTTCCCGCGACAGGATGCCGGAGACGATGAGGACCGCGAACATCGCGGCGAGCACCGTGTACAGCGCGTTGTTGCCCGTGTTCGTGGCGGCGATCGCCACCAGGATGGAGAGGAGGACGAACCAGAGCCCGACCGTGGTGATCCGGATCCCTTCGGGGACCGGCCGGCGGCGCCGGGCGCCGCGCACGACCCAGGAAGAAAGCGCGGGGAGCTTCACAAGGGGACCGGAGTCGACGCCACCACCCGCTCGATCGCTTTGCGGGAGCTGTCCAGGTCGCCGGTGCCGCGCTTCACGAGCACGCGGTGGGACAGCACCGACACGGCGAGCCGCTGCACGTCGTCCGGGATGGCGTAGGCGCGCCCCTCGCAGAGGGCGAGCGCCTGCGTGGCCCGGAACAGCGCCTGCACGGCGCGGGTGGAGACGCCGAGCTGGAACTCGCCGCCATGGCGCGTGGTCTCGGCGAGCGAGAGGATGTACTCGGTGAGCTTCTCGGCGACCCGGATCTGCCCCACGCGCTCCTGCAGCTCCAGGAGCGTCTCCCGGCTCAGGGCCGGCGCGAGATGCTCCAGCGTCTCCTCGACGCCGCCGGAGAGCAGCAGCTCCCGCTCGTCGGCGCGCGGCGGATAGCCGAGCGACAGGGACATCATGAAGCGGTCGAGCTGCGATTCGGGCAGCGGGAAGGTCCCCTGGTATTCGGTGGGGTTCTGGGTGGCCAGCACCACGAACGGCTCGGGCAGGGCGTAGCGCTTGCGCTCCACCGAGACGCGGCGCTCGCTCATCGCCTCCAGCAACGCCGACTGCGTCTTCGGCGTGGCGCGGTTGATCTCGTCGGCGAGCACCACATTGGCGAACAGCGGTCCCGGCACGAACTCGAACGCCTGCGTCTTCTGATTGAAGATCGACACGCCGATGATGTCCGACGGCAGCAGGTCGCTGGTGAACTGGATGCGCTGAAACGAGAGCCCGAGAGAGCGGGCGAGGGCCTGGGACAGGGTGGTCTTGCCGACGCCGGGGACGTCCTCGATGAGCACGTGCCCCCGCGCCAGGATGCAGACCGTGGCGAGGCGGATCACCTCCCGCTTGCCGCGGACGACCCGGGCGACGTTCGCCTCCAGCCGGTGGATCGGCTCCGCGGCGTCCCGCATCCGCTCACTCGTCTCGACGAGAATAGGTTCCATAACGCTCCGTCTACGAAGTCGGCCCGCTGCCCGTCGATCCGCCCCATTCGCGGTACTCGGCGCGCTCGCTCGCCGGAACGTCCTGCCGCATTTCGATCCGGAAGCCGTCGCCGGGTACGTACTCGACGTCTTCCAGCACATGCTCCGTCCGGAGCTCCCGTCCCGGCGCCAGGCCCGCCGTGCCGACCCAGACGCGCCAGTGCCGCCGGCTCGCCCCCGCCGCGTCGACCTGGTCCACGTCGAGCGTGATCCCTGGCAAAGCGTCTGGCGACCCGTCTCCGGCGGTCTCCCGCCGGATGGTCAGATCGAGCTCCACGTCCTGCTCCAGCCGCGGCGACTCCGCACTCTCCCCAGCTCCCGGGACCGGCTCCTGCCGGACGACGAACCCGTCGAGCGCGGCCACATACCAGGTCCGCGCCTCCGCGACGTCCCGGGCGCTCATACCGCAGGCGATCGGCCCCACGGCGGCGAGAAGGGCCAGCCCCAGAGCCGTCAGCGCGCGGCGGTGAATGGCGTAGATTATAGCGAACAATCGATCTCCGCGAGATGGCAGGGCGCGGATCATCGCGAGATCCAACAGGTGGATTGACCCCCGGATTCCCGTCCTCTACCATGGGACTGTTCAGCAGGCGGTAATCGGCCGTACAATACGGTCTGGACAGACTCTTTTCCCCGGAAACGACGACCCCCGGCCCCGTGGGCCGCAAGGAGCGAGACCATATGGCAGAACCAAAATTCGACCGCCTGAAGGCCGTCGACAGCGCGCTTTCGCAGATCGAGCGGCAGTTCGGCAAGGGGGCGATCATGCGCCTGGGCCAGCGCGAGACCCTGGCGATCGATGCAATCCCCACGGGATCGATCGCCATCGATGCCGCCATCGGTATCGGTGGGTTCCCGCGCGGCCGCGTGGTCGAGGTCTACGGCCCGGAGTCCTCCGGCAAGACGACCCTCGCGCTGTCGGTGATCGGACAGGCGCAGAAGCGCGGCGGCGTCGCCGCTTTCATCGACGCCGAGCACGCCCTCGACGCCGAGTACGCGCGCAAGCTGGGTGTCGACATCGACAACCTGCTGGTATCGCAGCCGGACAGCGGCGAGCAGGCGCTGGAGATCGCCGAGATGCTGGTGCGCAGCAACGGCGTCGACGTGGTGGTGATCGACTCGGTGGCGGCGCTGGTGCCGAAGGCGGAGCTCGAGGGGGAGATGGGCGACTCGCACGTTGGTCTCCAGGCCCGGCTCATGTCGCACGCCATGCGCAAGCTGACGGCCATCATCTCGAAGTCGAACACCTGCCTGGTCTTCATCAACCAGATCCGCGAGAAGATCGGCGTCATGTTCGGCAACCCGGAGACGACGACCGGCGGCCGGGCCCTCAAGTTCTACTCCTCGGTGCGCATCGACATCCGCCGCATCGCCTCGATCAAGGACGGCGAGGAGGTCACGGGCTCCCGCTCCAAGGTCAAGGTCGTCAAGAACAAAGTCGCCGCGCCGTTCCGCCAGGCCGAGTTCGACATCGACTACGGCGAGGGGATCTCGCGCATGGGCGAGCTGGTCGACCTCGGAGCCGAGCACAAGCTGGTGGTCAAGAGCGGCGCCTGGTACTCCTACGGCGATCTGCGGCTGGGGCAGGGGCGCGACAACGCCAAGCAGTTCCTGCGGGACAACCCGGACCTGGCCGACGAGCTCGAGACGAGGATCCGCGAGAAGATGGGCATGCCGATGACCGGCCTGGTGCAGCGCGAGCCGGCCGTCGTGGATTAGGCCGGATTAGGCCCGGCTCTCAGTACGCTCCGCCGAGCGTCTGCCCGCCGTCGACGACCATCACTGCGCCCGTGGTAAATCCGGAGGCGTCGCTCGCCAGGTAAAGAGCGGCGCCGACGAGGTCATCGGTCTGACCGATCCGATGCAGGGGGATGGAGCGCAGAGCTTTCTCGTGCAGCTCGGGCGTGGACCACAGCACCTCGCTGAACTTGGTCTCGATGAGCCCCGGCGCGATGGCGTTGACCCGGACGTCCGGCGCCAGCTCGGCGGCGAGCGTCTTCGTGAGCATGAGCACGGCCGCCTTGGTCACGCCGTAGACCCCGAGGCCGGAGTGCGGAATCATCCCCGCCACCGAGGCGATGTTGATGATCCGGCCGCCGCCGCGCTCGCGCATCAGGGGCACGCAGGCGCGGATCGTATGGACGTACCCCTTCACGTTGACCTCGAAGGTCTTGTCCCATTGCGGCTCGGCTGCGTCGAGGAGAGGGCCGAAGTGCGGGCTCGTGGCGGCGTTGTTGACCAGGATGTCGACGCCGCCGAAGGCTTCGCGGGTGCGGGCGACGAGGGCCTCGACGTCCGCGGCCCGGCCGGTGTGGCAGGCGACGGCGATCGCCTCGCCGCCGCTGTCCCGGATCTGGTCGGCGACGGGCTCCAGGCCTTCGGTCTTGCGGCTCGCCAAAGCAACGCGCGCTCCGGCCGCCGCGTAAGCGGTCGCGATCGCGGCGCCGATCCCGCGGGAGGCCCCGGTCACGATGGCGACTTTGCCGGTCAGGTCGAGAAGAGAGGATGGGTTGGTCGGCATGGATTCAACGATATCCTAGGCGCATGAAAAGAGGCGCGGGAACGCTGCTGCTCGCCATCTGGCTGATCCTGTACGGGCTGTCCCAGCTCGTCCCCTTCAACTTTCCCGGCAAGGCCGTGATCATGGCGCTGCTGGCGCTGATCGCGGGGATTCTTCTGCTCGTCGGAAGGTAGGGGGATTCGAGCGAAGGGACTCCTCAGGCGGGTCTCTGCTCTCCCCAGTGAAGCCTGGGCCCATCGAAAAAAAGTCCCAGATGGTTGAGAACGTCTCGGCCGAGGAGTCCCCATTCCTGGTCCACCAAGAGAAACTTTCCCTTGAACGTCTTCTTCAGGAACACCAGGTCGAGGCGCACCACCTGTGCAATGCTTTTGCTGCCGTCGAAGCCCATCAACTCGTACCCCTCCTCCGAGTCGGGAGCGAGGCCCAGTTGATCAATGGACGCCCTCGGGATCAGAGTGACGTCGGCACCTGTGTCGAGCAACATGGGGACTTCTGACACGGTGGCGCCACTTCCGGGGTCACGCAGGGCGACTCTCGCCATGGGAGCGGGAGGAGAGAACTGGACCTCGTCATAGGCCTGCATCCAGATCACCCTCGACGACTTCCTTCTCGAAGTCCGATGCCTGCTCCGGACGAGCCAATCGTGGGCTGCCAATGTAGGCTGCCGAGGGCACTTCGACTCCCGGAATCACGACGAACACCCGTGCCTTCTCCGGCAGGCGCACACTGCCGGGAATCCGGATCTGCCCGTTCTCCACGAAAGCTTCGAATGTCGCGACTTTCATCTTTTGACACTCCTCCACGACCTTGAGCTTGAGGCTAGCACATGGACCGGGAAAGAGTCTCATCTCAAAGTTACCGCGCCGGCCGCAGCGTGACCGTCCGGGCGATCCACCGCCCGGCGGCGCGCGCCGGGAGCGGGAGGCGGCGGACGAGCCGTGCCCGGCGCTCCTCCGCCAGGGCCGGGATCGTCTCGAAGAGAAGATCGGCCCAGCGCGGCACCAGGGCCGCGGCGGTAAATTCCGCTCCCCGCCGGGCACCGTTCTCCACCATCGCCCGGTACAACCCCGGATCGCGCCGCAACCGCAGGACGGCCGCGCGCGCCTCGGCCACCGAGGCGACCTCCAGATAGTCCAGCTCCGAGCGTCGCAGCTCCCGGAAGGCCAGCTCCGGCCCCAGGAGCGCCGGCACGCCCGCGAGCCAGGCGTTGAACAGCTTGGTCGACGGCTTCGACCGTCGCATCTTCCGCTCGTCCGGCCGCACGGCGAGGACGAGATCGACCTGGCGAAAGTCCGGCCACTCCAGCTCCAGGCGGTTGCCGCCGGCGAAAGCCACGGCGTCCACCACCCACTCGATTCCTTCTTCGGCGAGAAAGTCCGCCCAGGCCGCCGTTCGGAACGCTGGATGGAGGTTCGCCGCGAATCCCTTAAAGGCGATCCTCTCGACCCGCTCGCCGCGGGCCGGGTCCCGCGGCACGAGCCCCGGCTGCGGCCAGTGGGGGACGAAGAACCGCCGCCGGCTATCCGCGAAGAAGCCGTTCTGCAGGACCTCGAAGTCGGCGATCAGCGGCTGGCGATTGTCCGCGCGAGCTGCCACGAGAGTTGCACCGCGCAGCCGCGACCGCTGGCGCAGAAGCTCCCTCGCCTGCTTGGCGTGGAAGACCACGAGGCCGTCCTCCGGCGCGGTCCCGGAGAGCTCCACAGGGTGGCCGGCGCACCGCAGCCGGAGCCAGGTCTGGAGGATCCACGCCCGCTCCCCAGTCTGGAGCTCCCGCCAGTCGCGGTCGGGATCGATCCGGGACAGGCTCTCCAGGTCCTCGCCGGCCAGGAAGAAGGTGCACCGCACAGGGGGGGACATGATCCGGGACATGATACTGGTAGACTCCCGTTCCCAAGCGGTTCTTCTGCACGAGGGAGTATCTATGGCGGTCGATTTCACAGGCAGGTATCTGGGCAACCTGAAGGTCGAGGTGACGCACGGCCCGTCGGGCACGCAGATCATCACGGTCCCTCCGGTGGACAATCAGGGGGACGGCAGCTCCTTCTCGCCGACCGACCTGGTGGCCGCCGCCCTGGGCTCCTGCATGCTGAGCCTGATCTCCATCGTCGGCACCCGCGACGGTCTCGACCTGACCGGTCTCGCTTTCCGGGCTGAGAAGCATATGAATGCGAGCCCGCGCCGGATCGGCGCCATCCCGATCACGATCCAGATGCCCGAGGGGCTCACCCCCGACCAGCGCCGCAAGCTGGAGAACGCGGCTCTCACCTGTCCTGTCCACAGGAGCCTTCACCCGGACCTGGAGAAGGTGGTGACCTTTATCTATGAGGACGAGGAGGTTCGGGGGTAGCCCCCTACGCCTTCGCCTCGTACCAGCTCGGCCCCGAGCCGACATCCACCACCAGCGGCACCTTCAGCTCGGCTACCCCCTCCATCCCCTTCTTGACCAGGGCGGCCACGGGCTCCACCTTCCCTTCGGGGACCTCCAGGACCAGCTCGTCGTGGACGGTCAGGAGGAGCCGCGCGTCCGGATGGCTGCCCTGGAGGCGGCAGTCGATCTCGATCATCGCCTTCTTCAAGAGGTCCGCCGCCGTGCCCTGGATGCGCGCGTTGATCGCCATGCGGCGGGCGTTCTCGCGCAGCGCCCGGTTCTTGCTCTGGATGTCCGGCAGGAAGCGCACCCGGCCGTAGAGCGTCTCGACCTTCCCCTCCCGCTCCGCGCTCTGCTGCGTCTCCTCGACGTAGCGCCGCACCCCGGGGAACTGGTCGAGGTAGGCCGTGATGAAGCGGTCCGCCTCCCTCGTCGGGATCTTCAGCGCCTGGCTCAGGCCGAAGGCGCTCATCCCGTAGAGGATGCCGAAGTTGATCGTCTTCGCCGCCCGCCGCTGCTCCGCCGTCACCAGCTCCGGCGCCACATTGAAGACGGTGGCCGCGGTCGCGCGGTGGACGTCCTCGCCGCGGGCGAAGGCGCCGATCAGCGCCTGCTCGTCGGCGATGTGGGCCAGGATGCGCAGCTCGACCTGGCTGTAGTCCGCCACCAGCAGCAGGTGCCCGGGGCTCGCCACGAAGGCGCGGCGGATGCGCTGCCCCAGCTCGGTGCGGATCGGGATGTTCTGCAGGTTCGGGTTGACCGACGACAGCCGCCCCGTGGCCGCGACCGCCTGGTTGTAGCGGGTGTGCAGGCGGCGGTCCGCTCCCACCATCGCCGGCAGGGCGTCCACGTAGGTCGACTTGAGCTTGATCAGCTCGCGGTAGCGCAGCAGGAGGTCGGCGATCGGATAGCCGCGGGCGGCCAGCTCCTCCAGCGTCTCCGCGCCGGTCGAGAAGCTCTTCGTCTTCTGGGTCCGCTTGAGCACGGGGAGGCCCATTTTTTCGAAGAGGATCGCCCCGAGCTTCACCGGCGAGTTGACGTTGAACTCCTCGCCCGCCTGTTTCCAGATCTCCTGCTCGAGCTCCGCCAGCTCCCGGCCCAGCTCGCCCGACATCGCCTGCAGGAAGTCGACGTCGAGGAGGATGCCGGCCTCCTCCATGCCGAGGAGCACGGGGACGAGCGGGATCTCGATCTCCTGGCAGATGCGGGCGATCGGCCCGTCGCCCATCTCGCGGCGCATCCCCGGGGCCATGGCGCGTGCGAGCCCCACCCGCTCGCCGGCGTAGGCGGCCAGGCGCGAATCCCCCTGCGCCGGCTCCTGCCCCCGGTCCCACCCCGCCTCCTTGGCAGTGATCGCTTTGCGGGAGAGGCGCTCCAGGGCCAGCTCGTCCAGGCTGTGGCCGTGGACCGAGGGCTTCAGCAGATAGGACACCAGCATCTCGTCGAACAGGTTCGCCTTGCAGCTCCGGCCTTCGGGGCAGAGCCGGAGGACCTCTTTGAGGTTGTGGCCGGAGAGGCGGACCTTCGGGTCCGCGAGCCAGCGGGCCAGGAGATCCCGGACAGCCCGGGCGATGGGATCGCCGCGCCGGAAGTCGGCATAGAGGAGCGGATCGCCTTCGGCCGCGCCGCCGGCCGCGAGACCGATCGGCGGCTCCTCGCCGAGCACGGCCACGAAGATCTCTCCCGCTTCCCCCTCTAATAAGGTTGCCGTCCGCTCCTCCCAATCCCGGGGATCGGTGACCTCCTCGGCCGGCGGCAGGGCCTCGGCCTTCTCCCGCTCGGTGGCCTTGAGCTCCTCGACCAGGGAGAAGAACTCCAGCTCGGTGAACAGGCTTCGCAAAGCGGCCGGGTCCGGCGGGTCGTGGCGCAGCGTGACGGGATCGAACGGGATTTCGCAGTCCACATGGATGGTGGACAGCTCCTTCGACAGGCGGGCCTGGTCGGCGTGCTGGACGAGCCCCTCGCGATAGGCCTTCCGGGAGACCTCTCCCGCCCGCGCCAGTAGCTCCTCCAGCGATCCGTACTCCTTGATCAGCGCCTTGGCCCCCTTCTCGCCGATGCCGGGGACGCCCGGGATGTTGTCGATCGAGTCGCCCATCAGGGCGAGGACGTCGACCACCTTCTCTGGAGGGACGCCGAAATCCTCCTCGACCTCGGCCGGGCCGTACAGCTTGTCGCGCCCGGTGTGGAAGAGGGAGACGTGGGGGTTCACGAGCTGCATCAGGTCCTTGTCCGCCGAGACGAGGACGACGTCGTACCCCTGGTCCGTGGCGCGGCAGGCGATCGAGCCGAGGACGTCGTCCGCTTCGTAGCCCTGGAGCTCCAGGGCCGGAATCCGGTAGGCCTCCAGCGTCCGGCGGATCCAGGGGATCTGGCTCTGCAGGTCCTCGGGCATCGGGGTGCGGTTCGCCTTGTAGTCCTCGAACTTCTCGTTGCGGAAGGTCTTGCCGATGTCGAGCGCGACCCCGACGAGGTCCGGCTTCTCCTCGCGCAGCAGCTTGCGCAGCATCTGGACGAAGCCGTAGACGGCGTTGGTGGGCTCCCCGCGCGAGTTGGAGAGATTGCGGATCGCGTAGAAGGCGCGGAAGATGTTGGAGTAGCCGTCGATCAGGAAGAGGCGGGGGCGCGCTGTCGTCTCGGTCATGGCGGGGACATTCTATCTATGTCCTCTGTCTGGCACGGCTCTCGCAGCCTGATCCGGGCTGGAAAGGGAGGTGTGGACATGGAAGGAATGGGCCTGATCGCGTGGATCGTCCTGGGTGGGATCGCCGGCTTGATCGCCAAGACGCTGATGCCGGGGCGCGACCCCGGAGGGTGCATCCTCACCGTCATCATCGGCATCGTCGGAGCGCTGCTCGGCGGCTTCCTGGCGACCGCTCTCGGATTCGGCGGCCTCTCGGGGCTCGATTGGCGGAGCCTGGTCATCGCGGTGATCGGCTCGTTCGTGCTGCTCGCGATCCTGCGGATGCTCCGGGGAGGACGGGGGCGACGATAGGAGAATCAGTCCCGCCGCGCCTGCGACAGCAGGTGGCCGGCCTCGGGGAGGATCAGCTTCTCCATCGCGAGGGAGACCGCCTTGGGCGAGCCCGGCAGCAGGAAGACGGCCTTGTCCTTGACGAGACCGGCGGCGGCCCGGGAGAGCATGGCGGCGGCGCCCACCTGCTGGTAAGAGAGGGCGCGGAACAGCTCGCCAAACCCCTCGATCGACTGGTCGAGGAGCGGCGTGACCGCGTCGATCGTCACGTCGCGCGGCGAGAACCCGGTGCCGCCGGTCAGCACGACCACGTCGACCGCGGGCAGCGCGAGCATCCGGCGGACGGCGCGGCGGATGGCGGCCACGTCGTCGGGGACCACCACCGGCCCCTCCACCCGGTGGCCCGCCACGTGAGCCAGGCCGGAGAGAGTCCGGCCGCTCACGTCGTCCTCCGGCGAGCGGGTGTCGCTCACGGTGATCAGGCCGAAGCCCAGGACCCCGGGAGCCGTACGGCGGTGTTGCTCGACGCTCATCGGTCCAAGGCTATCACGGGAGTGTCCGATTCTGGGACGGCCGCATCCCACCAGCGAACAGCCCTGCTCTCCTCCGCTGCTCGCTCGACTGCTTCAACTTCATGGTTCTATTGCGGTTGGAGATTTCTAAAACCTTTGGCACGGGCCATGCGTAGTAGAGACCTCGGTACGAGGAGACTATGGACAAGCCCCGCACAGGACACGCCGAAAAACGCCGCATGCGGCGATACATCTTAGCCGTCATCGGACTCATCGTCGTCGTTTCAATCACTGTCGGCATCTCGCGTCTCGAGCCAGCGGCCCCGGAGGTGGACAAGGAGACCCTGTTCACCGGTCTTGTGGAGCGCGGCCCGATGAAGCGCGAGGTGCGGGGTCCCGGCTCGCTGGTCCCCGTCGACATCCGCATCATCTCTCTCCCGGTCGAAGGGCGCGTGGAGCGCATCCCGGCCCTCCCGGGCGTCATGGTCACCGCGGACACGGTCATCCTGGAGATGACCAATCCCGAGCTCCAGCAGAACCTCTTCGAGGCCGAGTCGCAGCTGCATGCGAACGAAGCGGATCTCGACGATCTGCGCGCGCAGCTCGAAAGCCAGCTCTTGAACCAGCAGGGCGAGGTCACCGCGGCCGAGTCGGCAGCCGCGCAGGAGCGGCTGCAGGTCGAGGCGGACGAGAAGCTGTTCAAGGATCAGCTCATCCCCGAGATCAACTTCAAGCGCTCGAAGATGCAGGCGGACCAGCTCACCAATCGCGCCCGCATCGAGAAGGAGCGGTTCGTGAAGGCGCGGCGGTCGAACGAGGCGCAGCTCGCGGCCCAGCGCGCCCGGGTCGAGCAGTCCCGCGCCCTCTACGAGCTGCGCCGCCGCCAGGTGGAATACCTCAAAGTGCGGGCCGGCATCCCGGGCGTGCTCCAGGAGCTCCCCGTGCAGGTTGGCCAGCGGGTGACGCCGGGGACGACCCTGGCCCGGGTGGCGCGGCCGGAGAAGCTCAAGGCCGAGCTGCGCATCCCGGAGGTCCAGGCCAAGGACGTCACCATCGGCCTGCCCGCCACGATCGACACCCGCAACGGCCTCGTGCCGGGCCGGGTGCTCCGCGTCGCCCCGTCGGTGCAGGAGGGCAGCGTGACAGTCGACGTGGCGCTGGAGGGTCCGCTCCCCAAGGGCGCCCGCCCCGATCTCACGGTCGATGGCATGATCCTGCTGGAGAACCTGCCGGACGTGATCCATATCCCCCGGCCGAGCTTCGGCGCGCAGGGCCAGAAGGTCGAGATGTTCAGGCTGGTGGATGGCGGCAAGGCGGCCGTCCGGGTCCCGGTCGAGTTCGGGCGCTCCTCGGTCAGCACGATGGAGGTCGTGAGTGGCCTGAAGCCTGGCGACCAGGTGATCCTCTCCGACACCTCGCAGTTCGACGGGCACGACCGGATCCGGCTGAAGTGAGATTTGACTGAAAACGAAAGACTGCCGTCTGCAAGCTTTCGCGGGGCGGCTGAAGACCAGGGAGGAAACCGATGAATTCGTCTACTGCTGAGCCTCTGATCCTTCTCGATGGCGTCACCAAGGTCTTCCTGACCGACGAAGTCGAGACCCACGCCCTCTCCGGGATCCACCTGGAAGTCAAGAACGGCGAGTACGTCTCGATCGCCGGTCCGTCCGGTTGCGGCAAGACCACCCTGCTGTCGATCCTGGGGCTGCTGGACACGCCCTCCGACGGCCGGTACACGCTGAACACGAAAGAGGTCGCCAATCTCTCCTTCTCGGAGCGGGCGCGCATCCGCAACCAGGAGATCGGCTTCATCTTCCAGGCGTTCAACCTGATCGGCGACTTGACGGTCTACGAGAACGTCGAGCTGCCCCTGACCTACCGTGGCATGCCCGCCAAGGAGCGCAAGGAGCGCGTCCAGGAAGCTCTGGAGCGCGTCGGCATGTCGCACCGCATGAAGCACTACCCCTCGCAGCTCTCCGGCGGTCAGCAGCAGAGAGTCGCGGTGGCCCGCGCCGTCGTGGGCAAGCCGTCGATCCTCCTCGCTGACGAGCCCACCGGCAACCTCGACTCGCGCAACAGCGAGCAGGTCATGGAGCTCCTCGAAGAGCTGCACAAGGACGGCGCGACCATCTGCATGGTCACCCACGACCCTCGGTTCGCTCGCTACGCCGAGCGCTCGATCCACCTGTTCGACGGCCGTGTCGTCGAGGAGGAGCAGGGTCAGCAGCGCGAGCTGGACCAGCGTGAGGTCGAGCAGCGGGGATTCGCCGTCTAACCCAAAGCCAGATCATCGTTTCCCTCCAGGGCTGCCCGCTGGAAAGCGGCAGCCTCTTTTTTTTGTTTTGACGAAGTGCGGGATATAGAGTACTTTCCCGAGAGCATCCTTCCGCATGTCGTTGTTTCCTGAGCCGCGCAAGCCGCGGGCGCTGATCGCCGACGACCTCCGCGAGGTCCGGGAATCGCTACGCCTCCTCCTCAAGGCCGAAGGCTACGAGACCGAGACCGCCGCCTCGCCGGCCGAGGTCCTGCAGACGGTCACCGCGCGCGAGCTCGACGTCGTCCTGATGGACCTGAACTACACCCGCGATACGACCTCGGGCCAGGAAGGGCTCGATCTGATCGCCCGCCTCCGCGCGCTCGACGACTCGCTGCCGATCGTGGTGATGACCGCCTGGGCGAGCGTCAATCTCGCGGTCGAGGCGATGCGCCAGGGGGCCCGCGACTTCATCGAGAAGCCCTGGGAGAACAACCGGCTTCTCTCCATCCTGCGGACCCAGGTCGACCTCGGCCGGGCGCTGCGGCGCGGCAAGCACCTGGAGGCCGAGAACGAGCTGCTGCGTTCGGACGGGCAGGGCGACGGCCGGCTGACGCTGATCGCCACCGCGCCCGAAATGCGCCCCGTGCTGGAGCTGATCGAGCGGGTCGGGCCCTCGGAGGCGAACGTCCTTATCACCGGCGAGAACGGCACCGGCAAGGGCGTGGTGGCGCGGGCGCTCCACGCGGTCTCGGCCCGCGCCGGGCAGGCGCTGGTGACGGTGAACACCGGCGGCTTCGCCGAATCGATCTTCGAGAGCGAGCTGTTCGGCCACGTGCGCGGCGCCTTCACCGACGCCAAAGCCGACCGCGTCGGCCGCTTCGAGCTGGCGGACCACGGCACGCTCTTCCTCGACGAGATCGCCAACATCTCGCTCCCGCAGCAGGCGAAGCTCCTCCGCGTCCTGGAGACCGGCGAGTTCGAGCGCGTCGGCTCGTCGAAGACCCGGACGGCGGACGTGCGGATCGTGTCGGCGACCAACGCGGACCTGCGCGAGGAGGTCGCTCAGGGGAGATTCCGGCAGGACCTCCTCTTCCGCCTGAACACCGTGGAGATCCCTCTGCCGCCGCTGCGCAACCGGCGCACGGACATCGTGCCGCTCGCCGAGCACTTCCTGCGCCAGCATGCCCAGCGCTACCGCAAGGAGGTGGCGGGCTTCGAGGATTCGGCTCTCGAAATGCTCCTCTCCCATCCCTGGCCGGGGAACGTGCGCGAGCTCGATCACGCGGTGGAGCGCGCGGTCCTCATGGCCTCCGGCGACCGGGTGCGGGCGCGCGATCTCGGCCTGCAAACGCCGGCGCCGGCGCCCGGCAGCCTCGAAGAGATGCCGCTCGAGGAGGTCGAGCGGGTGCTCATCCACAAGGCTCTCGCCCGCTATGCCGGCAACGTGAGCCAAGCCGCCCACGCGCTCGGCCTGTCGCGCAGCGCCCTCTACCGGCGTCTGGAGAAGCATGGACTCTAGCCGCGTGGAGACCCGTCCCGGCGCCGTCCCGATCTTCACCGGGCTCCGCGAGCGGATCGCCGAGCGGATCACGTTCGAGAACCGGGTCCTCCTCCTCTCGCTGGCGATCGCGGTGCCGGGGTTCCTCGCGACGCTCGCCCTGCTCTGGACAGGGAACTACAGCACCCGCACCCTGATCGTCGTCTCGATCCTGATGGGTGCCCTGGTGTGGAAGCTCGCCCAGGAGCTGCGGATCCGGGTGGTCCGTCCCCTTCACACCCTGGCCAACCTCCTGGAGGCGGTGCACGAGGGGGACTTTTCGCTGCGCGCCCGTCTCCCCGAGCGGATCGACGCTCTCGGCCAGGTGATGCACGAGATCAACGCGATCGCCGAGACCCTGCGCGAGCAGCGCCTCGGCGCGGTCGAGGCCACGGCCCTGCTCCACCGGGTCATGGAGGAGGTCGACGTGGCGATCTTCGCCCTGGATGACGAGGAGCGGTTGCGGCTGGTCAACCGCGCCGGCGAGCGCCTGCTCGCCGAGCCGGCCGAGCGGCTGCTCGGGCAGGCGGCCGAAGCCCTGGGCCTGGCCGAGCTTCTGGAAGGAGAGACGGCGCGCACGGTCGCCAAGACCTTCCCGAGCGGTCCGGGCCGGTGGGAGATCCGGCGCAGCCTCTTCCGCGAGCAGGGGCGCCCGCACAAGCTGCTGGTGATCACCGACTTGAGCCAGCCGCTGCGGGAAGAGGAGCGGCAGGCCTGGAAGCGCCTCATCCGGGTGCTCGGCCACGAGCTCAACAACTCGCTGGCGCCGATCCGCTCCATGGCGTCGACGCTGGGCGTCCTCCTCGAAAAGCAGCCGGAGGATTGGCGGGAGGACATGCGAAGCGGTCTCGACATCATCACCAACCGCTCCGACGCGCTGATCCGTTTCATGGCGGCCTACGCGCGCATGGCCAAGCTCCCGCCGCCCAGCCTGGCGCCGCTGGACCTCTCGATCCTGATCCGGCGCATCGCGGCCCTGGAGACCCGGCTGCCCGTGTTCGTCGAAAACGGTCCGCCTCTGACTTTGAGCGCGGACGCCGACCAGATCGAGCAGCTCCTGATCAACCTGGTCCGCAACGGGGTGGACGCCGCCATGATGACCCACGGCACGGTCGGCATCGGCTGGCGGTTGAACGGCTCGTGGGTGGAGGTCCGGGTGGAGGACGAGGGTCCGGGCATCTCGAACAGCGAGAACCTCTTCGTCCCCTTCTACACCACGAAGCCCGAGGGGAGCGGCATCGGCCTCGCCCTGAGCCGGCAGATCGCCGAGGCCCACGGCGGCACGCTGACGTTGGAGAACCGGAAGGAAGGGCGGGGGTGCGAGGCGTTGCTGCGGCTGCCTCGGTGACCCCATTCCCTTTACTTCTTCAGCTCCTCCAACATCGCCTTCGCCGTCTCCGCGTCCTTGTCGTCCGGCGCCAGGTCCAGGAACTTGGCCAGGTGCTCCTGCGCCTCGGCCTTCTTGTCGAGACGGATATAGGTGAGACCGAGCATGTAATGTGTCTTCGGGAGCGTCGGATCGGCCTTCTCGGCCTTCTCAAAGGCCGCTTGGGCCTCCGGCATCCGGTTCTCGTTGAAGTCGACCACACCTTTGTTGAGGAGGCGGACGGCGGTGTCCCGGCCGGGCGCTCCCTCCAGCATGGCGTTCAGGGCGGACTCCGCCTTCGCTTTGTCGCCCACGGCCACGGCCGAGTCGTAGAGCGCGGTCAGAGCGGCCGGATCCTTCGGCTTCGCCTGCAGCACGCGCTCGGCGGCGGCGATCGCCTGCGGGTACTTCTTCTGCTCGACGTAGAGGTCGGCCAGAACCGAATGGGCCTCGATCAGATCGGGATTGAGCTTGAGAGCCTCCTCGAACTGGGCGGCCGCGCCCGCCTTGTCACCGGCCTTGAGCTTGCCGACCCCCTCATTGAAGGCGAGGACCGCGGCGTTCCTCCCCTCCAGCGCCTTGGCCTCGGCGGAATCGGGGGCCGCACCCGCCGCCGCGGCAGCCTGGACCGGGGCCAGCGTGTAGGTGATCCGCAGGGTTTCCTGGATGGTCGGCTTGAGCGCCTCCTCGTATGGCTGGAAGCCCTCCTTCTCGATCCGGACCTTGTACTCCTTGGTTGCGTCGAGGATCAGGAGCGTGAACTTGCCTGCCTTGTCAGTCGTCTTTTCCTGCTTGAAGCTGGCGACCCCGGGGAGGGTGATGAGGACCTTGGCCCCCTGGACGGGCTTGTTCTGACCGTCGGTCACCGTGCCGATGACCCGCCCCTCGCCCACGGCGTAGAGCGGTCCGCCCGACATGAGGACAACCGCGAGGACCAGAGCGAGCGCGGCCAGGGCCGTGCGATGAATGCGAGTCATAGTGTCCATATCGTGCCTTTCTCTTTGCGCGCCGAATTCTACTCCTGGGAGGCGGCTCCGGCCTCCCGCTGATGATCCGCCAGGCGCAACCACTGCCGGGTGAGCACCGCCCATCCCCGCTCGTCGCCGGCCACGTCCACCAGGGCGTTCCCCTCTCCGCAATCCTCCCGGGACGCCTCGACCTTGCCGCCCACGTTGCGGAGGAGGAGGGCATCCCCTTCTCCCGAGAGCGCCATGGGCTCCGCCCCCCAGAAGAACCAGGAACGGACCGCTTCGCTTCCCGGCGGCGCCGGAGCCGGGGGAGCGATTCCGGTTCCGGCCGGCTGCCAGGCCAGATCGAATCCCAGTTGGGACATGGAGCCCGCGTCGGGTCGGAGCGCCCAGATCGTGCCGCTCCAATCCCGCTCGAGCAGGGCGGCCGGGCAGCTCCCGGGCGCCCCGTCGAAGCTCGTGTCCAGCAGCTTGCCGGACGGGGCGAGCCGCCAGACGGCCCGATCGGCGCAAGCTGGGGCGAGCCAGACCGAGCCGCGGCCGGCCAGGACGTCGCGGAACCCGCCCTGGCGCGGGGCCGGGGTCGCCGGCAGGCGGACGGCCTCCGGGCGGCGGCCCGGCCGCTTGCGCCAGAGCCCGGGGACCGTCTCCGAGACGAGCCACACCGAGCCGTCCCACCGGTCCACGGCGAGAGCGCTCCAGGCGGCCCCGGCCGGACCGGGGATCAGATCGATCTCCTCGACGGCGCCGAATTCCGGGATCGCCACCCGCGCGGGCGCCGCCGTCTCCCGGGGCAGACCGACGAGCAGGGCCGGCTCGAACAAGAGCCAGACCGTACCCTCTGCGAGCGCCAGGCCGAGCGGCCGGCTCCCCTCGGGCAAGGAGAGCTCCGCCAGCTCGATCGTCCGCCCCGCCTGCACGCCGCAGATCTGCCGCGACCGGCGGATCGGGGGGACCGCGGGCTCCGGGAGTGGCGCCGGAGCAACCGGCGGCGCCACGGCCGGAGCCGGGCTCGGTGCGGGCCCGGGCCTGCGGAGCCCACCGGCGCAGGCGGCGAGCGCCAGGAGCAGAAGGAGAAGGATGGGACGGCACGAGCTCTGCGGCATCGGCGGCTCCTCTTTCACGGTTTTGATAACATCCCCGTGCCGAAGCATAACGGAGCCCGTGAGGAGGACGAGAACATGCTGGCCGAACGCATCCCCGAGATCCAGTCCGCCGTGGCCGAAGCCGGGGCCGATGGTTGGTTTTTCGCCTGCTTCCAGCGCAACGACCCGATCGGGCTCGACCTGCTGGGGTTGAGCGACGAGACGAAGCTGGTCACCCGGCGCTGCTATTACGTGATTCCGCGCGAGGGGGAGCCGCGCAAGCTGGTGCACGGCCTGGAGCCGGCCATGCTCGACCACCTGCCGGGCTCGAAGGCGGTCTACACCACCTGGGCGAAGCACCGCGAGGAGCTCGCCAAGCTGGTCTCCGGCTATCGCAAGCTGGCGGCCCAGTACAGCCCGAACAACGAGCTCCCCTCGGTGTCGCGCCTCGACGCCGGCACCGCCGAGCTCCTGCGCGCGGCCGGCATCGAGCTGATCTCCGCGGCGGACCTGGCACAGCGCTTCGCCGCCACCTGGAGCGCCGAGCAGCTCGAATCGCACCGCCGCGCCAACACCCACCTGCACCGGATCGTTCTGGAGGCGTTCGCCCGGGTGAGCGCGGCCTTGCGCAAAAGGGACCGGATCGACGAGTACACGGTCCAGCGCTTCATCCTCGACGCCTTCGACCAGGCCGGGCTGTGGACCGAGTCCGATCCGATCATCGGCGTCAACGCCCACAGCGCCGATCCGCACTATCAGCCGGGGCCGGACTGGAGCTCCCCGATCGAGAAAGGGGACTTCCTGCTCATCGACCTGTGGGCCAAGGAAAAAGCCGCCGGGAGCATCTACGGGGACATCACCTGGGTCGGCGTGTGCGCCGCCGCGCCCACCGACCGGCAGCAGGAGGTCTACGACATCGTGGCCGGAGCGCGGGACGCCGCCTGGAAGCTGGTGCGCAGCCGCTTTCCGCGGCAGCCGGTGCACGGCTTCGAGGTGGACGACGCGGCGCGCGCCGTGATTCAGAAGGCGGGCTACGGCGACTTCTTCATCCACCGCACCGGCCACTCGATCGGCACCTCGGACCACGGCCAGGGGGCCAACATGGACAACCTGGAGACGCACGACACGCGGCTCCTTCTGCCGATGACCGGGTTCTCGATCGAGCCGGGCATCTACCTGCCGGGCGACTTCGGGGTGCGCAGCGAGATCAACGTGGCTCTGACCTCCGAGGCTCCCGAGATCACCGGCGGCGAGCCCCAGCGCGAGCTGTTGCGGCTGCTGGCTTAGGACGGTGACCGAAGAGCAGCACCCGTCCGGCGAGGAGTGGCGCGCCGACGCGCTGGCGCGGAGCGGCCACAGCCGGCTCGCCGAGGAGCTGCGGGAGCCGCAGGACGACTTCGACGAACAGAAGGCCGAGGAGGTCTGCGGTGAGATCTGCCGCAATCTCCTCGGCGACTTCGCCCCCGCCCTGCTCCTCCTCTCCGCGCTGGAGCGGCAGCGCGTCCAGGCGCTCCTCGCCTATACCCACACCCTGTTCGATTTCGCACGCCAGCACGGAGTCGAAGGGGAGCGGCTCGCGCAGATCAACCGCTGGGAGCTCACGCTGGAGACCGTCCTGTCAGGTCAGCCTGTGGGGCAGCCGATCTTCGTCCGCATGGCGCGCGAGCAGCGGCGGCGGGCTTGGCCCACCGCGGCGCTGGACGACCTCACCGCCTGCGCCCGCCGCCGGGTCCTGCGGCCGCGGCCGGCGACCCCCGGGGAGGCTGATGCCGACGCCATCCGGCTGGCACGCGCCGTGGCCACCGCCCTGCTCGGCCAGGAGCCGCCCGGCGAGGTCAGCGATTTTCTGGGAGCCCTGGTGCGCCTGCGCACCCTCCAGGGGGTCGGGGGGGACGTCCGTCGCAACCGCTGGCCCATTCCGCACAGCGAGCTTCCGGACGACTGGAGCATCACCGAGAGCCGACCCGATCCCCAGCGCCTCCTCGACGCGGTGCACCGCGAGTGCGCCCGGCTGCGCCGCCGCCTCCTGAGCGCGCCGCGGGGACTGGTGGAGCTGCCGGCCGGCTATCGCCGCGCCGCCGTCTTCTGCCTGCTCGCCTCGCTGCGGCTGCTCAGCGGCCTGGAGGACGGCGGGCCCGAGGTCCTGGAGAGGCCGCCGCAGCTCGGGGTGCTGTCGCGGATCGGGTTGCTGGCGCGGGCGCGGTGGTTTGCGGTCTAGCTTTTCCCCTCGACCAGAATCTTCCCCGCCGCCCGGTAGCCCAGGTTCAGAGGCTCGCCCCCTTCGAGGCGCAGCTCGACCGTATCGGCGGCCTCGTCGCGGCTCTCGACCCGGAGGGCACAGCCGGGCTTCAAACCCCGTCTCTCGACGAGCTGCAGGAACTCGCGGCTCTGGTCGGTGACCCGCGCCACCTTGAGCGGCGCGCCGAGATCGCAGGTCAGCAGGCTTGGGAGGGGTGGCGCTTCGAAGACGCCATGGACGTCCGGGATCGGATCGCCATGTGGATCGGCCGATGGGAAGCCGAGCATCTCGTCCATCCGCTGGATCAGCCGCTCGGAGACGGCGTGCTCCAGCTCCTCGGCCTCGGAATGGACCTCGCTCCAATCCATCCCCATCACCTGGACCAGGAAGAGCTCGATCAGCCGGTGACGGCGCAGCACGTGCGCGGCGAGCTGCCGGCCGGAGGGCGTCAGCCGTACGCCGCTATAGGGCTCATAGGTCACCAGACCGCTGTCCGCCAGGGTCTTCACCATGGCCGTCACCGTGCCCGGCGCCACTTTGAGGGCGCCCGCGATCTGCCCCATGGGGACCAGAGCTTCCGAATCGTGCTGCTGCTCCAGGAGGATGTGCTTCAGATAGTCCTCGACCGTGCTCGTCGGCATGCTCCAAGCCTAGCACAGAGGTTTCATACGTCCCTCGCTTGACACTTCGATTGAACAGCACCATGATTTTGAAATGGCAAAATTTGCTGACTCAGCGCAAGACGGCTCTCCTGGGAGACGCCATCAGCCACGCGGTGCTCCCCGGCATCGTCATCGCCTCCTGGTCACCGGCAGCCGCGCCGCGCTCCCCATGGTGCTCGGCGCTGGTGGTGGCGATGCTCGTGGTGCCGCCCGCGGCGGCCTACCTGCTGACCGAGCGGCTGGAGAAAATGCTCGCAGTGGCGGTGCTCCTGGGGATCACCTCGGCCTTGGGCGGATATGCTCTGGACCGTTGGTGGGATGCGTCGATCGCCGGGGCCATGGCCACGGTGGCGGGACTCCAGTTTCTGGCGGCTCTCCTCGTCTCACCGGGGCACGGGCTGCTGGCGCGGGTGCTCATCCTGCGCAAGATGGGCCGGCGGCTTTCGGGGCAGCTTCTGCTCCTCCATCTCCAGAAGGGGAGGGTGGTGGTCCCCGCGGCCATGCTGGAGCGGCGCTTCGGCTGGAGCGCCGCCGGCTGGATCGGGTCCTGAGGGCTCCGGCGCGACGGTCTGGTGAAACGGAAGGAGAAGGGCTCCGGCTCACCGAGAGCGGAGCCCAGGTGCTCGAAAGCACGGGGCGGGTGCAGCTCGCTCACAAGCTGTAGCTCACTTTTGGGGAGGAGGACCACATGGTTCGACAGATCTGCGCGGCCCTGCTGGGGATCGCGCTCGCCGCCGGGGTCGCGCCGGCCGCCGCCCAGGAGACCCTGCCGCCGATGTCCAGCGACCGGCCCGATTTCACCGAGGGCACGAGCACGCTCACTCCGGGCCACGTGCAGGTCGAGGGAGGAACCACCTGGCAGGAGATCGGCGACGAGGATTCCTGGAGCGTCGGGGAGCTCCTCGTGCGCTACGGCCTCAGGGACGATTTGGAAGCCCGTCTGGGGGTGGGCTCCTGGACGCGGATCGAAACACCCGGCGAGGAGATCGACGGGGCTGAGGATCCGGAGCTGGGCCTGAAAATCCGGCTCACACCTCCGGCGGACGACCGGCCCCCCGGCTACCCCGCCGTGGCGCTCCTCCTGGCAACCACTGTTCCTGTGGGAAGCGAGGAGCTGACCACGGACACCTGGGACCCCACGGCTCTCCTCGCCTTCGATTGGGAGCTCACCGATCTCCTCTCCCTCGGCACCAACCTCGGGATCTCCTATCCGAGCGAGGACGACGACCGGTTCGATCAGATCCTGGCGAGCGTGACTCTGGGGATCGCGGCCACCGACCGGCTGGGGGTGTTCGTCGAGACCTACGGCTTCTCTCAGGAAGAGCCGGACGGCGACGCCACGCAGTACGCCGACACCGGGGTGACCTTCACCCTGACCGACTCCGTGCAGCTCGACGCGCGGATCGGCTTCGGGCTCAACGATCCGTCGCCGGAGCGGTTCGTGGGAGTCGGCGGCGCGGTCCGGTGGTGACGGCCCTTACCAGCTCTCCCCCGGCTTCAAGGCGATCACCTCGCAGTTGACCCCCTGATCCCCCAGGGCCTTCACCAGCTTCTGGGGCGTGCCGGTGAGCGCCGGGAAGGTCCCCCAGTGGATCGGGATCACCCGGCGCACGCCGAGATAGCGGCAGGCGCGGGCGGCCTGCACGGGGTCCATCGTGAAGAGGTCGCCGATCGGCAGGAAGGCGAGCTCGGGGCGATACATCTCGCAGAAGAGCTGCATGTCCGAGAACAGGGCCGTGTCCCCGGCGTGGTAGAAAGTGTAGCCGCCCGGCAGCCTCACGATGTAGCCGGCCGCCGAGCCGCCGTAGAGGATCTGATCGCCGTCCGAGATACCGCAGGAGTGGTCGGCGCGGACCATCGTCACCTGGAGCCCGAGCACGTTCTGACAGCCGCCCAGGTTCATCCCCGAGCAGCGCTCCACGCCCTTGGCTCCCAACCAGGTGCAGATCTCGAAGTTGGCCACCACGATCTTCGGCTTGTGCTTCTTCGCCAGCTCGATGGCGTCGCCCATGTGGTCGAAATGGGCGTGGGTGATCAGCACCGCGTCCAGGCGGTCGAACCCCTTGTGGTCCTCGGGGCAGGCCGGGTTCCCTTGAACCCACGGATCGATGAGCACGACCTCGCCGCCAGGGAGGTCGCAACGAACGGTGGCATGGCCGAGGTAGGTGAACTTCGGACGCGGATGCTGGCTCATGGCTCTCCTCCTGGGGGTGTCGCCGTCAGGGCAGGCGCATTCTATCCGAGCGGGGGGCCGAGCGGAGCCCGATCCGGTGGTGGATCCGGTGGTAGAGTCCCGTTGCTGGCCCCAAAGAAGGAGGGTGCTCGATGGGTGGACCAATCTTTTGGAAGACGCTGCACATCCTCGCAGCGATCTGGTTGACCGTGGGAGTGTTCGCTTCGGCCGTGGTCTTCGCCCTGCTCAAACGGGCTTCCGACCCCGCGGGCCGCGCCTTCGGCCTCCGGATGGCCTGGCGCCTGCTGACCGTCTACACGTTGCCGGGAGCCCTGCTCTCCGGAGTCCTCGGCCTCTACCAGGTGATGGTCGGGGGATTCGCCTTCAACCGCGGCTGGATCCACACGTCCCTGCTGCTCTGGCTTCTCCTCCTCGCCATCGTCCTGTTCGTCCAGATGCCCAAGATCCGGGAGGCCGTGCGCACCGGCAGCGACGTGCCGCCCCTGGTCGCCATCCTCACCCACGTGAACGCCCTGTTCATCGTCGTGATGGTCTTCCTGATGACCTTCAAGCCCTTTTGAGGACCAAAAAAGCGGCCAGGGGATCGGATGATCTCCCCGGCCGCTTCGAGAGCTTCGTGGTTTGGACCAGATCAGACCTGGAACTGCTTGAAGAAGTTCTCGCGGAGCTTGGAATTGAACGCGTGTTCCGTCAGACGGTAGTAGATGGTCTGGGCGTCGCGGCGCGGAGCCACCAGCCCGTAGGCCTTCAGCTTCGCCAGGTGCTGGGACACGGCCGAAACCGACACCCCCAGCATCTCCGCGAGATCGCACACGCACAGCTCCTTCATGTTGTCGAGCAGGTAGAGGAGCTTCAAGCGGGTGGAATTCCCCGCCAGATTCATCAGCTCCGCCGCCTCCTCGATGTCCGGCGTCCCCTCAAGGTTCTGCCGGATCTGGGCCATTTCCTTCGACGACATACTTGGCGCCTCGCCTTTCATTTGGCTACCTCCAGGTAAAAGTTAAGCCACTCAATCTCACCCCGCCGCAGCGACCTGCCGCGACCGGCAAGCTCTGTTTGGTAACTACGTGTCATCTACAGTCCTGACCGTGACACGCGTCCTCCACAGTAGGGGGCGATTGAACAATCTCGATTATACTCACGGTTCCAGCGAAAGATCCAGTCTTTGTCCAAGTCGACTTTGTCCCGTTTGGGGGCTGGGCCGCACCTGTAGTCTCCCTAACAACCTCTCTCTCCATTTGATTCCTCTCTTGAAGAGGAGATTCGACATTTTGAATAGGGGGTATCCTCCCGGAGGGCCGGAAGGGGGGAGGGCGGTATAATGCCCGGCGAAAGGAGGCGGGTCATGGCCGCAAGCGTTGTCATCGAGTATTGCAGGATCTGAAACTACTTCCCCCGCGCCGCCGGTCTGGCGGAGCAGATCGAGAGGAAGTTCGGCATCAAGCCCCAGCTCGTCAAAGGGTCCGGCGGAGTGTTCGAGGTGACCATCGACAACGAGCTCCTCTTCTCCAAGAAACAGACAGGCCGCTTTCCCCTTCCCGGCGAGGTCGAGGCCGTGCTCCAGCAGAGAGTCGCGGCCGGCTGATCCGTGCATCCCACACTCGCCGCCTCTCTCCTGCTCGGCGGTTGCCTGGTCGGCCTGGCTCTGCGGATCGGAGAGCGGCGGCGGCGCGCCCCCACCCTCCCTCCCCCCCTTCCCGTCCTCCGCGGCGTGACGATTCTCCTCCCAGTACGTAACGAAGAACATAACGTCGATCTTTGCGTGGAGACCCTGCTGGCGCAGACCGCCCAGCCTCTCGTCCGGGTGATCGACGACGGCTCCACGGACTCGACCGCCGCGCGGGTGTCCAGCCGGGCGGAGGGTGAGCCCCGCCTGACGCTGATCGAGGCCGGCCCTCTCGCCGACGGATGGAGAGGGAAGGTGCATGCGCTCTGGGTCGGAAGCCGGAACGTCGACTCTCCCTGGCTGCTGCTCACCGATGCCGACACGCGGCATCATCCCGAAGCTCTGGCGCGGGCGCGGGCTGCGGCCGAGGAGGGCGACCTCGACGCGGTCTCCCTCGCCGGCTGGCAGGAGGCGCGCGGCGCCGGCGAGAACCTTCTGATTCCTGCCGTCTTCGCCCTTCTCGACGCTCTCCTTGGGAGCTGGGAAGCGGCGGCGGACAGCTCCGGTCCGCCGGTGGCCAACGGCCAGCTCATCCTGCTGCGGCGGACGGTCTGGGAGCAAGCCGGCGGGTTTCCCACGGTGCGCAACGAGACCCTCGACGACGTGGCGATCGTCCGGCGCCTGCGCGAGACCGGACGTCGCACCGCGTTCTTCCGCGCGCCGGACCTCTTGCGGGTACGCATGTATCAGGGCTTCCGCGAAGGCGTCCTCGGCTGGCGCCGCAATCTGGGCGGACTGTTCGGGGACCGGTTGGGGACCGTGGCGGTGGTTCTCGCGACGCTCCTGGTGCCTCCCCTCGCCCTCGCTGCAGAGCTTCTCACCGGCCAGTGGATGGCCGCCGCCGTGCTCTGGGGATCCGGAGTGGCTGCCTCGGCGCTGCTGCGCTCCGGCAGCCGTCATACGCCGGCCTGGAGTCTCCTCTACCCCTGCGACGCCCTTCTCCTCGCCGCCGTGCTCGCTCTCGGGGTGCGCGACAAGCGGCGGGGCCGGCTGACGAGCTGGAAAGGGCGGGAGATCAAGGTGTAGAGGAGAGCCTCACCTCCGGCCCCAAGCCCAGACGAGCCCCCGCTCATACCAGCACCGCTGGCCCGAGGACTCCTCCACCGACACCGCCAGATCCTGGACGCGCGAGCCCTTCAGCGCAGGGGCGAGATCCTCCCAGAGCATCCGGGCGATCAGCTCCATCGAGGTATTGACCAGCGGCAGCAGGAGCACGTCGTCCGCCGGGAACCGGTACCGCCGCTCTCCACAGACCACCTCGATGGCGTCGCCATCGCGGCTCCACTGCACCCGGCCGCTGGCGGCCGGCAGCAGCGTGCGGCTGTCCAGGTTCGCACAGCGCTCGCGGAGAGCTTTCTTGAAGCGCTCGATGTCGACCAGCAGCCCCTCCTCGTCCAGATCGCTCCCGGCGAGCTCGGCCCGGACGCGGTAGTTGTGACCATGGAGGAGCTCCGCTCCGCCGTCGGAAAACAGGGTGAAGTGCGCGGCGGAGAACTTGAAGTCCTCTTTTTCGAGGACGATGCGGAACCGGGGCTCGCTGGGTTGGCTGGACATGCCCGGATTCTAGCCTGCTTCTGTAAGATGAGCCGCGCCTGCCGGACCTTCAGAAAGGACTGACCCGATGCTCCGACTTCGCTGGACCGGCCCCATCCGGGCACTCGCCGTCCTCGCTCTCCTCCTCCCCGGCCTGGGAGAGCCCGGGCACGCCGACGAGCGCTTCACCACCCCCGACACGCCGCCCCGGTACATGCCGGAGCGCGTCTACGACCTGCTCCATCTCCGGCTCGACCTCGACTTCGATTGGGAGAAGCGAGCCGTCTCCGGCACCGCCACGCACACCCTCGTCCCCCTCCGCCCGGGGACCGCGAGCCTCGTCTTCCACGCCGTGGACCTGGGCGTGACGCGGGTGCGGCTGGGGGTGGGAACGAACGGCGAGCCTGCCACGGAGCTGCCGTTCTCCCTCGATCCGGCGGCCCAGACCCTGACGGTCCGCCTGGACCGGCCGCGCGGACCCGGGGAGGAGCTGAAGGTGGCCATCGACTATACGGCGCGGCCCCGGGCGGGTCTCTGGTTCGTGGGGCCCGATGCCGGCTATCCGAAGAAGCCCCGGCAGATCTGGTCGCAGGGGGAGCCCGACCTCAACCGCAACTGGTTCCCGACCTGGGACTATCCCAACGACCGCGCCACGACCGAGATGCTGGCCACCGTGGCCCGCCCCTTCACGGCGGTGAGCAACGGCCGGCTCGCCGAGGTGATCGACCGGCCGGATGGCCGGCAGACCTTCCACTGGATCATGGAGCAGCCGCACACCACCTATCTCGTCTCGGTGGTAGTCAGCGAGTTCGCGCGCGTGGCCGACCAATGGAAAGGCATCCCGATCGAGTACTACGTGCCGCCGGGGCGCGAGGAGGAGGCCCGGGTCTCCTTTGGCCGCACGCCGGAGATGATGGAGTTCTTCTCCACCGCCACGGGCAAGCCCTACCCCTTCGCCAAGTACGCCCAGACCACCATCTACGACTACATGTGGGGGGGAATGGAGAACATCACCGCCACCACGCAGACCGAGCGGACCCTCCATCCGGCCCGCCACGACACCGATTTCTCCAGCGAGGGCCTGGTCTCCCACGAGCTGGCCCATCAGTGGTTCGGCGACCTCATCACCTGCCGGAGCTGGGACCACGTCTGGCTCAACGAAGGCTTCGCCGATTACATGACCGCGCTCTGGAAGGAGCACGCCCATGGACCCGACGAGCTCGCCTGGGAGATGGACGACCTGGTCCAGGATCATCTTACCGAGACCAAAGACAAGTACCGCCGTCCGCTCGTCACCGCCCGGTACCCGGCTCCGATCCGGATGTTCGACGCCCACAGCTACAACAAGGGGGCGATCGTGCTTCACATGATCCGCGGCCTCGTGGGCGACGAGACCTGGCGGCAGGGGCTCCGCGCCTACGTCGAGCGGTTCGCCGGACGGACGGTCACCACGGCGGACTTCCAGGAGGTGATGGAGCAGGTCTCGGGTGTCCCCCTCGGCCCCCTCTTCGACCAGTACGTCTTCGGCGCCGGACATCCGGAGCTGGAGGTCCGCTGGGAGTGGCGGCCGGAGGAGCGGCTGGTTCGGTTGCAGGTCGAGCAGACGCAGAAGGTCACCGAGGAGACCGGCCTCTTCTCGTTCCCCGTTGAGGTCGCCCTGATTGGCGAAAAAGGGACCGAGATCCGGCGCGTCCAGCTCGAGCCCCGGATCTCGCAGGATCTCGCGATCCCCAGCGAGACGCGGCCGCGGACCGTGGTCTTCGACCCGCACGGCTGGGTGCTCAAGACGGTCGCCTTCGACAAGCCCATCGCTGAATGGATCATCCAGCTCGAGACAGCGGACCACCTCGCTGCCAAGCTGGAGGCCCTGCGCGCCCTCGGCCAGATGGGAGGTGGAATGTCCGGCGGCGAGGCGGAGGCCGCGCTGGGCCGGGCGCTGCGTCAGGAGCCTCACTACGGCACCCGCGAGGTGGCCGCCGAGGCCCTCGGCGCGGTCGGCACCGAGGCCGCCCTGGAGGCCCTGCGGCCCGGTCTGGAGGACAAGCACAGCCAGGTGCGGGCCAAGGTCCTCGAAGCCCTCGGGAAGTTCCCGGGCCATCCGGAGCTGGTCGCGGTCCTCAAGCGCTCTCTGGAGAAAGAGGAGAGCGACGCGGCCCGGACCGCGGCTGCCAAGGCCCTCGGCAAGTTCGCCGAGCAACGCAGCCAGATCGTGCCGGCGCTGCTCCGGGCCCTGGAGCGGCCGAGCCACCGGGACGTGGTCCAGGAGGGGGTGCTGCTGGCTCTGGCGGACCTCGACGCCCGCGAGACCTTCGACCAGGGCGTTCGCTTCGCCCGCTGGGGTGCGCCGGCCAACAGCCGGGGAAAGGCCCTGCTTGCTCTCGCCAACTGGGCCGGCCAGGATGCGCGACGGACCGAGGACATCCGGAAGGTTCTGGAGGAGTATCTGAACGACCCCGTCTACCTGGTGCGCGCCGGCGTGTTCGAGGCCCTGGCCGTGTTGGGCGATCCTGCCGCGATCCCGGCTCTGGAGCGGGCCGCGCGCAACGAGGTGGACGACGGCTTGCGCCTGCGGGCGGCCAACGCGATCCAACAGATTCGCGATCATGAAGCGGCCGAAGCCGGAGATCTGGCGCAGCGGGTCCAGCAGCTCGAGCGGGAGGCGGAGGTGCTGCGGAGCCGCGTGGAAGAGCTGGAGACCCTCACCCCCGGCCCCTCTCCCGCGAGCGGGAGAGGGGTGCACAACGACACGGAAGGGGTGAGGCCTACTTCTCCGCCGCCTCCTTGATCCGTGCCGCCTCCGCGACCAGCCGGGCGAATTCGGCGACGTCGGCTCCACGAGGCTGGGCCGCCATCTCCGCGACCACCCTCTCGGCGCGGCGCAGGATCTTGCGGTGGTCCTCGGCATGCGACGAGCCGCGCAGGGTCTCGGCGAACTCCGCCACCAGCGAGGCGAGCCGGAAGCCGGGCGAGGCGTTCTTCCAGTCCGGCACCAGCTCGGAGACCCGCAGGTCGCGGACGGTCTCTCGCACCTGGCCGGTGATCGGCACCCGGAACCGCAGGTGCAGGCTCGCGATCTTGCCGGCCGCCTGAGGAGTGAGCTGTACCTCGTACAGCGCGGTCACGCTGTGGCCGGCGCCGATCTCTCCGGCGTCGACGGTGTTGTCGCGGAACTTCTCGTCCGGGATGTCGCGGTTCTCGTAGCCGATCAGGCGCCAGCGGGCCACCGCTGCGGGGAAAAACTCCACCTGCACCTTGGCGTCCTCGGCGATGGTCTGGAGCGTGCCGGTCAGCTCCTCCACCAGCACCCGCCGCGCCTCGTTGAGATCGTCCAGATAGGCGTAGCGGCCGTTCCCCTGGTCCGCCAGCCGCTCCATGAGCACGTCGTTGTAGTTCCCCAGGCCGAAGCCCAGGGTGGTCAGCTCGATGCCCCGCTTGGACTCGCGCCGGATGCGTTCCAGGATCGGCTCCGGCCCGGTGGCGCCCACGTTGGCCACGCCGTCCGAGCAGAGGAGGATCCGGTTGAGGGCGCCCAGCCGGAAGCTCCGGCCCGCCACGTCATAGCCGAGGGCGATGCCGGCCGCGGCATTGGTGGCGCCGTCGGGGACGAGCCGCTCGATGGCCGAACGGATCAGCTCATGGTCGCTCGTCGGCTCCAGGAGCACCCGGGCCTCGGCGCCGTAGACCACCAGCCCGACCTTGTCGTCCTTGCGGAGCTGGTCGAGCAACAGAGAGAGAGACCGCTTGACCAGGCCGAGGCGGTTTCCCTGGTCCATCGATCCGGAGATGTCCACCACGAAGGTCAGGATCGCCGGCCTGCGGTGCTCCGCCTTGACCTCCTGCGCCCGCAGATTGAAGCGGAGAAGATAGGTGCGCGGCTCCTGGGTGAAGATCGACGCCGCCCCTTCGGCCCGCAGGGCGAATTCCCCTCGCGCCGGCGGTGGATCGCCGTAGGAGAAGTAGTTCAGGAACTCCTCCACCCGGATCGCCTCCCGCGGCGGCAGGTGCCCCTCGCGCAGATAGCGGCGCGCCACGGTGTAGGAGGCCGTATCGACATCCAGCCCGAAGGTGGAGAGCCGGTCCTTGGTCGTGTCGACGAACGGGTGGGAGCCCGCCGACTTGAACGTCATGTCGGTCATCACCACGCCGTCGAGCGACCAGACCGCCTGGTCGCCCCCCGAGCCGGAGCCTATGTATTGCGACTGCTGCCCGCTCTCGCTGCCGCCGACGTTGGTGCGATCGGTCATCACGCCGGGCGGCGCCTGCAGGATGGCCCAGGGATCGCGGGCCGTGGGAATGGCCTCCAGCTCACTCTGAGACACCGTCGCCCCCATCGAGATCCGCCGCTCGTCCAGCGGTGGCGTCTTGGCCGCTACCTCGATCTTTTCCTTAAACCGGCTGGCCTCCAGCGGCGGTGCCGGAGCAGCGGCTGGCTCGGGCTCGGATTTCGCGGACTGCTCCGGAGCCTCGTTCTGGATAGAGCCGCGAGAGCGCAGGTCCTGCTTTTCTTCATCCTGCTCTGTGAGCGGTTGCTCCACCGGAGCGGGCTCAGCCTCCAGAGGCTCCGCCGGAGCCGCCCCAGACGGACCGGCCAGGGGCTGCGCCCTCTGCGGTGCTGGAGCCGCAGCCATGGGAGGCGAAGCGGGCGCGGAGCTCTCCTCGGCCACCTCCTCCATTGGTGCCGTCTGGCGCATCACAACCGTGGCAAACAGTCCAGCGCCCACCATCAGGATCAGAGACGCGGCGAGGAGCCAGCGCTGGCGGCGCGGCATGGCCACAACTTGACCGGACTGGGCTTCGAGCAGGGCCGCGGCCGGCAGCCGCGAGCCCAGATCCGGGGGGATCTCACTCTTGATTTTTTCGAGCAGCCCCTCGGGCGGCTCGATCGACTCCCGCTCCGAGAGATCATGGGCGATCTTGCGTTCGGTCCAGGTGCTCATCGGACCTCCTCCTCGAGGGTACGCGCCAGGATCTGGAGCGCCTTCTTGAGCCGTTTGCGGATGGCGACGGTGGTGACCCCTTCCTGCTGGGCGATTTCCCGGACCGGGAGCTCGCCCCAGAAGAGCGCCGTCACGAGGAAGCGCAGCTCGTCCGGCAGAGCCAGCACCGCGCGCCGGAGCCGGTCGCCCGCGACCATCTGGCCGAACGTCTCGTCGGCCGCGGGCGCGGGATCGGCCACCGTCATCTCGATCTTGTCTTCGAGGGGGACCATGCGGCGGGGACGCCGCAAGTGGTTGAGGAAGGTGTTGTAGGCGATGCGGCAGAGCCAGGTCGAAAACTTCGCCCGGCTGTCGAACCGGGACAGGGCGTCCCAGGCCTTACGGTAGGTCTCCTGGGTCAGGTCGGCGGCCAGGTCGGAATCACCGCAGAGCCGCCGCAACAGGGCGAACACCCCGCGGTACGTCCGTTCGACCAGGCGCTCGGCCGCCTCGCGGTCACCTGCCGCGAGTGCGGCGAGGAGCCGTCCTTCCTCTCCATCGGATGGATCCTGCAACTCGCCTCCCCACCAGTGGGTCACGGTCGCTGCTCGTGTCGTGTCCATGGTATCCGGTTAGACACGGCACCGGAGCGGGATGAAACCAGGCCTCCCTCCCCGCCCCCTCAGATCTGTTCCCTCTCCCGCTACGCGGGGGGGGCAGGGAGGGGGCTCCACCTTCGTCCAATCCGTCCAATGCGGCTAAAATGACGATCATGGAAGACCTCCACGAGCGGGAAGCGGCTCGTCTCGCCGAGCTCCTGTCCCTGCTGGTTCGCGTCTCCGGAAGGTCGCGCCGGTCTCTCGAGCAGGAGCTGGAGCTGGGCAGCGGCGGTCTGGGCAAGATCCTCGGTGGGGCGGGCCGGCTCCAGATGAGCCACGTTCTGATGATCCTGGCGGCGCTCGGCGTCGACCCCGGCGATTTCTTCCGGTGGGTCTATCCATTCCGCGGGCGTTCGAGCGACCTGATCGAAAACGCCCGCGCCCTCGGCAGCCCGCCTGCGGAGGCGGCTGTCACGCCGGGAACGCCGGACTCCCCGGACGCCGCTTTCGACGAGCGGGTCCGGGAGTCTCTCCTACGCTTGTTGCGCCCGAGGGCGTGAGCGCCTCGGGGATCAGGGCGCGAACCGGAGCTGCGGCTGCCATTCGAGGCGCCGGAGGAAACCGGACACCCGCTGCACGAGCGCGGGCGTGGCGATCTCCCGCCGGCAGGCTTCGCGCAGGTAGCGCACGGCCTTGAGCGCCTCCCGCTGAACGCCCAGCGCCGCGAACGTCTGCAGGATCTCTTCGGCCAAGTCGCGCACCGCGGCGTTGTTGCCCTGCTGGAGCCAAACGGCCGCCAGGTCGAGCCCCACGAGAGCGGCGTCGTATTCCTGGCCGCGCTCGCGGAGGCCGGTACGCACCTCGTGCAGGACCTGCTCGGCCCGCCAGAGCTTCCCCAGCCCGGCGTGGATCTTCCCTTCGAGCCACCGCAACTTCGCCAGGTTCAAGGGATCCTCCGCGAAGTCCTCCCGCAAGCCGCTCTCCAGAAGCTCTTTTCCAGCCTGCCGGAGCTCACCGCAGTCGACGAGCGCGTGAATGAGCGAATACCGGCCGATCGCGGCGAGCTGCCCGTCTCGGTCCAGGTCGATGAGAGCCAGACCCTCGCGAAGGATCTCCAGAGCCTCATGCGGCCGATCGTCGAACGCGGTGTTGAACCCTTTGCTGATCAACGCACGGCCGGCAAGGTGGTGTTCCCCCACCTGCAGATAGATGCGGTACACCTGATCCAGGAGCTCAAAGGTATCCGGCAGGCGCCTTTGGCTGCTGCGCAGAGAAGCTTCCAGATCGAGGAGGCTCGCCACGATCAATGGATCGCCCGTTCCCTCCTCGAGATACGTCTCCGCCCGTGCAAGCGCCTCTTCGGACGCCGTGAAATCGTGGTCGAGCCGGTAGGCGTTGGCCAGCTCGGCCCAGGCCCGGGCGCAGAGATCGGCGATCTGTCCAGGAAAGTACCGCTGTCGATCGAGATTGATGGCAGAGACGGCCGCGGCGAAAGCGAGCAAACGCATGCGCTCGGGATCACGGAACCGGGTCTCCTGGCTCTCCGCGAGAAGCCCTTCGACAAAAGGCCAGCCGGAGAAGTCTTCCGCCTCGTCGAGCAATCCGAGGATGCCCTGCGGATCGGTCTGAGCCGCTTCGAGAAGCCGCCCGAGCTGCTTCTTTTCCTTGTCCCAGCGGGGAATCTCGTTCCGGGCCACTGCCACGGCCCGGTCGATGGCCTCATCGTACACAGCGGAGTCGAACAGCTCCGGATCCGGGTCGTCTCCGAGCAGGCTCCCCAGCTCGAGGTGTCCTCCGAGCCGGGTCTGGCATTCCGGACAACCCGTCAGGATGTGCCGGACGACGCGACGGCAAGCCTCCGGCTCCAGTCGGCCCGCAAAGAAGCGGTCGACCTCCTCATCGGTCAGGTGCCTCACCCCTATCCCTCCTTCAAATCAAATCACATCCGAGCAACACAGATTGTCGCACAATTTGCGAGAAGGCGTTCCGCGAAGAAAGCCGGGAGCGGACAGACCGCCCCCGGCGCAGGCTGCTCTAACCATTCGGATCGATGTAGGAACCATGGTCCGAGCTGGTCGCATCGGACGAGGAGCTCGACGCTCCATTCCCCCACACCAACGCCGCCAGCCACTCCCACATCCCATCCCAGGCACGAACCAGCTCTCCGGGCGCCTCCAGACCCGCCGCCTGGGCTGGAGCCGCCGGGACGGCCAGCGCCGCCGCGACGGCGAGCGCCGCCAGCAACCCTCTTCTCCCTCTCCGGAACATAGACCCTCCTGCTCCGCAGCCCGTGACGGACCGGAATTGGCCGATGACGGCCGCGGATATTTCTTTTCCTGACACTCCTAGTGTGCCCTTTTTCGCCAAAAGAGTCGCGCATTCGCCGGCCCGGCGACGTTTTGAGGCAGACTTCCGGGACGAGGGCTCCCGGCGAAGGCGCAGGAGGGGGCGGGGCTCAGGCCCGCAGCTTCATCTGAACGATCGTTTCCATGTGTCCCGTCTGGGGGAACAGGTCGAACAGGGTGATCTTCTCGAGGTCGTAGGCCTGGGTCAGGACGCGGAGATCCCGCGCCAGAGCGGCCGGATGGCAGGAGACGTAGGTCAGCCGCTTCGGCAGGCTCTTCAGCAGCACCTGACGGACCTTGTGCACCAGGCCCGCGCGGGGTGGATCGACGACCACGCGGTCGGCGCCATCGGGGAGAGCCGGCAGCCAGCTCTCCACGGCCTTGGCCACCACCTCTATGTTCGGCATCCGGTTGCGCCGCGCGTTGTTGCGGGTGTACCGGGAGGCGTTCGTGTCGGCCTCCACGGCCACGACCCGGCCGTAGCGGCGGGCCAGCGGGAGGGTAAAAAGACCGACCCCGGCGTAGAGGTCGTACGCCACCTCGCCTTCCCAGGGGCCGACGACTGCCTCCACCAGCCGCGGCAGGAGCCCGCGGTGTCCCTGGAAGAAGGTGCGGGCATCGTAGCCGTAGGTGATGTCTCCCACGGTCAGCGTCACCTCGCCGGAGGGCAGGCCGGGGACGACCGGCGCCACCGAGATTCCGCCGCCGGGCTCCCCCGCGGCGAGATCGAGGCGCTTCGGGGGTTTGTCTCCCAAGAGGCCGGGCAGATCCAGCAGAAGAGCTTCGAGCTCGGGGACCAGGATCGGGCAGCGCGAGACCGGGAGGACGTCGTGGGTGCCGCGCGCGTAGTAGCCGACCCGGATGCCGCCGGTCACCGGGTCGATCTCGGTGTGGACCTGGGTGCGGAGCCGATAGTGCCAGGGATCTCCCGCGACGATCTCGATGTCCTTGGGAAACCGAATGCCCCCGAGACGCTCCAGGGTCTCGCGCACCGCCTGGGCCTTCAGGCGGGTCTGCAGCTCGTCGTCCAGATGCTGGAGGTCGCAGGTACCGGCGCGGCTGAGCTCCGGGATCGGATCGGGCCGCCGGCCCGGCCCGGGCTCCAGGATCTCGATGATCTCGGCACGGCCATAATCGGTGTGACGCTCGACCAGGCGCACCCGCAGCAGATCGCCGGGCGCCGAACGCACCACGAACAGGGGAACGCCCTCGAAGCGACCGAGCCCGTCGCCGCCGGCCACCAGCTTCTCGATCCGCACCACGGCCTCGTCGACACCCGCCAGGCGCGCACCCGGAGGCGGCGCCGCGGGCTCCGGCGCCGGCGCGACGAGCCGTTCCTCCCTCTCCCGGGGAGCTCGTTCGCGAGGCCTGCGGTCTTGCGGTTCCCGGTGCGGCCTGTCGCGCTCAACCCGCCCTGGCGGGCCGGGACGGCGGGCCTCGCGCTGCGGACGAGCGGTCCGGGCCGGCGGCCGCGGTTTTTCAGATCGGTCGGATCGGTCGGATCTGCCGGAGTCGGCGGTGACGGGCATCTCCCACCATTTCGGCGGAGGCCCTTGCACCCCCGGCCCCTCTGCTGCGCGGCCCGCGGCCGGTCGATCCCGTGTCGTGCGTGGCCCCGGTCCACCGGTTCTCTTGGGCGCCTCATCCCGCTTGGGCCCAGCAGCTCTCTTGGGAGCTCCGGCGCGCTTCGGTCCTCCGGTCCGCTTCGGACCTCCGCCCCGTCCTCCCCCCCCCGGCTTGCCGCCGCGGCCGCGATGTCCGTCTCCTCTCAACGCTCCGTCTCCTCTTCGACCAGCAGATGGATCCGCGGGGAGAGCTCCGGCATGCGCCGATCGATCTCCGCGCGGAGATCCGCGACTTTGTGCCGGCGGGACAGGTGCTGCAAGACCAGCGCCTGATTGTGGAAGCTCGACTCCCGCTCCGCGATGTCCTCTAGATGCAGATGCTTGAACCGGGCTCCCTTGTCCCGGTGCTTGTCGCCGAGGAACGTGCACTCCACGACCAGCACCTTGCTCTCGAAGACCCGCGGCTCCGCTGCGAACACCCCAGGACCGGTGTCGCCGCAATAGGAGAGCCAGAGGTCCTCGACCACCTCGGCGGTCTCCACGCCTTGCTTGCGCAGAGCGATCAGCTCGGACGGCGGCCGGCCTGCGTGCTCCGGCGCCAGCCGCCGGCGGAGCTTCCACAAGTGATACCCGAGGCTCGGGACCACGTGATCCGTGGGGAACGCCTCGATCACCAGGTCCCGCCCGACCGGCACCCGGTTTCCCGGCGCCAGAGGCACCAGGTCGTAGCTGTACCGCGCGTTCTCCAGTCGCTGCGCCGCGACGATCAAGGCGTCCAGAGGCTCGGCGATCTCGGCCGGGCAGAAGACGCGCGTGTGCACGAGCCGGTGGAGCGAGCGCTGGGACAGCACATACGGGAGCCCCAGCGCGTGATCGAGATGGCCGTGCGTCAGGAAAACGTCTTGCGCTCCGCCGAGCTGAAGAGCGCCGCGGCCGGCATCGAATGCGAGACCGGGCGGATAGACCCGCACCCAGGTCTCGTCGCCAGCACGCGACCAGCCCTCGAGGCGAAGATCTCCAAAGCGCAGCTCGACAGGTCGCATAGGTCAGGAGGCGCCCCGAGGGGCGCCCTCTTCAAAGAGTCTCAGATCTCCCGATAGAGCCAGCGCTTGAGCGGGCTGAGCCGGGTCGTCACGCTCTCCCAATCCGGCTCGATCAGCCAGAGCGCCGCGGCCACCGAGGACAGCAGCGAGTTGCCGTCCTGCGGCGTGAAACAGAAGCCATAGACCTCCCGCTTGCGGCGCACCGCGAGCGTCGGGTTCACCAGCACCGTCTGCGACAGGATGCGGCCGTAGTACCCATGGTCGCGGCCGAAGCTGAAAATCAGGTTGGCGTACCGCTTGTCGGTCAAGGCGACCAGCGGGTTCGCCCGCAGCCGCTGCCGCACCTCCTCGAGCGTGGTGTCCCGGTTCAGCTCCAGGTTGAACCAGATCGAGTGCATGTACTGGGTGTTGAGCTTGACCGCGCTCGAGAAGAGATTGAGGTCCTTGTGCAGGGTCTCGAAGAGGTGATGCGCGTCGCGGGCGTGGTGGGTGCCGAAATCCGGGTCGTCGTGCTTGCCCACGTTGGGCGCCGGCACGAAGCTGTCCGCCTGGGAGATGTCGTTCGCCCGCCGCATGCAGACGAAGGTCCCCTTGTGCAGGCAGTACTCCTTGCCGTCCCCGTCGTTGCAGAGGGTCTTGATCAGAGTGGTGATGTTGTGCGTGTTGCAACTGACGATCTGGACGAAGCGGTCCTCGCCGGGCACCAGGGTCTCGTCGTTGACGCCGCGGGCGTACGGCTTGCCGAATCCGAACTCGCTGCCCTGAGCGAGGAACCCTTTGGGTCCGGCAAGCCCCTCGTAGAACTTTTCCTTGTTCTCATTGCCCGCGGGGGTGCAGTCGACGACCACGGTAGCCCGTTCCAGCGCCTCCTGGCCGTCGTAGCTCACCTCGTGTCCCATCTTCTCGAACTCGCCGCGCACGTCCTCGTCCACGGCGAGCTTGGCGCCACGGTCGATCAGGTGGCGCAGCCGGGCCCGGTCGGACGCCAGCGGTGTACGCTTGTGGAAGGTGACCTCGTCGATCCCCATCCGGTCTCGAAAGTCCGTGAACAGGCCGAGCAGCGGCTCCCCGATCGTGCCCGTGCCCACAACATGGACAATCCTCTTCATGGCTGTCCTCACTCGAAATTCGGTTGAAGTCGCGCTTCAGGTGGAAGACGAAGGCGGTCCAGGGGGGACCGCGGCGAAGATTAGCATACAGCGTGCCAGAAAAGGCAGGCTGGAGCCCCGATCCGGGCCGCTGTAAAAACTGCGCCCCAACGCTCCCCGGACGTTGTAAAGAATCTGCTCAGTCCCGCCCGGCGACAGGCAATCTCAAGACAAAGTCAAGACAACCAGTGGGGGCGGGGCTGAAAGTGACCCACAAGATGTTGTGGTTAAGGGCTTGATTCCGGCCCACCCCCTGGGTTAGCTTCAAGGGGTTGTCTCCCGGCGGCATAAGCCCCAAGGAACCTACCGCAACCGGACGAAGGAGGAGGACGATGGCGACCCAATCCGCGGTGAAGGCGCAGCGTGCGAAGGCGAAAGAGACCCGTCCCGAGACCCGCCCTGCGCGCGGGCTCCACTTCGAGAGGTACTACACGACGGAAGGAGTGGACCCGTACGACACCGTGGAATGGGAGCTGCGCGACGCCGTGATCACCAACGAGCGCGGCGAAAAGATCTTCGAGCAGCGCGGCGTCGAGTTCCCCAAGTCCTGGTCGCAGACGGCCACCAACGTCGTGGTGAGCAAGTACTTCCGCGGCCACATCGGCGAGCACGGACGCGAGCACAGCGTCCGCCAGCTGATCGGCCGCGTGGTCGACACCATCACCGGATGGGGACTCGAGGGGGGCTACTTCGCCGCCGAGGCGGACGCCCGGGTCTTCCATGCCGAGCTCAAGCACATCCTTCTCTACCAGCACGCATGCTTCAACTCGCCGGTCTGGTTCAACGTGGGGATCGAGGAGAAGCCGCAGTGCTCCGCGTGCTTCATCAACTCGGTCGAGGACACAATGGACTCGATCCTGACCCTGGCCAAGACCGAGGGCATGCTCTTCAAGTACGGCTCGGGCACCGGCAGCAACCTCTCCAAACTGCGCTCCTCGAGGGAGCCGCTGGCGGGCGGCGGAACCGCCTCCGGCCCGGTCTCCTTCATGAAGGGGTTCGACGCCTTCGCCGGCGTCATCAAGAGCGGCGGCAAGACCCGCCGGGCCGCCAAGATGGTCATGCTCGACATCGACCATCCCGACATTGAGGACTTCATCAAGTGCAAGGAGACCGAGGAGCGGAAGGCCTGGGCGCTGATCGACGCGGGGTTCAACGGGAGCTTCAACGTCCCGGGCGGTGCCTACGACTCGATCGCCTACCAGAACGCCAACCACTCGGTGCGGGTGAGCGACGACTTCATGAAGGCGGTCTCGAACGACGGCGACTGGACGACCCGGGGGCGCATCAGCGGCCAGCCGATGGGGACTTACAAGGCCCGCAACCTGATGAAGATGATCTCCGAGGCCGCCTGGGTCTGCGGCGATCCCGGCGTGCAGTACGACACCACGATCAACGACTGGCACACCTGCGCCAAGACCGACCGCATCCGCGCCAGCAATCCATGCAGCGAGTACATGTTCCTCGACGATACGGCGTGCAACCTGGCCTCGCTCAACCTGATGCGGTTCTATGACGCCGACCTCGACTTCGACGTGGATAGCTTCCGGCACTCGTGCGAGGTGGTGATCTCGGCCATGGAGATCATCGTGGGCAACGCCAGCTACCCGACGCCGCGGATCGGTGAGAGCTCCCACAAGTTCCGCCCGCTGGGGATCGGCTACGCCAACCTCGGCGCTCTGCTGATGGCCCGCGGCCTCCCCTACGACTCGGACTCGGGACGCGACTACGCGGCGGCGATCACCGCCCTGATGTCCGGCGCCTCGTATGCCCAGTCCGCGCGCATCTCTGGCGCCATGGGACCGTTCTCCGAGTTCGAGCTGAACCGCGACCCGATGCTGCGGGTGATGCGCAAGCACCGCGAGGCCACCAAGCGGATCGAATCCGCCCACGTGCCGCTGGAGCTCCTGCAGGCCGCCAAGCAGTCGTGGGACGAGGTGGTCCAGCTCGGCGAGGCGCATGGCCTGCGCAACAGCCAGATCTCCGTGCTCGCCCCGACTGGGACGATCGCCTTCATGATGGACTGCGACACCACCGGCGTCGAGCCCGACATCGCGCTCGTCAAGTACAAGAAGCTGGTCGGCGGCGGCATGATCAAGATCGTCAACAACACGGTCCCCAAGGCGCTCAAGCGGCTCGGCTATGACAAGGCGGAGATCCAGGCCGTCGTCGAGTTCATCGACGAGAACGACACGATCGAGGGCGCTCCCTATCTGAAGGAAGAGCACCTGCCGGTCTTCGACTGCGCCTTCAAAGCGACCAAGGGCTCGCGCTCGATCCACTACATGGGGCATCTCAAGATGCTCGCCGCCGCGCAGCCGTTCATCTCGGGCGCCATCAGCAAGACGATCAACATGCCTGAGGACTCGACGCCGGACGACATCATGAAGGCCTACATCGAGGGCTGGCAGATGGGTCTCAAGGCCGTGGCGATCTACCGCGACAACAGCAAGCGGAGCCAGCCCCTGGCCACCAAGAAGGAAGAGCAGCCGGCACAGCCGCAGGTCCAGATCGTGGAGCGCCGGGCGCTACGCAAGAAGCTGCCGGACGAGCGGCAGGCGATCACCCACAAGTTCTCGATCAACGAGCACGAGGGCTACCTGACGGTCGGCCTTTACGAGAACGGGCAGCCGGGCGAGATCTTCCTGGTGATGGCGAAGGAGGGCTCGACGATCTCCGGCCTGATGGATTCGCTCGCCACCTCGATCTCGATCGCGCTCCAGTACGGAGTCCCGCTCCAGACGCTGGTCGACAAGTTCAGCCACACGCGGTTCGAGCCCTCGGGCTTCACCAAGAACCCGGAGATCCCGATCGCCAAGTCGATCACCGACTACATCTTCCGCTGGCTGGCCTCGAAGTTCCTGTCGCGCGAGGACAAGCAGGCGGCCGGGGTGATCCTGCGCGACGAGCCGCCGAGCGACATGCCGGCGGTGCCGCTCCTCGGCGGCGGGCGGCTCGAGCCGGTGGCGCAGGCGGTGAAGGTAGAGACGCTGATGGCGACGAAGGCGACCTACCTCTACCAGCAGGACGCGCCGAGCTGCCACGAGTGCGGCTCGATCATGGTCCGCAACGGCAGTTGCTATAAGTGCGGGAACTGCGGGTCGACGAGCGGGTGTAGCTAGGTCTCACGGGGGGCGGGGGCATCTCCCCCGCCCCACCCTCCCCGGGAATCCCGCCCCCATCCTCCCTTGTTCAATCGCTCGAAGCCCTGCCCTGGCCATTCCCGATTTCCGGGGTAGCCGTCTGCTTGCGAGGCCATGATGATGAACGACACGTCCCGTTGCGCGCGTTCCCGGCGCTCCGTCCTGATGTTCGCGGTTCTCTTCTCGCTGATGCTCTTCGGTTGCAAGGATGCCGTGGGCGGGAGCAAGGGCTCGGTCGGCGCCAAGCCGGAGTTCCGGCTCAAGACCCTCGACGGCCGCAAGCTGGGTCCCCAGGATTTCCCCGGCCAGGTCATCGTCGTCGACTTCTGGGCGACCTGGTGCGGACCCTGCCACATCCAGGCCCGGATCCTCGAGCCGATCCATCGCGACTTCGAGGGCAAAGGCGTGCAGTTCCTGGCCGCGAACGTCGGCGAGGACGAGGCCACGGTCCGCAGCTTCCTCAAGGACCGGCCCTTCCCCTACCCGGTTCTCCTCGACTCGGAGAGCGCGGTCTCGGGCAACCTCGGCATCTACGCTCTGCCGACGCTCCTGGTGATCGACAAAAAGGGGAAGGTCGCGCTGCTGCAGTCCGGCGTGATGGACGGCCCCACCCTGCGCAAGGTGCTCAAAGAGGCTGGGGTGGTCTGAGCCCCCACTCCCCTGGCCCCCAATCCGACCGATCGGACGGATCGGACCGATCGGTCGGATGCGAGCGCGGGGGAAGGGTCTACTGCAACACCACCAGCGCCACGCGGCGGTTCTGCGACCGGCCTTCGCGCGAGCTGTTGTCCGCGACCGGCGCCGTCTCGCCGTAGGAGATGATGTTGATGCGGTGGAGCGGGAACTTGTGCGCCTGGCTCAGATAGCGGCGCACCGCCTCCGCCCGCAGAAGACCGAGCTCCTCGTTGTACTTGTCCGAGCCCACGCTGTCGGTGTGGCCCTGGATCTCGACATAGACGTTCTTGTTCTCGGTCGCGATCTGCTGTGCGAACTGGTCGACCGCTGCCTTGGCCTCAGGTGACAGATCGGACGTGTCGAAGCCGAACTTCACCTTCTCGTCGGTCAGCACCGTCTCATAGAGGAACTTGCCCTCGGCCAGCTTACCGGCCTCCTGGGCCCGCTGGAGCGCCTCCTGGGCGGTCCGGGACGCCTGGCCGATCTGCTGGTCATGGGTGTTCAGACGCGTCTGGGCCTCCTCGACCTGGCCCTGCACATCGTCAACACGGGTGTTGACGGCGCCGGTCTCCTTCTTCACGTATTTCTTGGTGGCGCAACCGGTCAAGGCAAACGCCATGAACAAGGCCAAAGCGACTGAAAACAGCTTCATGCGCATGTCAGTCCTCCTGTCGCTGGAGAGAATGGACCCGCTCTCCGCAAGGGGGTGCGGGCCCCGGTCACATGTCAGCCGCCGCGCGCTTGTGAGGCGGGCGGCGGTCCTTTGTACCCACGGCGGAAGAGAACGGTCCGGTCCCCCGCGTCCACCTGGACCTTCAGGTCCCGCTGGCGCGAAGGGCCCTCGCCGGTCGCAAAGCCCAGCACGTACTGGTGCCGTAGATCGTCGAGAATCGCGGCGAGGGCCCCCTGCAGCTCCTCCGAGCCGGAGATCGAGTAGTACCGGCCTCCGGTCGTCGTCGCCAGCAGGTTGAGCACGTCCGCGTAGCGATAAATCTTCTTGCCCTCTTCGGTGATCTCGAAGGGGTCTCCGGTGGCCATGCCGAGCACGTAGACCGGCACCTGCGCCTGGCGCACGATCTCGCGCGCCCGCTCCGGAGCGATCTTGCTGGCGTTGTCCACGCCGTCGGTGATCAGGATGGCGAACCGCTTCGGGTTCTTCCCCGACGTCGAGAGATCCGGCACCGTGGTCACCGCGTCATGGAGAGCGGTCGTGCCCCAGCCCTTCCACAGGCGAACGGACTCCTGGACGGTCGACAGCTCGGAGGTGAAAGGAACCTCGACCTGCGTGCTGCCGCTCGCGAACGTCGCGAGGGCGAACTCGTCGCCCGGCAGGGCCTTCCCCAGGAAGAACTGGACCGCTTCGCGGCTCAGCTCCAGGCTCTTCCCTTCCATGCTCCCCGAAAGGTCCTGCAGCACGATCACGCTCGCCGGAGCCTCCGAGCGGTACTCGAAGCTCTCGATCGCCACCGGCCGCTCGTCAACCAGGAGCCGGAAGTCCCCCTTTTCCAGGTTCTTGATGTAGCGCGATCCGGAACGGACCACGACCGGCACCAGCACATAGCCGACCGAGACCTCTTCGGTGAACGTGGCCGAGGGATCTTCCGTCTGTGTTGGCGGGTTGGCCGCCTGGTCCGCCGGCAGCGGCCCCACCGTCGCCAGAACGGCCAATGCTGGGACCAATAATGGGGCCAGCCAAGCGAAGCAGCGGAGGGATCGGCGTCTCTCTTCCATCACGCGGGGGATCTCTGCAAACAGCGGACCACCGAGGATTCACGTAGGATCATGGCAAGAGCGCAGGCGGCATCGTCGTGCCGCCTCAGGAGGAACGGCATGGCCGACGAAATCAACATCCGAAACATATCCGTCAAATGCGGACATTGCAATACGTACCAGACTCTCTCTGGGTACAGCCGGCGGGACGACTGGAACGTCTACACCTACGAGTGCGAGAACGACACCTGCGATGCCGATGTGACCCGCACCCTCATCGAGGTTCCGGCGGATCTGGACGTCTTCGCACGGCGGGATCCCGGATGGCGGGGGGGCAGGAAGCACGCGGGGGCTGAGGAATAGCCCCCGCTCGCTCTTCCTACTTCTTCACATCCAGCTTCGAGTACCCCATCCCGTCCGGCTCCTTGCCGGCGGTGAGGGAACCGACCCGCTTCCAGGACTCCAGATCCACGATCGAGATCTGGTCGGCGTTGGCATGGGCCACGTAGGCGCGCTTGCCGTCGGGCGCGATCTCGATCCCGATGGGCACCGAGCTGTTGCCGAAGTCGCCCATCATCCGTCCGTCGGTCTCCTTGGCCGTGAGCTCCAACAGGATGCGGCGCTCCAGCGTCCGGTCCGCCGTGGAGAAGACCGACAAGTCCCCGGACTTGGCGTTCGAGACCAGCACGCGCTTGCCGTCCGGCGTGGCCTCGGCGCGGATGGGGAACGCGGCCGAAGGTTGACTGCCCAGGACCTCGAGGCTCGCGGTGTCGATCACCGTCACCGTGTCCGCGGCGCGGTTGGCGACCCAGATCTGCTTGCCGTCCGGGGTGACGGCGATCCCCTCGGCGCCGTTGCCCGTGGCGATGTTCTTCAAGTGCTTCTTCCCCTTGAGATCGATCGCGCTCACCGAGCCGGAGCCGATGTTGGCGACGAAGGCCCGGGAACCGTCCGGGGTCACGGCCACCATGTGAGACACGTCCTGCCCGGTCGGCACGGTGCCGGTGACCTTGCCCGCCTCCACGTCGACTTCCAGAAGCGCCTTGTTGACCTCGGAGGTGACCAGAGCCCGGCGCTCGTCCAGGAAGACCATGCCGTGCGGACGGCGGTACTCACCGAGGTCGATCGTTTTCAGGACCTTGGCCCCAGGAACGTCGATCAGGGTCAACGTCGAGCCCGCCCCGGCCGGTCCCGGACCGCCATAGTTGGCGACGAGGGCGAGCTTTCCGCCCGGCGAGACCGCGACCTCGTGCGGGCCGGTCCCCACGGGTAGCGTCGCCACCACCTTCCCCTCCGGCAGGCCGACCAGAGACACGGTGGCCTCCGCCTTGTTCGCCACGATCAGGGTGGCGGCCTGGACGACTCCAGACAGGCCGGCCAGGGTGAGCAGGGTCAGACAAAAGGTCGGGATCAGCATTCGTTGCATCGGGCTCCTCCCATCGAGCCAGAACTCTAGCAGAGGCGGCCGTCTCCACTTCCTTATAATGCCCACATGTCCGCCCCGACCCAGACCACCGATCCCGCCACCGATGAGGAGACCCGGACGACCTCGTCCGAGATCCCGGTCCGGCCTTTCTACCGGCCGGCCGACACGGCGGGCATTCCCTACGAAGAAAAGCTCGGCGATCCCGGGCAATTTCCATATACCCGCGGCCTCTACTCCGACATGTACCGCAAGCGGCACTGGACCATGCGCCAGTACGCCGGCTACTCCAGCGCCGCGGAATCGAACCGCCGCTACCGCTATCTGCTCTCCCAGGGAACCACAGGTCTCTCCGTGGCCTTCGACCTCCCGACTCAGATCGGCTACGACTCGGACCACCCCAAAGCGCTCGGCGAGGTAGGCCGGGTCGGCGTCGCCATCGATTCGATCGAGGACATGCGCCGTCTCTTCGACGGCATCCCCCTCGACAAGGTCACCACCTCGATGACGATCAACGCGACGGCCGGCATCCTGCTCGCGCTCTACCTGGCCGTCGCCGAGGAGCAGGGAGTCTCCTGGACCAGGATCGGAGGGACGGTCCAGAACGACATCCTGAAGGAGTACGCCGCGCGCGGGACCTATATCTATCCGCCCGGCCCCTCGCTCAAGCTGGTGACGGACGTGATCGCCTTCTGCGCCGAGCGGGTGCCCAAGTGGAACACCATCTCCGTCTCCGGGTACCACATGCGGGAGGCCGGCTCCACCGCGGTCCAGGAGGTCGCCTTCACCCTCGCCCACGGCCTCACCTACGTGCAGGCGGCGCTCGACCGCGGCTTGGCGATCGACGAGTTCGCGCCGCGCCTCTCCTTCTTCTTCAACGCGCACAACAATTTTCTGGAGGAGGTGGCGAAGTACCGCGCCGCGCGCCGGCTGTGGGCCGAGCTCGTGAAGGAGCGCTTCGCGCCGAAAGATCCGCGCTCGCTCTGGCTCCGCTTCCACACCCAGACCGCGGGCTCGACGCTCACCGCGCAGCAGCCGATGAACAACGTGGTGCGCGTGGCGATCCAGGCGCTCGCCGCGGTCTGCGGCGGCACGCAGTCGCTCCACACCAACTCGCTCGACGAGGCGCTGGGTCTCCCCACCGAGGAGGCGGCCCGCCTGGCCCTGCGCACGCAGCAGGTCATCGCGCACGAGAGCGGCGTCGCCGAGGTCGCCGACCCCCTGGGCGGCTCGTACGTGATCGAGGCGTGGACCGACGAGATCGTGCAGCGGGCGCGCGACTACATCCGCCGCATCGAGGAGATGGGCGGCTCGCTCGCCGCGCTCGATCAGGGGTTCCAGCAGCGCGAGATCGCCGAGGCCGCCTACCGTTACCAGCTCGACGTCGAGGAAAAGCGCGCCCAGGTCGTCGGGGTCAACGTCTTCGCCGCCGAGGAGGAGCCGCCGACCGAGGTGCTGCGGATCGACCCGGAGGGCGAGCGCCAGCAGGCCGACCGCGTCCGGGCGTTGCGCGAGCGGCGCAATTCCCTCGATGGGGGGGCACGGGCCGGCGAGGCCGTTCGGCAGCTCGCCGCGGCGGCCCGCGAGGACCGCAACCTGATGCCGCCGATCCTCGACTGCGTCCGCGCCGAGGTGACCCTCGGCGAGATCGCGGATACGCTGCGCGAGATCTACGGCGAATACCGGGAGGCTGGACTGGTTTGACGGTGATCGAGAGCCAGAGCCCGCACGAGAGTGAGAACGTCGACCTGCGCGAGCAGCTCGCCGCGACGGTCCGCGCCTACGAGGAGAAGCTCGCCGAGCTCTCCCGCGAAAAGCGGATACTGGAGATCCAGCTCGCCCGCCAGGCAACCCATGACGAATTGACCGGCCTGCTCAACCGCAAGGCCTTCGATTCCCATCTGGAGTACGCGCTCGACGCGGCGCGCGACCACGGCCACACCCACGCTCTCTGCTATCTCGATATGGACCAGTTCAAGCTGGTCAACGAGACCTGCGGCCACCGCGGCGGCGACGAGCTCCTCATCCAGGTCTCCGACCTCCTCCAGGAGAAGATGCGCGAAACCGACGTCATCGCCCGCCTTGGCGGTGACGAGCTCGCCGTCCTTCTACCGCGCTGCGACATGGCCGAAGCGGAGCGGCGGGTCAAGGCCTTCCATCGCGCTCTCCAGGCATTCCGATTCACCTGGCGCGACCGGACCCTGCAGGTCACCGCGAGCATCGGCCTCGTCCCCCTCACCGCGCACGTCGGATCGGTGGCACAGCTCCTCTCCGCCGCGGACCACGCGTGCTACCTGGCCAAGGAGAAGGGGCGCAATCGCATCCAGGTCTATCAGGAGGATGATGCCGCCGTCGTCCAGCGCCAGGGGGAGATGAGCTGGGCGGTGCGCATCCAGAAGACTCTGGAGGACGACCGTTTCTGCCTGTTCACCCAGAGCGTCCAGCCGATCTCGGAGCGCGCGACGCGCGGAGTCTACTTCGAGGTCCTCCTCCGCCTGGTCGAAGAGGACGGCCGCATCCACATGCCTAACGACTTCCTGCGCGCCGCCGAGCGGTACGGCCTGATGCGCAGCATCGACCGCTGGGTCGTGAGCGAGTGCGTCCGCACCCTGGTGATCCAGCCGCCGCCGTTCCTCGACCTGCTCTCCACCTGCTCGATCAACCTCTCGCCGGTGTCGCTCGGGGACGAGAGCTTCCTCGATTTCCTGGAGGAGGAGATCGCCACCTCCGGAGTCCCGCCGCGCAAGCTCTGTTTCGAGATCACCGAGACCGCGGCGATCGAGAACCTGCCGCAAGCCCGCAAGCTCCTCCAGCGCCTCTCCGCCCGCGGCATCCGCTTCGCCCTGGACGACTTCGGCACCGGCATGGCCTCCTATGGCTACCTGCGCGACCTGCCGGTCCAATACTTGAAGATCGATGCCCGTTTCATCAAAGACATCGTCACCGATCCGCTCGACCGCGCCATGGTCGAGTCGATCCACCAGGTGAGCGAGGTGATGGGCATCCAGACCGTGGCCGAAGGAGTGCCGAGTCACGCCGCCATCGAGCAGCTCCGTGCCCTGGGCGTCGACTACGCCCAAGGCAACTGGATCAGCCCGCCCCGGCCGCTGACCGACGTCTGCTCCGTCGGCGCGCGGCCGAGGGGCGGCTGAGCGGGACGACAACCTGGGACCACTGGCTTCCACCCAGCTCACAAAATCTTGACGCTTTCTTTTTTCTGTAGCTACACTCGGTAAGTGGTCACGTGGGATGAGGAGAAACGGCACGCCAACTTCCGCAACCACGGGCTGGATTTCGAGGGATGCGAGGCCGTCTTCGACCATCCCGTCCTTACGCAGGAGGACTCCCGTATCGCCTATGGCGAGCAGAGGATCAACCTGCTCGGCTGGTTGCGGGGTCGAGTCGTCCACATGACCTACACGGAACGCGGGGAGGACCTTCACGTGATCTCCTTGCGGGAGGCAACCAAGTATGAAGTCTGATCCTACTTCAAAGCCATTTCCGATGAAGGCTGATGAAATCACTTCCGCGATCGCGGCGGCGCCGGCGCGGGTTCATGATCCGGATTGCCCCTATGATCCTAACGATTCCGCGGCAGTAGAGTCGTTTTGGAAGAATGCGACCGTGCGTCGGCCAGGCCAGCGCGGGCTGGGAAAAAAGCCCAAGAAGGTCCTGCTCTCTGTGCGCTACAGCCCGGAGGTCGTGGAGTACTTCAAGTCAACGGGCGAAGGCTGGCAGACGCGCATGGACGACGCACTCAAGGAATGGATGGCCTCTCATCACGCAGAGTGACCGTTCAACGGTCGGATCAAGCCTCTCGGCGGGAAGCCCAGCCTTCGACGAGCACGGCCGGGGCGTGGTCCGGAACGAGGTTCAGCTCGATCCCGTGCTCCAGAAATGCCTTCAAGCCGGCGAGCAAAAAGCTGAAGCCTCCGGTTGAATCAATCGCCGCCGCCATGATTTTTTCAGCGTCGCCAGCGAAGCCCCAGTTCTTGACGGTGACGAACGTTCGGTCCTCGCCTTGAGGCTCGAACGTCCACTCGACCGGGGTCGGATGGTCGGGACCACCCCATTCGATGAAGATTCGCCTGTTCTCTTCGATCGCCTTCACGTCAACCTCGGCGGAAGCGCCGTACATCTCCCAGTCCCACCGGACCCGCTTGCCGGCCTCCAGCCGGCCGCTCCCTTTGGAGAACCAGAAGCGGGAGGTGATGGCGGGATCGACCAGCGCCTCGAACACCTGCGCGACTGGCTTACGGATGAGCATTTGCGCCTGGGCAACCGGCGGTTGGGGGTTGTTTGTCATGGCCTACTTCTTGGGGGCCACCTTAGCTCTGGTATCGGACTCCGCGTCAAGTGCTTGCGGCCGGCTCCTCTTTTTTCTGCTGTCCCGCTACGACGCTCCGCGGGTACTCTATAGAGAGAAGGCCGCAGCATCAACTCGAAAAAGGAGCGGCTGAATGGCGGACATGCACCTCACCCGTGAGTTGTTGAGTGTCATCGCCCGGGGCGAGATCCCCGGCCTAGTTCTCGAGGACACGATGTTGGGGCACCTGAAGTCGCTGTGCCCGCACTGCAAGAGGGAGATGGAGGAGTTTGCCCGCGAACGGGATGCCGAGGTTCGGGGCGACAATCCAACACCCAGTTTCGAGGCCGTCTTCACGGTGCTCAGTCGCCACCTGCGCGACCTTCGGCGAGCCCACGACCGAGCCCGGCGGGATGTGGAGATGCTCCTCGCCTTACCTCAAGAAGAGCGGATCGCCAGCCTCAGGCGCTCGCGGACTCGGTACCGGGGGGCGCAGGTCGCCTGGCTCCTTCTCCAGGAAAGCCGCGCGAGGGTGACCGTCTCGCCGGAGGAGTCCGAGCACCTGGCGGACCTGGCCCGCCTGGTCATCCAGTACTCTCCCGGTGGAGTCGGGACGATGGACCTGCTGGCTTTGGCCACCTCCTACATGGCAAACGCTTGCCGCACCGCCGGCAAGGTAGGCGAGGCTGAAGCTCACTTCGCGTATGTCCGCTCCTTGATCACCCACCAGAAGGTCACGGACACGGAGATCCTCGCCCGGATCGACCACATGGAGGGCTCTCTCCGGATGAAGCAAAACCGATTCAAGGAGGCTGAGACTCTCCTGAGCCGGGCGGCCATGCTGTTTTCGGTTGCCGGAGAGGCTGCCGAGCGTGCCCGGGCGCTCATCACCCTCGGAGGAATGTACTCCTTCCAAGGAGAGCTGATCCAGGCCATCGAGACGATCAAAGCGGGGCTGCGGGACCTTCCCGCCCAGGAGCGATATCTGTACCTGTGCGGCCGGTACAACCTGGCCAGTCTCCTCACTGAATCGGGGAAGTACTGGGAGGCGGCCGAGATTCTGCGCGAGGATGAGGAGCTGCACCGGGAGTTCCCGGAGCCGTGGACACAACTCCGGCTGGTCTGGCTCCGTGGGAAGATTGCCGCCGGCCAAGGGGACGAAGAGGCCGCGGAGCAACGTTTCCTGGCCGCACGGGCCGGCTTCCTCGGGCAGGGGTACGCGTACGACGCGGCCCTGGTGGCGCTGGAAGATCTGGCCGTGATGTACCTGCGCCAGGGACGCACCGCGGAGGTCAAGCAGCTCGCGAAAGAGATGATCGCAGTCTCCCGGGAGCTGATCCTCCCGGACGGCGACCTCCACAACCTGCGCGCCCTGCTCCTCTTCGCCGCGGTGACGTAGCGCGAGGAGCTGACCACGGCATGGCGCGCGACTAGGCGGCCCAGATCCGCCAAGCCGTCGCGCGGCAGGGATGAGGGGCATTTCTCCTCTTTCTGCACTTCTGAGAGAAAACCTGGCAGCCCGCCGAGAGGGTCCCGGGTGACGAGATTTCGCCGTCCCGGGTTAAGCTATGGCGCGCTCCCGACTTAGTGGCTCCCCCGCCGCCTGGGGGTGCCGCGTTCCCCGGGCCGCAGGAGGACGCTCTGAAGACCGTAGCGCAACGCGTACCGGACCGAGCCGAAAGCGGTGAGCAGGGCTTCGTCCGCGAGCTGGGTCTCCTCGACTCCACCATGATCGTCGCGGGATCGATGATCGGGTCGGGCATCTTTATCGTGCCTGCCGAGATCGCCCGGCAGGTGGGCTCGTCCGGCTGGCTGATCATGGTGTGGGTGGTCACCGGTCTGCTCACCGTCGCCGCAGCGCTCACCTATGGGGAGCTGGCGGCCATGATGCCGAAGGCCGGCGGCCAGTATGTCTATCTGCGGGAGGCGTACTCGCCGCTCTGGGGATTCCTCTACGGCTGGACCCTGTTCCTGGTGATCCAGACCGGCACGATCGCGGCGGTCGCCGTCGGCTTCGCCCGCTTTCTGGGCGTGCTGATCCCGGCGATCTCGCCGACCGCGTGGATCATTCCGCCGGTCGACCTCTCCGAAGGCTATGCGTTCAGCCTCTCGGTCCAGCAACTCGTCGGCATCCTCCTGATCGTCTTCCTCACCTTCTTGAACACCCGCGGCATCCATCTCGGCAAGCTGATCCAGAACACCTTCACCTCGGCGAAGACCTTGTCGCTTTTCGCGCTGATCGTCCTCGGCATCTTCGTGGGGTACAACGCCGACGTGGTGGCGGCAAACTTCGGCAACCTGTGGACGCCGCAGGACACGGTGACCCTCCAGCCCGGCATCTCGGGGCTCCCGGTCACGGCGGCGACGGCCGGCGCATTCGGGCTCTTCGTGGCCTTCTGCGTCGCCCAGGTGGGATCGCTGTTCTCCTCGGACGCCTGGAACAACATCACCTTCACCGCGGGCGAGGTGAAGAACCCGCGACGCAACGTCCCGCTCTCCCTGGCTGCCGGGACCGGGCTGGTGATCAGCCTCTACATCCTGGCCAATATCGCCTACCTGTGCACGCTCTCCCTGGACGCCATCAAGACGGCGCCCGACGACCGGGTGGCGACCGCGGCGCTCCAGGTGATCTTCGGCCCGGCCGGGGCGGTGATCATGGCGATCGCCATCATCATCTCGACCTTCGGCTGCAACAACGGTTTGATTCTGGCCGGCGCAAGGGTCTACTACGCGATGGCCCGCGACGGCCTGTTCTTCCGCTCCACGGGGAAGCTCAACGAGCGCCATGTGCCGGCCTGGGGTCTCATCCTGCAGTGCATCTGGGCCTCATTCCTGGTGCTGCCCCGCACCCGGACCCTCGATGCCGCGGGCCAACCGCAGTACGGCAATCTGTACGGCACTCTGCTGGACTACGTCGTTTTCGCGGTGCTGATCTTCTACATTCTGACGATCGCCGGAGTGTTCGTGCTGCGCCGCAAGCGGCCGGACGCCGAGCGGCCGTACCGGGCGTTCGGGTACCCGGTTGTGCCGGTCCTCTATATTCTGGCTGCGGCCGCGATCCTGGTGGTCCTGTTGTTCTACAAGACGTCGACATCCTGGCCGGGGCTGGTGATCGTCCTGACCGGCATCCCGGTGTACTGGGTCTGGCGCCGGCGGGGGACTCCTCGGGCCGAGGGGGGCTAACGTTCCAACCTGGAGGTTCACGATTCATGGCCAATCCACTTTTTGCCAGATTCATGGCCAGTTCACTTTTTGCCAGGAAGCCGCTCGGGCTGCTGCTCGAGGAGATGAAGGGCGAGAACCGGCTGCGCCGGGTGCTCGGGCCGGTCCAGCTCTCGGCGCTGGGGGTGGGCGCGATCATCGGCGCCGGCATCTTCGTCGCGACCGGCGAGGCGGCCCACAACGTCGCCGGCCCGGCGCTCATGGTCTCGTACATGGCCGCCGGCATCACCTGCATCTTCGCGGCGCTCTGTTATGCGGAGTTCGCCTCGATGGTGCCGGTCGCCGGCTCGGCCTATACCTATGCCTACGCCACCCTCGGCGAGCTGTTCGCCTGGATCATCGGATGGGACCTGGTCCTGGAGTACGCGGTGGGGAGCGCGACCGTCGCCAACGGCTGGTCCGGGTATTTCCAGAGCGTCCTGGCGAAGACCGGGATCCAATTACCGGCCGTCTTGCGGGAGGCGCCGATCCGCTACAACGCGGCGACCGGTGTGTTCGAATCGACCGGCTCCTACGTGAACCTGACGGCGATCATCATCGTCACGATCGTCACCATCATCCTCGTCAAGGGGATCTCCGAGAGCGCCTCCTTCAACGCCGCGATGGTCGGGATCAAGGTGGCCGCGGTGCTCTTCGTCATCGGGGTCGGCGCCTTCTACATCAACCCGGACAACTGGCATCCGTTCGCGCCGTACGGCTGGACCGGCTTCAGCTTCTTCGGCAAGCACATCGCCGGCCAGACCGATGCGGGCGGCAACCCCCTGGGGATGCTCGCCGGCGCGGCGATCATCTTCTTCGCCTACATCGGTTTCGACTCCGTGTCGACACACACCGAGGAGGCCAGGAACCCGCAGCGCGACGTGCCGATCGGCATCATCACCTCGCTCCTCCTCTGCACGTTCCTCTACATCGCCGTCGTCGCCGTGCTCACCGGCATGGTCAAGTACAACCAGATCGACGTCGCGGCAGGGGTCAGCAACGCGTTCAAGCAGCAGGGTCTCGGTGTCGCCGAGGTGATCATCGCGATCGCCGGTGTGGCCGGCATCACCTCGGTGCTCCTGGTGATGATGCTCTCCGGCCCGCGGGTGTTCCTGGCGATGGCGCGCGACGGTTTGGTGCCCAAGGGGTTCTTCGGCGACGTCCATCCGAAGTTCCGCACCCCCTGGCGGTCGACGATCCTGGTCGGCATCTTCGTCTGCCTGCTCACCGGCTTCCTCCCGCTCGGCTTCCTCCTCCACTTGACGAACATCGGCACCCTGCTCGCTTTCGTTATCGTCTGCGCCGCGGTCCTCATCATGCGCAAGAAGTACCCCGACGCCGAGCGTCCCTTCCGTTGCCCGTGGGTGCCGGTCGTGCCGATCCTGGGGGTCCTGTGCTGTCTGTTGCTGATGTTCTCGCTTCCCGCCGACAACTGGCTGCGGCTGGCGGTCTGGCTGCTGATCGGCCTGGTGATCTACTTCTTCTATGGCCGCCACCACAGCGTGATGGCCGCGGCAACCCTGGCCGAGGTCGCCAAGCACGGAGCCTCGCCGACGGCCACGCTGCCTCGCCACGGCACACAGAAGCCACCGGAGCCGCCGGGTCCGCGGCGGTAGCCCCCCCTCCCCCTGGCCCCCTCCCCCGCGAAGCGGGAGAGGGGGAACCGCAACTCAGAATTCGTCTTGCTTTTCAGTAACTCGAAGTAGGGCGGGCGGGGGTGCCCCTCTCCCGCTCCGCGGGGAAGGGGTCAGGGGCGGGGGGCTCAGGCCCGCCCGTTGCGGCGGACGAGAAGATCGTCGGCGGATTGCAGGAGCGGAAGCTTCTCCAGCATTTCGGCCAGGGATTCGACGGTCTTGATTCGTTGGACCCTCGCTTGGACGCGCTCCGGCACGGTTCCGAACCTCTGCTCGATGCGTCGCAGCAAAACCTGCCGCATCTGCTCCACCGTCTCGGCCCGTCCTTGCGCCTTGCCTTTCTGCACTCCCTTCTGCACTCCCTTCTCCAGTCCCTTCGCAAGTCCCTTCTGCATGCCCTTCTTCAGCCCCTGCTTCAAGCCCTTGGCCTCGGCCTTTCCCAACCAGGTCAGCTCCATCTGCTGGATCTCCTTGTTCTCCTTCAGGTCCAGGAGACGCTGGTACTCCGCGGCGTCCTCTCCAGATAATTGTACATAGGTTTCAGCGAGAGAAACTGACTGAGAGGCCTCCGGCAGGGCCCCCTCCCCGACCCTCCCCCGCGAAGCGGGAGAGGGCGCCCCCTCCCTCTCAGAAGTTAGCTTGTTCGCACAGAAGGTAGTTCCAAGAGAGCCTGGGTGATGGCTTCTCGGACTTTGGCCATGTTGTTCAAGATCTCGTCGTTCTGGAAGCGGAGGACTCGAAAGCGGTTGGCTTGGAGCCAACGGTCGCGCTCTGCGTCTTGAGGATTGTCCAGGTGATGGCGCCCATCCGCCTCAATGATCAGCTTCTTCGAGAGGCAGGCAAAATCGGCAATGAAGGGGCCGATGGGCACCTGGCGGCGGAAGTGATGGCCCAATTGCCGATGATTACGGAGCTCTGCCCAGAGAATTTCCTCAGTCGGAGTCATCTCCCGCCGAAGAGCCCGAGCCACTTCAGTAAGGTGTGGTCTATGGTTACGCATTGTCCACACATTATCCTACTCCGAGAAGACTAGCCTCCGGGCGGGCGGGGGTGCCCCTCTCCCGCTACGCGGGGGAGGGGTCAGGGGTGGGGGGCCAGCTTCTTCGCCCCCCGCACATCCCCCAGCCGCGCCAGGATCTCCTGGAGCTTGTCCTTGGGCAGGAGGAGGACCACGTCGCGGCCGCTCACCCGGGCTGGTGCGCCGTCGGCCCGCGCGGGATAGAGCGTCAGCGTCTCCTTGCCGGCTTGCTTGGCGTCCAGCTCCACGGTGAGGACCGGCTGGCCGAGGGCTCCGGCTTCCTGGGTGGAGAGCAGGCGGTCGGCCTCGGCTCCGGTCAGGGCGAAGAGAAAGTCGCTGACCGGCATGTACGAGATCGTCTCTTCCCCGCGCTTCCAATCCGTGCCGGCCCGGGTCAGGCGCAGCGGTCCCTTCCCGTCCCGGATGGTGGTGCCCTCAATGTCGTAGACCTCGAAGGCGGAGAGGCCGTGGGCGCGCCAGTCCGCCGGCGGATGCGCGGCGGTCTGCGGCAGGCGCGTCTGGGTTTCGATGAGCTGCGGCCCCACCCGCGCGTAGATCGAAGCGGGAGGAGGAGGCGCCGACGGATCGGAGGGCGGCTCCGGCGCCGCGGAGGTGGGCGCTCCCAGCTCGATCCGCAACGGATCGCCATTCTTGAAGGTCACCTCGACGACTCTCTGCGGAGGCTGGAGCCCCATCGCCGCGGGGGCGAGCTCCGGCTTGTCCACGAATTGCACCGCGGTGAGACCGCTCAGGTCGGCGTAGAGATCGTCGACCAGGGTCTTATCAGCTCGATCAGCGAAAGGGCTTTCGATACGGAATCGCCCCCCCTGCTCCGCCAGGACGATCCTCTGCCCGCCGGGTGCGGAAAGCGCGATTCGCGCGATGGCGTCGCGGCTCGCCCGGAAGAGCTGGCGGTCGCGCCAGGAGCCCGGCTCGCGATCGATCTGCGACCAGATCGTGTCGCTCACCACGTAGGCCTCGTTCTCTCCTTCCAGCCCGGCGATCAGCGAGCCGCCGGTGGGCACGGCCGCGCCGAGCTGGAGGACCTTGGTGCCGTCCTCCGTCTCGATGCGCACCGTGGCCCGCGGCTTGTCCAGCCCCACGTCCTTGCGGTCGACGTCCTCCAGCGTGCGGCTCTTCTCCAGATTGGTGAGCGACTCCAGCAGGCCGTCCACCGCGAAGGCGTCGGCCCGCGCCTGGAGCGGCGCCGTGATCTTCCACTCGCTCTCGGGCTGCTCGAGAGCCTCCTCCCCCGGCGCCTCCTCACCTTCTTTCTTCTCGTCCTGCTTCTTCTCGTCCTTCTTCTTCTCCTCCTCGGGATGGGAGACCCGCTCGAACGTCACCTTCCCTGCGGGAGTTTCCAGAGCCACCTTCCGGACCTCGTCCTTCTTGACGGCCATGACCTTCTTGGATTGCTCGACGCGTTCCTCGCTCGACGGCAGCTCGCGCTCGTAGAACCAGATGAACGCGCCGAGCCCGAGGACCAGGACCAGGAGAATCAGCAACGTACGCAGACGCATCGCCTCATCTCCTCCGGCGGACGTAGACAACCGTGCCGAGCGCGACGGCCAGGCCGGGGAGCAGCAGGAGAACCACCAGATAGAGCGTCCGGAGCTGGTCCCCCGTCAGGTTGAGCCGCACGTTCTCGGTCTTCTTCGGCGGGATGGTCAGCAGCGCCTCGCGCGCGGCCAACCAGTTCAGCGAGTTGGAGAGGAGCACCGCGTTGGCCGGCATCCCCTGCACGAGCTGATTTGTGGCCAGGTCCGAATCGCCGAGAACGACCAGCCGCATCGGCTTCCGCCCCTCTTCTTTCGGGCTCTCCGCGGCGACCCCGAGGGAGACCGGGCCGGGCAGATCCTGCGGGTCCTTCTGAACGTCCTCCACGGCGCCCAGAGACGTCTCGCCCCAACCCTCCTCGGTGGTGCGCAGGAGCTCCGCGACCTGGTAACCGCCCGTGGGCTTGGCCGCGACCGAGCGGGCCACGTTCAGCAGCACCGGCACCCCCGCCTGAGAGAGCGGCTCCGTGATCGGGTGATCCCCGTAGCCCGACGGGAAGAGCGTGTACGGCGGCGCTCCGGGATAGGCCCCCTTCGGATCGATCACGATCGTGTCGCCCAGCCCCACCCCGTACCCGGCCAGCCACTGGGTCAGGCCCGTAGGCACCAGCCCCGAGCCGGCCGTCTGCCCGAGCGTCGGATCGACCAGGATCAACATCCGGCCGCCGCCATTCAGATAGGCCGTGAAAGCCTTCAGCTCCGACTCGATGAGCGGGCTTGTGGGGCCGGCGATCACCAGCACGTCGGTTCCCTGGGGCACGGCGGCGGCGGTGCGGGAGGCCCACTCCTCCAGCTCGAAGTTGTCGCGCCCGAGGAGATCGTGAACGTTCGACAGGCCATGCTCCTGGCGGTCGTCCAGCGAGCGCTCGCCGTGACCGGTAGTGAACAGGATCTTCGGCTTGCGCCCTTCGGCAAGCTGCAGGAGGGAGCCGGTGAACAGCTGCTCTCCCTTGAAGCCGGTCATCTTCGGGGGCTGGCCCATCTGCATGCCCGAATAGTCCATCTCGGCCAGGTCGGCGCTTTCGATCACCCGCCGGTCCTGCCCGCTCACCACGACCACCTGGCCGGTGCTCGACACGTTGTATTTTTGGATCAGCTGCTGCGCCTCGACCGGATTGCGCTCCGGATCGAAATAACGGACCTTGATCCGCTGCGAAGCGGCGTCATATTGCGAGAGGATCTCCTTCACCGGCTCGTAAAGGTCCTGCCCGGGGGCGATGAAGACCACGAACTCCACGTCCCGCTTGAGCTCCTTGACCACGTTGCGGGACTTGTCCGAAAGCGAGTAGACGCCGCCGGCCGTCCAGTCGAAGCGGTGATGATATTTCCAGCCGAGATAGTTGAGGATCACGAACAGCGCCGCGACCAGCAGCACGGCGGCCGAGAGGGTCCCGGTGCGGACGAGCTGGCGGCGGCTCACGGGCTTCGCGTCGGTCGCCATCACCTTACCTCCACTTCTTGTCTTCCAGGGCGCGCGTCGCCAGGAAGAGGAAGAACAAGACGCCGGTGCCGTAGTAGGCGAGACGCCGAGTGTCCACGATGCCGCGGGAGAGCTCGTCGATGTGATCGAAGAGATTGACGTAGCTCAGGGCCTGCTTCAGCCCTTCGCTGGTCAACAGCCCTTCGAACATCCCGAGCAGGAACAGGAGGAACACCAGGGCCACGCTCACCATGGCGGCCACGAGCTGGCTGCGCGTCGTCGCCGAGGCGAACGTCCCTACCGCGAGGAGGAGCGCGCCGATGCTGAGAATCCCCAAATATCCGGCAGCCACCGGCCCCCAATCGACCTCGCTCTGGCGGGCGATCAGGATCGCGTAGACCAGCGTCGGCAGCCAGAGGCTGGCGTAGAAGGTCAGGGCGGCCAGGTACTTGCCGGTCACCACCTGCGACTCGGTGATCGGCGCGGTCATCAGGATCTCGATCGAGCCGCTGCGCAGCTCTTCGCTGATCAGGCGCATGGTGAGCACCGGCGCGAGCAGGATCAGCATCAGCCAGGAGCTGCGGAAGAAATAGCTGAGCGCCGGGTCCGGCGCCGTGACCCGCGGGTCCACAAGGTTGCCGACCAGGTTGATGAAGATGAATCCGGTGACGATCAGGAAGAAGAACATCACGATGTAGGCGAGCGGCGAGAAGAAATAGGCTCGCAGCTCGCGCGTGTAGGTCGCCCAGACGGCTTTCATTGAACGATCTCCTCCGCCGGCGGCTCGACCGGCGCCTCGGCAGCCGGCGTCTCCCCGGCCGTGCCCGCGGCGACGTCATGCGTGGTGAGACGCACGAAGATGTCCTCCAGCGTGGCGCGCTCGCGGCCCATTTCGAGAAGCACCCAGCCGCGCTGCACCGCTTCCCGGAAGACCGCCTCGCGCAGATCGATGCTCCGCTCGTGCTCGACGATCCAGGCGCCCGCCAGCGAGCCGGCCCGCGCCGAGGTCACCCCCGGCAGAGCGGCCAGCGCCTCGCCGGCCTCCGCCGGAGCATCCTTCAGAAGGATGCGCACCGCGGGGTTCCCCACCTGCGTCTCCCGCAGGCTCTCCGGCGTCCCTTCGGCCACGATCCGGCCGCGGTCGATGATCATCACGCGGTTGCAGAGCAGCTCCACCTCGGGGAGGATGTGGGTCGACAGCAGCAGCGTGCGCTCCCGGCCCAGCTCGCGGATCAGCTCGCGGATCGCGATGATCTGCTTGGGATCGAGGCCGACCGTCGGCTCGTCGAGGACGAGGACGCCCGGCTTGTGGAGGATGGCGGTGGCCAACCCCACGCGCTGCCGGTAGCCCTTCGAGAGCGTGCCGATGATCTGGCGGCGCACCTCCGAGAGCAGACAGCGCTCCAGCGCCTGGCCGATCCCCTCGCGGGCCTCGGCGCGGCTGAGCCCTTCGAGACGGGCGCGATAGGCGAGGTACTCCTCGACGCGCATCTCGTTGTACAGGGCCACGTTCTCCGGCAGATAGCCGAGCTGGCGGCGCGCCGCATGCGGTGCGTCCACCAGATCCTTGCCGGCCACCGTCACCCGCCCGCTGGTGGGGGGCAGAAAGCCGGTGATCATGCGGATCGTCGTCGTCTTGCCCGCGCCGTTCGGCCCGAGCATGCCCACGATCTCCCCATCGGCCAGGGAAAACGAAATGTCACGGACCGCCGTGAAGTCGCCATAGCGGCGAGTCAGGTTCTGCGCTTCGATCATCGGGGATCATTCCTCCTCGGTGGCCCCTCTCCTCGCAAATCCGGTGCCCGGGAAAGAGGCCGTGTTTTCCCAGGATTCAGGGCCGGATCGCGCCACTTTGGCGCGCCAATGTTATCCTCTCGGCGTTATGGCGGACAAAGATAAACCCTCCGGAATGAAATCAGCATACGAGCTCGCCCTCGAGCGGCTCGAGAAGCAAGGGATCGAACGGCCTCGCGAAGAGGGCCTCTCCGCGGACACCCAGGAGAAGATCGCCGAGGTCCGGCGGCAGGCCGAGGCCCGGCTCGCCGAGATGGAGATCCTCCACCGCGACAGCCTCAGCCGGTCCAACCCGATGACGCGGCGGGACGATGAGGACAACTACGTCCGCGAACGCCGCAGGATCGAGGACGACCGCGACCGCAAGATCGAAAAGCTGCGGAACGGGTGAGGCGCCTCACCCGAACGCCGCCGTGAACCGCCGCACCGCTCCCGTGCTGCCGCAGACGTAGATCGAGTCCTCGGGCTGGAACCGGAAGCCCGGCCCGAGCTCCACCAGCACCTCGTCCCCGCGCTCCACCGCCACGATCGAGCAGCCGGTCCGTTCCCGGACCTTGAGATCGGACGGATGGCGGCCGCGCAGGCCGTCCGCCGCCACCTTCAAGATCTTGAGCTGGGGATCGACCGCGATCGCCTCCTGCCCGAGCAGCTTCTTGGCCAGCATCTGCCCCGACACCTGGCTGATCGACAACGCGAAATAGGCCCCGGCGCGGTGGATCCGCTCCACGTTCTCCGAGTGGTTGACCCGCGCGATCACCGGCACCTCCGGCGCCAGGTCCTTGAGGATCACCGTGGCGAACAGAGTCGCCGCGTCCGTGTTCAGCGCGAGGATCACCGCCTGCGCCTCGCGGACCCCGGCCTGCTCCAGGAGATTCAGATCCAGCATGTCGCCCACCAGATCCACCTCCGCTCCCGGGTTGAAGTCGATCAGCCGCACCTCCTCGTCCACCGCGCGCAGCAGCTCGGCCACCTTGCGGCCTACCTCGCCACCGCCGCCCACCACGAACGGTCCCTGGCGGCGCGTGGCCACCGCGCCCTCGGCCAGGCGGCTCAGGCGGTCGATGCTCTCGTGGCTCCCGATGGCGACCAGCATGCCGCCCGGCTTGAGACGGACGTTGGCCCCGGTGAGCACCTCCAGCTCGCCACCCACCCACTGCCCCACGATCGAGGCGCCGGTCTGGGCGCCGACGTCGGCCTCGTCCAGCGTCTTGCCGGCGAGCGGGCTCCCCGGCTCCACCCGCATCTCGGCCACCTCCAGATTGCGCCCGAGCTGCTGTATGCCGGACACCCGCGGGCTGATCTTGTGCGAGGCACGGGCGGCGAGAGCCGCGCCCAGCATGTGGCGCGGCGTGAACGTGGCGCTCGCGCCGGCCAGCATCATCGGGCGCCGGTGATAGGGCTCCTCGACCAGAGCCAGGATCGGCCCGGTGAACCCGAGCTGCCGGGCCGTGAGGATCAGCGCCGCGTTCTCATCGTCCGTCCCGTTGGCGATCAGCGCCCGCGCCCGTTCCAGATGACAGGCTTTGAGCCCGCCGTCGTCGACGCTGCGATGAAGCACCAGATCGCCCCGCTCGAACAACCGCCGCGCCGTCGCCTCATCCGGCTCCAGCACCAAAGCCGGCACCCGCGCCCCACGTAGCTCCGCCAGAAGGCTCTCGACCGGCGGCCCATGCCGGAACACCACGGCATGATGATCCAGCTCCTTGGGGATCTCCTGCGGCAGCCGGGCTTCGAACCGCTCCTCCAGGAACGGGATCAGGAACACCGGAAAGACCAGGATCACCAGGAACACCCCGATGAACTGGACACACATCACGAAGAGCACCATGGCCGGATGCCCCCACCGGCTGTCCGCCCCATAGCCCGTCGTGGTCAGCGTCTCCGCAGCCCACTCCACCGACTGCCAGAAGCTCCGCGGCTCCCCCTCCAGCCACGACATGCCAGCCATATAGAGAAGAGCCGCCGCCAGCACCAGGAACGGCAGGCTGAGAATCAGGAAGAGGAGGCCCTTGCGTGACCTTTTCATGAGGTGGCTCGGTCGACAGGGGAAGACTAGCAGAGCCCGGAGGATACCGGTCGGCCGGGAGATCCTGCTGGCAGCGACGATGAGAACGGAGCTCAGGGAGCGAACACAAACACGCCGCGGGTCGTGGCGGCCCAGAGCCGGCCCGGGACGTCGGGATCGATCGCGAGGTCGTAGACCCAGCCCTCGATTTTTTTCCCGACCTGCTCCCAGGTGGCGCCGCCATCCGCACTGGTGAAGGCGGTGCCGATGGAGCCGGCATAGAGCCTGGAAGGATCCGCCGGATCGATCGTCAGCGTCGTCGCGAGGCCCGGGCCCGGCAGGCTCAGTCGCGTGAACCTCGCTCCGCCTTCCGTGCTCTTGAGCAGGTGGTAGGAGTAGTCCATGCCATAGACGATCGAGGAGTCCGTGGGGTCGAGGACCACCTTGTTCATGAAGAGGCCGGTCCGCGCCCAGTGGGCGCCACCATCCATGCTCTTGAACAAGCCGAAAGGATTGCCGCGAGGACCGGGAGGACAGCTCGCGCCGCTGGCCAGGGCCGAGGCGAAGACGACCGACGAATTCGACGGGCTGACGTCCAGGTCCAACGTCTGCGTGATGCACGCCGCCGGTTGCCCCAGCGGCAACCAGGTCTCCCCGCGGTCCGTGCTCTTGAAGATCGTGGGATCGCCTCCCGCGTACAACGTGGAGGTCTGGCTCGGGTCGATCGTGATCAGTCCATTGAAGGAAACCCCCTGCAGGCCGACGTCGACGCGCCGCCAGTGCTCTCCTCCGTCGTCGCTGCGCTCGAGCCGCCCGGGAATGCCGGCATAAACAGTGGAGGTCTGCTCCGGGTCCAGGGCGACCGTCGCCGTCCTCCAGCCATAGTAGACGCGGTCGTTGATGATCTTCCAGGACCGGCCGGCGTCCGTCGACTTGACCAGCCCGAAATCTAACGGACCGGCGTAGACGGTGCCCGGTCGCTCGTGGTCGAGCACCACTCGAGAAACGTTCTGCGTCCGCAAGCCTCTGTTCGCCCAAGACCAGTGGCGTCCGGCATCGACGCTGCGGTAGACGCCGTCTTGCGGAAGCCCGGCGTAGACCCGCGACGGCGCGGCCGGGTCGATCGCGAAGGACAGAAGGTTGCCCTCCGGCAGACCCGGCCCTGCCGTCTGCCAGTGGGCGCCTCCGTCGACGCTCCAGAACAGCCTTCCTATCGGGCCCCACTGGGGGGCCCGCACCTTGACGTACAGCGTCAATGGACGGTTGGGGTGGACCGTGATCGAGGTCACGGCCGGGCTCGGCAGCCCCTCATGGATCGCCCGCCAATGGCCGCCGCCGTCCGTGCTCCGGTAGAGCCCGTACTCCCCGCCGGCATACAGCACCGAAGGATTCGAGGGAGCGATCGAGACGTCGTGCAGGACGGAGGCGTCGAGACTGAGACGCTGCCAGGCGCCTCCGCCGTTCCGGCTCCGGTAGAGGCCGGTGGGGGTGGCCGCGTACACCGCCGAGGTCGCCGGATCGACCTCCAGGTCCTCTTCGAGGAGGCTGTCGTGGACGCGGGTCCAATGAGCTCCTCCGTCGGCGCTCTTGTACAAGCTGTGCGCGAAACTGGCATAGAGGATCGATCGCCGCGGATCGATCGCCAGAGCGGCGACCACGTCGTCGTACGGGAGGCTGACGGAACCCCAGGATCGTCCGCTGTTGGTGCTCTTCTGCAGAAATCTCCCCTGGACCGCGTACACCGTTCCCCGGTGGCGGGGGTCGAAAACGATGCGGAACACACCATACGACCCATCCCCGACCGGCTGCCAGGTCTCTCCATGGTCGCGGCTGCGGAACAGGCCGTCGCTCCCGGTCCCGGCGAGGACGGTGGAGGTCGCGGGTTCGACCGCGAGCACCGTCACCATGCCGCCGAACGGCCCGACCGGCCGCCAGTCCGCGGCGGCCGGGGAGGAAAGGATGAACGCAGGGGCGGCACAGAGGATGGCGAGCAGGGTGCGACGGAACAGCGGTGACATCGGCTTCTCCCTTTTCCTCGGGTAGTTTCCTCTTCTTTATACGAGAAGAGAAGCCTTCTTGTCGCTGAGCCCGCGTCAGCGGTAGCATGACTTCCTTGGCTCGCGCCCCCATGGGGCCGCGCTGGGCCCTGAACCATGAGCTTCACCAGAGATGACCTCGAGATGGTACTGCGATTGCTGGCCGCTCTGCTGGCAGGGGCGATGATCGGCTATGAGCGCTCGTACCATGGAAGACCCGCCGGATTCAGAACCCATGCATTGGTCTGTATGGCTTCGAGCGTCCTGATGCTGGTCACGGTGTACGAAGCCCATTGGGTCCGCGCCGCCGCAGAGTCGATCCGGCTCGATCCAACGCGAATGGCGCAGGGCATCATGACCGGCATTGGTTTTCTGGGCGCCGGCGTCATTGTCAAGGAAGGTCTTTCTGTCCGCGGCCTGACCACGGCGGCATCGATCTGGATCACGGCGGCGATCGGCGTCCTGGCTGGAATCGGTTTGTATTTTCCCCTCGCTGTCTCGGTGATCCTCACACTGGGTGTGCTGTCCCTGTTCCGCTGGATCGAGACGAGAATGCCGACTCAGTCCTACTATTTCTTGGACGTGCGCTTTGTGCACACGTCGGGCCTGAAGGAGGACGCTCTGCGCGCGCTCATCGAGCGCCACGGATTCAGCATTGGCAACTTCAGCTACCGCCTCGACGGTGAGGGTCGCACGCGCCACACCATGGTGCTCCGGACGACGGACCCGTCGAGCGCGCCACGCCTTGCCGAGACGCTCGGGACGGACGAGACGGTGGTTGGATTCCGGATCTTACCGACCGGCGATAAATGAGCTCTCACGCTTGACGATCGTGCGGGCACGGTCCCTGCAGGATAGGTCCGCCATGTGCGGACGGGTTGTCTTCCGACGTACGCTCTTCGCGGTCCTGCTTCTCGCGGCTCCCTCCTGTTATGACGATGATGATGGCGGCGGTCCCACTTCGCCGCCGGCGCCGGTCCCGCGTATCGCGGGAATCTGGAGCGGCATCTTCGCTTCAGATGACGGCGAGGCGGTGACGATCTTCGATCTCGTGCAGAACGGGCGCGACGTGTCCGGAGTGGTTTCGGTCGGCGCGGTCGCGTGGCCCTTGGATGGGACCGTGGACTCGCGCGGGTTCTTCCGGTGGCGGACCGGCAGCGGCACGTGCGGCTCGTTCGATGGCACGGCGGACCTGACGTCCGCCACTCATCTGCGGGGGCGCACGGATCTCGACCGCTTCTTCTGCCCGGAACGGCGGAGGTCGCGCGGGGACGTCAACGTGGATCTCGAGAACCGACGGTGAGGGGCGGCAAAGACCGGGAGGCTTGATATCGTCGAGGGGCCGCGTGGAAGCCACCCATGGCCCATCTCGAGCTCCTGACGACTGCCGGCCTGCTCGTTCTTGTCGGGCTCCTCCTTGTCGTCAGCGTGCTGTTCAGCCGGTTCAGCCGCGCTTCGCCGCGGTTCGGGGTGCCGGTCTTCCTTCTGTTCATGATCGTGGGCATGCTGGCCGGGTCGGAGGGACCCGGAGGGATCGAGTTCGAGGATTACCGGCTCAGCTTCCGCATCGGCACGATCGCTCTCGCTCTTATCCTGTTCGACGGCGGGCTCAACACGTCCCTGCGGACGTTCCGCCGCGGTCTCGGGCCGGCCCTGACGCTCGCGACGGCCGGGGTCGCCGGCACGGCCACGATGGTGGCCGTGGGCGCCCGGCTCCTCGGCATCTCCTGGCCGGTCGCCTTCCTGCTCGGCGCGGTGGTCTCGTCGACGGACGCCGCGGCGGTCTTCTCCGTGCTGCGCGGGAGCCGCCTGGAGCTCCGCGAGCGGGTCGGCGCCACGCTGGAGCTGGAGTCGGGTCTGAACGACCCGATGGCGGTGATCCTCACTCTCGCCCTGACCGGCAGCCTGGCCGCGGGGAGCTCCACCGGGGCTCACCTCCTTCTGGAGGTCGTCGCGCAGCTCGCGCTCGGCACGGGGCTCGGTTGCGCCGTCGGCTTCGCCGGTCGCTTCCTGCTGCGCTGGAGCCGGCTCCCGGCCGGCGGTCTCTATCCGGTGTTCACGCTGGCGATCACCCTGGTCGCCTTCGGCCTGCCGACGCTCCTCGATGGCAGCGGCTTTCTCGCGGTCTATCTGGCCGGCGTGGTGCTCGGCAACGGCGATCTCCCTTATCAGGCCGGCTTGCGCCGCTTCCACGACGCGGTCGCCTGGCTGGGCCAGGTGACGATGTTCCTGATGCTCGGCCTGCTGTCGTTCCCGTCGCGGATTCTGGACGCGGCCTGGAGCGGCGTCTCCCTCGCTCTTCTCGCGAGCTTCGTGGCCCGGCCGCTGGTGGTGATGCTGTGCCTGGCCCCGTTCCGCTTCCGCTGGCGCGACGCCCTGTTCGTCGGCTGGGTGGGGCTGCGGGGCGCCGTGCCAATCATCCTCGCGATCTTCCCGGTGCTCGCCGGCGTGGCGGGGGCGGAGACGGTGTTCGACATCGTGTTCTGCGTCGTGGTGGTGAGCGCGTTCCTGCCTGGTTCCACGGTCGCCTGGGCGGCGCGCCGGCTCGGCATCGCGGAGGAGGGCGCGCCCGCTCCGAGCGCGCTCCTGGAGATCAGCTCGCTCCAGCCGCTCTCGGAGCAGGTCGTGTCGTTCTACGTCGAGCCGGCGCTGCCGGTCTGCGGCGCCTCCCTCGCGGACATCCCGTTCCCTCCGCGCGCTTCGGCGATGCTGGTCGTGCGCGGCACGGCGCTCGTGGCCGCGCGCGGCGAGACGGTTCTGGAGCCCGGGGACCACGTCTACGTGGTCTGCCCTCCCGAGGACCGGCCGTTCATCGATCTGTTGTTCGGACGGCCCTCTCAGTAGGGCATCTGATCCTCTTCCATCCCGAAGTGGTGGCCGAGCTCGTGGACGACGGTGTCGCGGACCTCACGGATCACCTCACGGCGGGTGACGCAGTGGCGCAGGATGGGGCCGCGGTAGATCAGGATGCGGTCGGGCAGGGCGCCGCTGTAGAAGGTGTCGCGCTCGACGAGGCTGGTCCCCTGGTAGAGACCGAAGAGCTCCTCGCCGGGCTCCATCCCCAGGGCTTCCAGGTCCTCGGGATCGGGCTCCTCCTCCACCATCACGACGACGTTGTCCAGGTGCTCGGCGAATTCCTCGGGCAGCTCCTCCAGAGCCTTCTCCACCAGCGACTCGAACTCTTCGGGCGGGATCCGCATGGGAGGGAATTCTAGCGGTAGACTCCCGCCATGTCCGTCCGGCTCGACAAATGGCTCAACGTGGCCCGCATGTTCAAGACCCGCACCCAGGCGACGCACGCCTGCGAGCTCGGCCGCGTCCAGGTGAATGGACAGATGGCCAAGGCCCACCGCCATCTCGCTCCCGGCGACCGCATCGAGCTCACCCAAGGGGACTGGGACCGCATCCTCATCGTCAAGGAGCTGCGGGACAGGCCCGTGCCCAAAGCCGAGGCCGCCTTGCTCTATGAAGACCAGAGCCCTCCACGGCCCGCGCAGGATCCCTTCTCCCGCATCCTTCGCCAGGCGCCGGCCCGCCGCGACCCCGGCGCCGGCCGACCGACCAAGAAGGAGCGGCGCGAGATGGAGAAATGGGAGGAGGGGACGGACGGCCCGGACGAGCAGGCCGTGGAGGACGACGTCTGGGATTGAAAAAGGGGACAGATCCTTGACAGGCGGGAATCAGTCCCCCATGAACTCGCCGATCGGGCGCAGCGGCTCGCTGTGGTCGCAGATGATCTTCAAGACCACCATGATCGGCACGGCGATCAGGGCTCCCGTGATGCCCCAGAGCCAGCCCCAGAAAGTGAGGCCCAGGAAGACGACCACCGGATTGACCGTGAGCCGGCGGCCCAGCACCATGGGCGTGACCAGATAGCTCTCCAGCAGGTTGAGACCCACGAAGGCGCCAGGAGCCATCAGGGACCGCACGGTGTCGTCGAAGGTCAGGAACCCGACCATGGCGAGCACGGCGATCATGATGATCGCTCCCAGGTACGGGATGTAGTTCGTCACGAACGCCAGCACCCCCCAGAGGAGCGGATTGGGGAGGCCGATCCAGGCCATGATCCCCCAGACGGCGAGGCCGAGGGCGACGTTGATCACCGTGATGGTCGACAGGTAGGCCGAGATGTCGCGCTCGATCTGGCGGGCGATCTCGACGGCGCGCTTCTTGTCCGACAGGCTGGGCAGCACGCGGATGAGCTTGCGCAGGAAGAGATCGCCGGAGGCGAGGAGGAAGAAGAGGAGGATGAACATCACCATGCCGCCGGCGGTGATGTCGGTGGCCTGACTGAATACCCGCTCCCCCAGGCTCTGAGTCTGGACCTCCACTTTGTTCGGCTGCTGACCGGTGCCGACCTGGGTGATCTTCTCCACCTGCTGGGTCGCCTTGCTCATCGTCTGGACCGGCTTCTTGAACTCGGCGAGCCGGCGCTCCAGGCGGCGGAGCTGCCGCGGCGCCTGCTCGGCCCATTCGTAGGCCGGCTCGGCCAGCTCGTAGATCCCCAGCCCCAGCGAGCCCAGAAGGGCGAAGATCACCAGAGCGGCGCCGAGGCCGTTGGGGATGCGGAGCTTGTTCAACATGCGGACGACCGGGGTCAGCAGGAAGCTGAGGAGCAGGGCGAGCACGATGGGCAGGAAAAACGCGCGAGCGAAGTAGAGCGTGTAAAAAGCGGCCAGCACGAACAGTCCGGTGAGCGACAGGGAGCGGACTCCGAAGGGTCCCTCCAGAGCATCGCGGAGCTTTTTGAGATTGGGGCGCGGACGCTCCTCCTGGGGAGGCTCCGGCCTGATCGGCTCGATCATCGCAGTCCTCGACGGGCCGCCATCCGTGCCCACCGAAAGGGACGGCCGACCTGCGGTCAGAACATTCTACGGCCAGCGGGCCGGCTCACGCCCGGCGCACCAATCCCAGGACCAGCGAGACGACGAACACCACCAGGAACAGCACGAACAGGAGCTTGGCGATTCCCGCCGCGCCCGTGGCGATGCCGCCGAATCCAAACAATGCGGCAATCAGGGCGACGACCAGAAAAATCAGGGCCCATTTGAGCATCGGAGCTCCTCCGCAACAGAAACCGAAGCATCACGCTCCGGACGATCACCCGACCCAAAAGGAGCCGGAGGCGCTACGAAGAGTTCGGTCCTGGGAGCTGCGCCTCCGACTTGGTGAGAATTCAAAGCAAAGGGTGTGCCAGGAAGGCCTTCACCCCCTCCAGCGTGTCCGCGTCCTCCGGCGTCTTGTCGCGGCGCCAGCGGGCGATGCGCGGGAAGCGGACGGCGATGCCGGAGCGGTGGCGCGGGGAGAGGGCGATCCCTTCGAAGGTGAGCTCGAAGACCTGGACCGGCTCGACGGCGCGCACCGGGCCGAACTTCTGGACCGTGTGCCGCCGGATCCAGCCGTCCAGCTCCAGGATCTCCGGGTCCGAGAGCCCCGAAGAGGCCTTGGCGACCGGCACCAGCTCGCGCCCGGACTCACCCAGACGGACAGCGGAAGGTCCGGCCCGGACCCTCCGCCGCTGATCCCGTCGAGGAGGAGCGCGATCGTCTCCGCCAGATCGCCAACGCTGGCGTACGACTCGTCGAAGAGCCATTCCGGGACGTTCGCGGTCTCCAGCGCCCAGAGGGCGAGAGACCGGGCGGGATGTGCCCGGCCGGGTGGAAGGACACCGTGACGTCGCCGATCCGCACCGGCGTGTCGACGGGGACCCCCTCGATCGACGCCTCGGCTCCCAGGCGGCGCTGCAGGATCGGCACGCCGGAAGCCGCGCTCAGATAAGACCCGCTCCCCGGCCGCGCATGATCCCCATGCCCATGCGATACCACCGCCCGCGGCACCGGCCGCCAGGGATCGATGTGAAACCCACCCGCTTCGCAGAACAGGCCGCAGTCGTCGACGCGGAGGAGAGGGGAGGTCATGCCGTGAACAGCCACAGCTGCTCGATCTGCCCACGGACCAGGTTCGAGGCGGTGACGCCGAGGAGGCGCACTGGGCGGGTCGGCGCGTCGGTCTTGCGGAGGAGGTCGCGGGCGGCGGCGGCGATCGGGCCGGCGGAGAGGGCAGGAAACGTGAAGGTGCGCGAGCGCGTGACGGTCGTGAAGTCGTCGTAGCGCACCTTGAGCGTCACGGTGCAGGCGGCGAGCTCGCGGCGCGCCAGGCCCGTGGACACCTCGACGGCCATGCGGTCGATCTCCTCGTCCATGCCGGCCAGGCCGCGCAGATCCACGGCGTAGGTGTTCTCCGTCCCCAGGCTCTTGCGCTCCTGGTGGGTCTCCACCGGCCGCTCGTCGATCCCCCGGGCGAACTCCCAAAGGAGCCGCCCATGCTTCTGGCCGAGGCGGTCGAGGAGATCCTCGACCGGGCGGTTGCGCAGGTCGGCCACGGTCTGGATGCCGAGCTCGGCCAGGGCCCGCTCGGTGGCCGGACCGACCCCGTGCAGACGCCGCACCGGCAGCGGGTCCAGGAAGGCCTGGACCTTCTCCGGCGGCACCACGGTCAGGCCGTCCGGCTTGTGGAAGTCCGAGGCGATCTTGGCGATCAGGCGGTTCGGCCCCACGCCGACGCTCACCGTCAGCCCCCGCTCCTTGCGCACCCGCCGCCGGATCTCCTTGGCGACCCGGGTCGCGGTCCCCCACTCGCCGAGGTGGTCTGTGACGTCCAGATAGGCTTCGTCGATCGACACAGCCTGGACCAGGGGGGTGATCTCGCGGTAGATGGCGAAGATCTTTTCAGACTCGCGGCTGTAGCGGCGAAAATCAGGAGGGATGAAGACCACGTCCGGACAGAGGCGCAGGGCGCGCGACGAGGGCATCGCCGAATGGACGCCGTACTTGCGCGCCTCGTAGCTCGCCGCGGCCACCACGCCCCGCCCCTCGGGCCGGCCGCCGATGACCACCGGCAACCCGCGCAGAGACGGATCGTCCCGCATATGGACGGCGGCGTAGAAGCAGTCCATATCGCAGTGGAGGACGCGGCGGGTTGCCGCAGTCTCAGGCAACTCCTGGTCCGAACCTGTCACGCGCTCAGCTTAACGCGTCATCGGCCTTGCTGGAATGCGCTGTGCCGGAAACGGTAGAATGGATCTCGACTTCTGTCACTGCCGGTTGCCCGGAGCGCAGAAAAAAAGCTATCGCCCGGGCTGGGGAGCGTGGAGACCCGGAACCGGCCGAATCGAGGATTTGGATGAGTTGTAGCCGCCTCTCCCGACGCCCGCCGCGGACCTTCGGGGTGAGCAATCTCCTGCCGGTTCTTTTCGCCCTGACTTGGTTCGGGGGGGCCTTCGCCTGCCGAGCCGAGTCGCCCGAGGGGGCCTATCTCCACCCGATCGAGCTGGCAGCCGGCGATTTCGTGCGGGCCGTCGTGGAACAACGGGCCGACGTACGCATCGAGCTGCTCGACCCGGATGGCCGGGAGATCCTCCACGTAGACGGCCCGAACTCGGTTCGCGAGGACGAGGAGATCGCGGTGGTCGCCGAGCGGCCGGGCCTCTATCAGTTGAAAGTGCTCGGCTGCCCTCGAAACGCGCCGGCCGCCGATTGCTACACCCTCCGGATCGACCCGGCGCGGCCCGCCACGGACGAGGACCGGCAGCGCGCGGAGGCGGTGCGGACCACCCAGCAAGCCGCCGACGCCATGCTCACGAGGACCGAAGAGTCCTGGCGCTTTCAGCTCACGAAGCGCGAAAGGGCGCTCCTGCTCTGGAGCGGCCTGAAAGAGCGACGGCGCGAGGCAGAGGAGCTCTATCAGTTGGGAATCGTACACCGGCTTCTGCACCAACCCGAGGCCTCCGCTCACCGGCTTCACCAGGCGGCGGAGGCTTGGGGCGCGCTGGGGAGCACGATCCGGGAAGCCGAGGCCCTCAACGAGGCCGGCCTTTCTTGTGTGGATGCCGATCATCCCGAGCATGCGTTGGAGGATTACCGGAAGGCCCTGGCCAAGACGCGCGAGGCGGGCTCCCGCCGTCAGGAGGGTCAGATCCTCAACAACCTCGGCCTTGCCCTCAAAGGGCTCGGTGAGCATCGGCAAGCTCTCGTCCACCTCGAAGAGGCGCTCGCCGTGATGCGCGAGATCGGCGATCGGGTCGAGGAGGCGAACACCCTGGTCAATCTGGGATCGACTCACCTGGATCTTTCGGAGACCCAGAAGGCGCTCGAGCTGTCTAAGGCTGCCCTTGAAATTCCGGAGGCGAGCCCTTCGGTCCGGGCGGCTGCCTACAACAACCTCGGCGTTCTCTACGGCGCTCTCGGCAACTGGGACGAGGCCGTGGCGAACTACGACGCGGCCATCGACATCAACCGCCAGCAGAGCGACCAGGCCCGCCTGGCCGCCTCGTTCAACAACCGCGGGCTCGCGCAGCACTACGCCGGGAATCTCGAGGCAGCACGCTCTTCCTTTGAGGAAGCTTTGTCCCTCGCCCGCGAGACCAGGAATCGCGAGGTGGAGATTCTCGCGCAGAACAACATCGGTTTTCTCCTGAACTTCAGGCTCAAGAAGCCCGTCGAGGCATTAGAACATTGGCGGGAGGTCGTCCGCCTCGCGGCTGGGGATCCGGATCTCGGCTACGTCGGTTTATCCGCCCGGGCAGCGGTCGAGCACGGAGAGCAGCGGCTCGACGATGCGCGTGCGACGCTCCGCGAGGCGGCCGTGCAGGCGGAGCGAAGGGCGGATCACCGGTTTGCCGCGGACATGATCTTGCAACTCGCCCGCGTGGACAAGGAGCTGGGAGATCTCGATGCCAGCGCGGAGGACGGACGCCAAGCGATCGAACGGGTCGAATCGCTGCGCAACCGCGTCTTGACCTCGGATCAGCGCGCCGTCTTTCTGGCCGCCCAGCAGGTGTTCTATGTCAACTACATCGACACCTTGATGCGGCTGGACGAGCAACGGCCGCGCCAGGGTTTCGGTAAAGAAGCCCTGCGGGCCAGCGAGCAGGCGCGCGCCCGCAGCCTTCTGGACCTGCTCGGCGAGGCGGGGGCCGATCTCCGGCGGGGCATCCCTCCGGAGCTTCTGGAGCGGGAGACGAAAGCCCGTGTGGCCCTGCGCGACCGCGACCTTTATTACATGGATCTGGTCCACCAGGACGCGAGCCCGGAGCGGATCGCCCAAGCCTCCGAGCGGCTCAACGAGGCGCTCGATGAATCCGAAGAGGTGGAGGCCGCGCTGCGCGCGCACAGCGAAAGCTACGCGGCGCTCATCCAGCCGCAGTTGCTGACCGTCCGCGAGATCCAGCGGCTGGTGCTGAGCGACCGGACTCTCCTCTTGGAGTTCTCTCTCGGCGAGGACCGCAGCTATCTCTGGGCGCTCACCGCGAGCACCTTCCAGAGCTTCGCCCTGCCGGGGAGGCAGGAAATCGAGACGCTCGCCCGCCAGTACTACGATGCGATCACGGCGCGCAACCAGCCCAGCGCGGATCTGGCACAGGCCGATGCCGCCGTCGAGCGGACCGCTCTCGAGCTCAGCCGGATGGTCCTCGCCCCGGTCGAGCGTCTCCTGGGAGACCGTATCCTGCTCGTGGTCAGCGACGGGGTCCTCCAGTACGTCCCCTTCGCGGCGCTGCCTTTGCCGTCGTCTCCGGAGGAACGCATCCTGGCGCGGAACCAGGTCGTGAGCCTGCCGTCCGCGTCGGCGCTGGCCGCCTTGCGGCGCGAGATCGAAGGGCGCGCTCCCGCTCCCAAGACCCTGGCGGTGCTGGCCGATCCGGTGTTTCCGGGAGATCCACGGCTGGCACGGATCGTCCCGCTTCAAGATGCGAAAAAGGCCGCGGCCCATCGCGGCCAGCCGCCGCAGGCGTCCCTGCGCCAGTCCGACCAGCTCAGCCTCGGGCGTCTGCCCTTCTCGGAGCAGGAGGCCAAAGACATCCTCATCTTCGTGCCCGACCCGGGCCAGCGTCTCGCGGCTCTCGGTTTCGCCGCCTCGTCGGCCGCGGCCACCTCGGGCGAGCTCGCCAACTACCGGTATGTCCACTTCGCGACCCACGGGCTGATCGACAGCCGGCAGCCGAAGCTCTCCAAGCTCGCGCTGTCCCAGTTCGACGCGACCGGAGCGCGCGTGGACGGCTTTCTGCGCCTGTCGGATATTTACAACCTGAATCTGAACGCTGATCTCGTCGTCCTCTCCGCCTGCCAGACCGCCCTCGGCAAGGAGGTGCGGGGTGAGGGGCTGGTCGGGCTGACCCGCGGATTCATGTATGCGGGCTCTGCCCGCGTGCTCGCCAGCCTCTGGAGCGTCGAGGATCGCGCCACAGCCAAGCTGATGAAGAGTTTCTACCGCAACCTGCTCGTCGAGAAGCGCCCCGCCGCGGAGTCCCTGCAGCGGGCGCAGATTGAAATGGCCAGCAAAGCGCAATACCGCTCTCCCTACTACTGGGCCGGCTTTTCTCTGCAGGGAGAGTGGAAGTGAGCGATACCGCGGGGGCCTCCCGGACGGCGCGGCGCGCCCGCACCGAAGGGCTGACGCCTGAGAGCCTCGACGCCCTGCTCCTCTTTCTGGACGCGGACCGCCATCGCGCCGGCCTCCAGTACGAGGCGATCCGCCGCCGGCTGGTGCGCCTCTTCGAGTGGCGCGGCTTCGGCAACCCCGAGGACCTGGCCGACGAGACGATCAACCGGGTCGCCCGGCGTATCCAGGAAGGGACCGAGGTGCGCTCGGCCGATCCCTATGGCTACTTCTGCGGCGTGGCTCACCTGCTCTCCAAGGAAGTCGCGCGGCGCGCCTCCCGGGAGCGTGCGGCTCTGGAAAGGGAAGAATGGCAGCCGGCCCTCGCGGCCGAGGAGCCGGATGCGGACGACCGGCTCGACTGCCTCCGCCACTGCCTCCAACGGTTGCCGGAGGAGCAGCGCGAGCTGGTCCTGCGCTACCACCAGGAATCGGACCACATCCGCAGCCGCCAAATGCTGTCGCGGCAGCTCGGCATCCCCATGAACGCGCTCCGCATCCGCGTCCACCGCGTCCGGCGCAAGCTCGAGGATTGTGTCCGGGAATGCCTCCGCGTGAAATCCATCCGAGATCGCAGGTGAAACGAATCTCTCGTTTTCGACATTCCTGGTCAGACCGGAACCGGAGGAGGTCACCGGATGAGATCCACTGACATGAAAGATGAGATGAAAGACGACGAGATTTTGAAGAGTTACCTGCTCGGCGGGCTGGATGAAGAACAGGCGGACGACCTCGAACGGCGCCTCCTGGAGGATGGCGATCTGTTCGAGCTCGCCGAAGCCGTGGAAGGCGATCTTCTGGCGGCCGCCGCGCATGGTGATCTGTCTCCGGCAGAGCGGGGCCGTGTGCTGCGGCGGCTCGCCGCATCGCCGGAAGGGCGCACTCGCCTCGCCCTGGCTCGCGCGTTGACCTCGCTGAGCCGCGAGAAAGTTCCCGCGGAGGTCCTGGCGTTTCGCCTCCTGGCCCGCCCAGGAGCTCGCGCCGCCGCGGTGGCCGCGAGCCTGGCCATCGCGGCCGGCGGGTTCTGGCTGGCGACTCAGACCGTCATGCCTGGTCCCGGCACCGGGGCCAACATGATCGCCCGTGGCCTGCCCGCCCAGCCCGTACCGGCGAGGCAGGAGGTCCGCCCGGAGCCTGCGGCTCCCCCGCTGGATCGGATCGCAGGCCAGACCCCGGCGCCGGCGACGCCGCCCTCCATGAAGGAAGGTATCGCGCCGCGGCAAGAGCCCGCCGGACGACCGGAGCCCGCGCCCTTGCTGCTCCAGCTCGCGCTCACCACAGTGCGCTCCGCCGGCGGAGACATTCCCCGTCTGGAGATCCCGCCGGAGACCCGGCAGGTCGAGATTCAGCTCCCACTGTCACCCGGTGAGCCGTCCACCTCCTTTGCGGCGATCCTGCGGAACGCCTCAACGCAGGAAGAGATCCGGCGCGAAGAGCGGATCGGCGCAAGGGAGGTGGACGGCCGGAGAGTCATTGCCTTCTCCCTGCCGTCGACCGACCTGGACCCGGGCATCTATGAGATCGAGGTCCGGGGGATCGGTGGTCCCGAAGGGGACGATCTCCTGGGCCGACCGATGTTCGAGGTTGCATCCAATTAACTTGCCGTCCCGCCACGAGCGGCGACGGGATCCAGAGATGAGAGGAGAAGGATATGGATGTTTCCAACTCGACCGGATCGGGCACTGATTATCGCGTCGTGGCTGGAGGCCAGGCCCCGCGGCCATCGAAAGGCGGCCCCGGCAAAGAAAAAGTTGTGAAGCCGGTAGTGCAGCCGCTGCATGCAGGGACCCTCGAGCCCAACACGTATGTCACGCTGCAGATGCCCGACACTTCCGCCTGCAAGGTGGAGTTCCACCGGGCCGGCAAGAAGGTCGCCGAGCAGACGGTCAAGGAGGGCAATCACGAGGAGGTCCTCGTTGCTCTGGTCCCGAATGGGAAGGGCGCTCCCACAGCCTTCGCCTGCCGCAAAAAGGCCTGAGCCTCCCAGGGACGGATTCGTCCGCAGGGTCCGTCCCCTCCTTTCCTCCCCGACTTCAAAAGAGAGACGAAACATTTTCCGGCCAGTCCGTCACTAAAGAAGTGAAGGAGTCTGCGCCATGGCCGAACCGATCCGGAAGCCCGTCCACCGTCCCCGGCCGCCGCATCCGCACAAGCGGCCGCATGCCGTCCTCGTCCGCAGCCGCCTGCTGCCCGAGGCGGACGCGGAGACGATCCTGCCCCGGCCGGCTCCGGTCCGCCCGGCCCTGGTTCCCGCGCCGGAACGCGCAACACAGCCGGAGCAGACTCCCACCGAGTTGGTCTTCCCGCTCCCGGGAGCTCTCGTTCCGCCCGACGAGCCGCTCGCGGTTCCGGAGATCTCGAAAGAGCGGAGCGCCCGCAGCCTCCTGCTCGCCGCGCTGGCGCTCCACCTGGGCGTCCTGCTCGCCGCCTGGTTCGGTCAGTCCGCTCCGGACCTCGACCCGGCGGACCTGCTCTTGAGCGGAGCCGTCCTCCTGAGCGGCGGGACCATGCTGGTCCTGGGTGGGTTGAGGCGCTAGCCGCCGGCTCCGCCGCCCCCGGCGTGGATGCCCCCCTCGGTCTGCCCCCAGGGATCGAGCGCTTCCCGCAGCTCGTCCTCAGGCAGGACCTTCTTCTCGCGGCACAGCTCGCGCACGGTCTTGCCGGTCTTCACCGACTCCTTGGCGATCTCGGCCGCGGCGTCGTAGCCGATCTTCGGAACCAGCGAGGTCACCATGGCCAGCGAGCGCTCCACCAGCTCCGCGCACCGCTCGCGGTTGGCCTCGATCCCCTCGACGCACGTCTCCGCCAGCAGGCGCGAGGCGTTCGCCAGGATCTCGATCGACTGCAGCAGGTTGTAGGCGATCAGCGGCATCATTACGTTCAGCTCGAAGACGCCTGACATGCCGGCGAGGGTGATCGTCGTATCGTTGCCGACCACCTGCGCACAGACCATGAGCACCGACTCGGGGATCACCGGGTTGACCTTGCCGGGCATGATCGAGCTGCCGGGCTGGAGGCTGGGGATCGAGATCTCACCGATGCCGCAGCGCGGACCCGAGGCGAGCCAGCGGATGTCGTTGGCGATCTTGGTCAGCGACGCGGCGATCGTCTTGAGCGCGCCGGAGGTCTCGACCGCAGCGTCCTTGCCCGCCATCGCCTCGAAGCGGTTCGGCGCGGGCGCGAACGGGCAACCGGTGCGCTCGGCCAGACGGGAGATGACCTGGGGCGCGAAGTCCGGCGGGGCGTTCAAGCCCGTGCCCACGGCCGTGCCGCCCAGGGGGAGCTCGGCGAGGCGGGGCTTGACCGCGGCCAGACGGTCCAGGGCATAGCGGGCCTGCTGGGCATAGCCGGAGAACTCCTGGCCGAGGCGGACCGGCACCGCGTCCTGGAGGTGAGTGCGGCCGATCTTGACCACCACGTCGAGCTCCTCGGCCTTGCGCTGGAGCGCCTCGACGAGCCGCCGCAGGGCGGGCTCCAGCTCCTCCTGAATCGCCAGATAGGACGAAACGTGGATGGCGGTCGGGATCACGTCGTTGCTCGACTGGCCGGCGTTGACGTGGTCGTTGGGGTGGACCGGCTTCTTGCTGCCGATCTGCCCGCCGAGGATCTCGATGGCGCGGTTCGAGAGGACCTCGTTGACGTTCATGTTGGTCGAGGTCGCCGAGCCGGTCTGGAAGATGTCCAGCGGAAACTGCTCGTCGTGACGGCCCGCGGCGATCTCGTCGGCGGCCTGGCGGATGGCGCGGGCGGCCTCGCCCGGCACGATCCCGAGCCGCTCGTTGACCGCGGCGGCCTCGCCCTTGATCATCGCCACCGCGGCGATGAAACGCTTGGGAAGGCGGATTCCGGAGACCGGGAAGTTCCGCCGCGCCCGCTCCGTCTGGGCGCCGTAATACGCCCCGGCGGGCACTTCGATCTCGCCGAGGCTGTCCTTTTCGATTCGGGTGTCGGACATGCTCTCCTCCTTACGCCGGCTATCGTATCGAAGCCGACCCTCCGTGCCATAATCGTCAGCCGGACTCGCCACAGAGTCTCTATGTGGAGAGACTGCCCGTAGCAGGAGAGGCGATGAGCATAGAGAAAGTCTTCTGGAGCGGCAACGGCCAGGACCCTGGCAAGCGGGAAGATTGGCCGGAGGATTTCTGGAAGGCATTCGAGGGCATGCCGGAAGATTTCGAGCGTCCCGCTCAGGTGAGTCAGCAGCGAGAGAGCGTCGATTCATGTAGTACCTCTGGGTAAGCATGACCCCGCTCCAGATCCTCGCCCTCGCCGCGTCGGCTCTCGGCGCCGGGGCGATGAACGCGATGGCCGGCGGTGGGACGATCCTGACGTTCCCGACCCTGGTGTTCCTGGGGATGCCGGCGATCACGGCGAACGCGACCTCGACGGTGGCGCTGCTGCCCGGTGCGGTCACGAGTATGTATGGCTTCCGCCGCGAGGTGGCGGCCAACCGGCGCTGGCTGAAGACGCTTTTCCTCCCCAGCCTCATCGGCGGCATCATCGGCTCGGCGCTCCTCCTGCGGACGCCGGAAAAAATCTTCGCGAGCCTCGCGCCGCTGCTGGTCCTCTTCGCGACGGTCCTTTTCATGGTGCGCGGCGCGCTCGCACGACGGTTCTCCCCGTCCCGCGGAGAGGGTCCGGTCGCGCCGGAGCACCTGTCGACCGGCCACTGGATCCTGGCCTGGATTCTCCAACTCGGGGTCGCGGTCTACGGCGGCTACTTCGGCGCCGGGATCGGCATTCTGATGCTGGCGCTGCTGGGTTTCCTGGGCCTGACGGACATCCACGCGATGAACGGGCTCAAGAACTTCTTCAACCTGTGCATCAACATCGTGGCCGCCGGCTACTTCGTCTGGAAGGGGGCCGTCTCCTGGCCGGAGGCGCTGGTGCTCGCGGTGGGCGCCGCCCTCGGCGGCTATGCCGGTGCCCGGTTCTCCAAGCGCATCGGCCAGGACAAGGCACGCACGGCGGTCATCGTCATCGGTTTGCTGGTGACGGCGGTGCTGGCGTGGCAGCAGCTGGCGCGGTGAAGCGGGCCGGTGGCCTCCCTGATTCATGGTGAACCGGCTCCGGGTCTCCGTGACCGCGGACCGGGGCACGGTGAAACGCCCGCCGGACTCCATGACCGAGGGCCGGGTCATGGTGAAACGGCCGCCGGTCTCCATGACCGCGGTCCGGGTCACGGTGAAACGCTCGCCGGACTCCGTGACCGCAGGCCGGGGCACGATGAAAAGGCTGCCGGTCTCCGTGATCGCGGGCCGGTTCACGGTGAACTGGCCGCAGTTCGTCGTGATCCCGGCCCGCTTCGCCGTGACCGCCAGCCCGTTTCCCGCGATCGGCCTTCGTTCGTCATGAATCGGCCGCGTTCGCGGTGATCTCGTCTCCGTTCACGGAAAACCCAGTCCCGTTCACGGCGAACCGCGACCGGTTCACCATGATCCTCCCTGATCACCGGTGAACCCCGGTTGGCACCGGTAAAATCCGGTGAACACTGGTGAGCTCCAATGAATAGCGCTGAACGTATAAAATAGGATCTAGACGCCGAACTCTTGACAATCGTAGAAGCTCTTCGTTAGGGTAGCTCTGCACCGGCTGGCTTCCGGGAGCCGTTCCCGGAGGAGACGGTCCGAGCACAACAGACGAGGCGTTCGAGAATGAACGCCGGCAGGCTGGCGGGATTCGGCCTGTTTGCCTCAGAAGAGGAGAAACACCATGTCGACGGATACGTTGTCCAAGAAACTCGGCCCCTGGAAGGCGCAGATCGCGAACGTGAAGCCGCGGCTGCCGCAGTTGCCGCAGTTGGGGGAGACCGTGCAGGGCTTCGAGGCGCTGGTCGCCGAGGGCGAGGAGCTCCAGAGCACCCAGGACGTCTACCGCAGCAAGCTGAAGGAGATAACCCTGCGCAGCAGGGACATCTTGCGGCGCGGGCGCAGCTTCCGCAACCGCCTGGTCGCCGGTGCGCAGAGCGTCTTCGGCGTCGACAGCCCCCTGCTGTTGGAGCTCGGCGCCAAGCCGCGCCTGCCGAAGAGCCCCCGCCGCCGGACGCTCGACGAGAAGATCACCGATGTGAAGGAGCAGCTCGCGGCCCTGGAGGCGACGGCCGAAGCCGCGAAGGCGAAGAAGGGTTGATCCCGCCGATCTCGAAGTAGCTCTCATCCCCCGGGGGCGGGTTCTCTCGTCCCCGGGGTTTTTCGGCCAGGGATTGGTCTGCCGGTATGTCTGAAAATCACGGTGTCGGTAGTTCAATTCAGCCCCTGGGCACTACGCAAAGCACTCCAGCACAGAAACTTAGAGGCGGCAGGCAGACGGGCCTTGGCACGGTTCCATGGCCTGGGGCCGCACAGGGGCCTCACGGGGAGGGGGGGCGGGGTCCCGTCAAAGTCATGCGGCGGCGGAGCCTTCCCCCGCCCGACCTCACCCCCTGACCCCCCTCTCCCATCGCCCCCCCGTCCCCCGGGAGAGGGGGCACCACCCAAAGCTTTGAAAACACGAGGGGGGAGGGTTCCCCCTCTCCCGGTCGGTGGGGGGGGCGATGGGAGAGGGGGTCAGGGGGTGAGGTCCCAGGCTGTCCCGGCCCCGACGACTTTGACGGGACCCTGGAGGGGGGGGCGGGCTGCAGGCGGCGGTCATCCGGAGGCCAGCCGGCGGGCGACACGGGCCGGAGAACGCCCGACTCGCTGGCTGTCTTTTGGGTGATTTGGGGGCGGGGGTAGTGTCCTAGCGAGATTGGTATTCGGTGGTCGGCTATAGGGTCGGTAAGAGGCTTCAGCTCAACCAAGCCCTTCCTCTCCAGCTCCGATGGCGCTGCGTCATCAGTCACCGGCTCACCGTCAAGCTCAAACCATGGGTGACCGTTGAGCCACCTCTTGGCGAGTTTGCTGCCTCCCGCACGGTCTGCTACAGGTGCCAGCGAAAAAATCAGAGTTCGCTAAATAACCAGGGCGTCGGTCACCGTGGCTGACGATCTCTGACGTCAACTTGCCCAGGCTCGGAACAGAGGGGTCTTGCGGCGCACTCCGCCCGCGGTGTAAAAGTCCTTCATGCGCAACGAGAGGACTGCCTGAGCATGCCCACGGTACTCAGAGTCGGCCCCCATCGGTTCTTTTTTGTATCTCTTGATCGAGACGAGCCCCCGCATGTGCACGTGCAACGGGAAACCCGGGTGGCGAAATTCTGGTTGGACCCCGTAGCCCTGCAGCGGGCGGGGGGTTATAGTCGGACAGAGCTCAACACGATCGCGACGCTCGTCCAGGATCACCGCGACGAGTTCTTGGAGAGCTGGTATGAATTCTTCGGCCGTTGAGACAGAGGAGCCTCGGGCTAAACAGGTGACCGTGAACGACGAGTCTCTGATCGTCGACTTGATGGACGGCAGAACCCTGATCGTGCCCTTGGTCTGGTTCCCACGGCTATGGCATGGGAGCCCGGCGGAGCGTCGCCATTTCGAGATCTTTGGAGACGGAGCCTTCATTCACTGGCCCGACTTGGATGAGGATTTGACCGTCCTTGGCCTCTTGTCAGGTCGCCGCAGCGGTGAGAGCCCTCAATCTCTGAAAAAGTGGCTCGCGTCTCGCGCCGAAACCTCAGCGATTTGAAGGAGCGCGGCGCGAGTCGCGTGCGGAGCCCACCGATACAGGTGCACCTATACAGGTGCCAGCTAAAAAATCAAGATTCGCTAAAGGGCCGGGGCCGTTGGTGTCCCCCCGAAAGATGCCGAAGGGACCCGAGACGATGCCGGCGACGGGGAAGGGGACGATCTTGGACTCCCCGGCGGGCGGATGAGGCACAGGGCGGCAGGTCTCAAAGCAGCTTGACCCAAGGGCACGTGCCCTGGATCTTGCGCCAGAGAACCCCATCCGCGGTGATCAGGTCGCATTCCAGCTTCCGAGCCAGGACGACGAACGTTGCGTCGTAGGGAGAGACCTGCTCCCGGAAGCTGAAGGCGAGCGTCTCGAAAAGAAGTTGGTGGGAGACTTCGATGGTGTTGAGGGGGAGGTGGACCAACTCGCCCCAGAAGGCCTGCACCTCTGCTTCGGTCAGACCGTCTCGCCGATGGTCACCATCCGCGATCCCTTGACTCACGAATGGCTGGCGTGCTGTCGGGCATCGGCCCGACGGCCTTGCGGAGCTGGCGGATCTTCTCGACAGTAGCCTGAACGTCTCGTTGCATTCCCAGGTCCTGACAGAGCAAGGAGCTGACGAGCTCCGACATGCTCACCCGGCGACTCTCCGCCTCTCCCTGGAGGCGTTCGACGAGATCTTCCTCGAGCATCAAGTCCACCTGCTTCAACGCTCCTGCCATTGGCCTTTTCCCTCCTTTTCAATTGTACCCCAGCGGCCGTTTCGATCCCTGGTCCGGTGACGGCGGAGGGGTCCGTGGCGGGCCCAGGCGACCTCCAGAGGCGCCAGCTCTTCGGCCAGGACTTGGCAGTCGATGCGGCGGGCGGAGAGGTGCTCAGAAATCGACCGCAGGTGAGGAGGACTAGGGAGAAGCGTGGCTGCCTCAGCCCACGGTCTGGTCCGTTGGTGTCCCCCCGGAAGATGCCGAAGGGACCCGAGACGATGCTGGCGACGGGGAAGGGGACGGAGGCGCTGGTGCTCGCCGTGGCAGTAGCGGGGGAGGTGAGCTCTATTCGGAGACAGGCAGCGCAGCTAGAGCTTCTTCGACAGCGTCGGGAAGGTCCAGACGGAGGAAGTTTTCTTCCGGATACAGATGGCCCTCTCCCGACTCATCGATCACCCGGATGAACCCGCTCCGGGCAGCCGACTCGTCCGGGAGCTGAGGGTAGAGCTTCCGAAGGTGAAGATCCTCACAACCCTCGTTCCGGATACAGACGACGAAGTGGGTGTGCTCGAACATCTCTCAGTCCAGAAATTGACCGGGTGCCCCTTTCAGGCCGGGCGAAGCCAGCCTGTCATTCATTCTCCAACGAGACGACCAGGCGCTTCCCCACAGCTTCGGCGTAGCGCACGAGGGTCTCGATGGTGGGGTTGAGGCGTTGCCCGGTTTCGAGCTTCGAGAGAGCCGACCGATCCATGCCGGTCAGCCGGGTCAGGTCAGAAAGGCTCAGCCCCTGTTCTTCGCGCGCGGCCTTCAATTGCTTGACCAGGTCTCCAAACTGGTCGAGGGAGATCGAGCGCTCATGATGGCGTGCGATCAGGTCGGGCAGCTCCTCTGTGACCTGCTCCCGGATCTCGCGGTACTTCGCCGCTTCTTCAGGCGAAAGTCTGCGATGACGGGTGATGCGCTGGAGGGTCATCGTCGGTGCCTCCTGGGAACTTCGTAGGCCGTCACTGGATAGATGGTCTTGGCATCGATTTCATCGTACACAACCATCAGGTGCCGCCCCGCGCTGGTGTCCCCAAACACTACGGGTCGGCCGGAGGACCGGCTGACGTCGGTGTCCGTCGGGTTCTCCAGCACCTCTTCGACCTCCTCCTTGGCGACGCCATGGTCGGCGCAATGCTGCACATTGCCGTCAGGATCGTCGTCCAAGTCCCAGATGATCGAATCGAATGGCATGGGTACGTTGGTCTCATATGGCATTATAATACCACAGCGCTACCAGACCCGGCTCGATCCGCCGCTGCCGCCACCCCCCGGTGGATCGCCTGCAGCGGCCGCACCGCCAAGCCGTCCTTCTGGAGAGCCGCGATGCCTTCGGCCGCCGCGGTGGCTCCGGAGAGGGTGGTGATGCAGGGGATGTCGTGCTTCAGGGCGGCGCGGCGGATGGCGCCGTCGTCCTCGTGTGAGGCGCGGCCCAAGGGGGTGTTGATCACCAGGTCGATCTCGCCGTTGATCAGGTGGTCGACCACGTGCGGGCGCGCCTCGTGGACCTTCAGCATGGTGCGCACCGAGAGGCCGTTCCGCTCCAGGAAGGCCGCGGTGCCGGCCGTCGCGGCGAGATCGAGCCCGAGCTCGGAAAGGCGCCGCGCGATCGGCAGGAGCGACGGCTTGTCGCGGTCGTGCACCGAGAGGAACGCCGTGCCCTGGAGCGGCAGCTTGTGCCCCGCCCCCAGCCAGGCCTTGGCGAAAGCGTTGCCGAACGCGCTGCTCACCCCCATGACCTCGCCCGTGGACTTCATCTCCGGACCGAGCACAGGGTCGGTCCCCGGGAAGCGGCGGAACGGGAAGACCGGCGCCTTGACGAAGACGCCCGGCACCTCCGGCTCCTCGGTGAAGCCGAGCTCCTCCAGGGTCTTCCCCGCCATCACCTGCACCGCGATCTTCACCAGCGGCACCCCGACCGCCTTGGCGATGAAGGGAACTGTCCGCGATGCCCGGGGGTTCACCTCCAGGACGTAGATCCGCCCGTCCTTCAGCGCAAACTGCACGTTCATCAGGCCGACCACGCCGAGCCGCAGCGCCAGGCGGCGGGCGATGTCCCGCATCACGTCCTGGTCCGCCTGGGTCACCCGGTACGGCGGCAGGACCGCCGCCGAATCCCCGGAGTGGATGCCCGCTTCCTCGATGTGCTGGAGGAGACCCGCGATCACCGCCTGCCGGCCGTCGGAGATCAGGTCCACGTCCAGCTCGAAGGCGTCCTCCAGGAAACGGTCGATCAGGATCGGGTGGCCGGGCGAGACGTCGGCGGCCTCGCGCATGTAGCGCGAGAGCGTGGACTCGTCGTAGACGATCGCCATGGCGCGCCCGCCGAGCACGTAGCTCGGCCGCACCACCACCGGGAAACCGATCCGCCGCGCCACCTCCAGCGCCTCGGCGGATGAGGTCGCCGTGCCGTTCTCCGGCTGCAGGATCCCCTCCTCGGCCAGGAGGGCGCCGAAGCGCTGCCGGTCCTCGGCCAGGTCGATGGCGTCGGGCGAGGTTCCCAGGATCGGCACGCCCGCCGCGGCGAGACCGCGCGCCAGCTTCAAGGGCGTCTGCCCGCCGAGCTGCACGATCACCCCCTTAGGCTTCTCCCGCTCCAGGACCGCCAGCACGTGCTCCAGCGTCAGCGGCTCGAAGTAGAGGCGGTCCGAGGTGTCGTAGTCGGTCGACACCGTCTCCGGGTTGCAGTTGATCATCACCGCTTCATACCCGGCCTCGCGCAGGGCGAAGGCCGCGTGCACGCAGCAGTAGTCGAACTCGATCCCCTGGCCGATCCGGTTCGGCCCGGAGCCGAGGATCACCACCTTCGGCCGCTCGTCCGGATCGGTCTCGTCCTCGGTCCCCCAGGTCGAATAGAGATACGGCGTCAGAGCCGGAAACTCGGCCGCGCAGGTGTCGACCCGCTTGTAGACGCGGCGGAAGCCGGTCGGGTCCGCGGTGCTCTTGGCGGCCAGCGCCGCGGCGAGATCCTTTTCGGGACAGTTGAGGAGTCCCGCGATGCGCGCGTTCGTCAGCCCGGAGCTCTTGGCGCGGTCGAGGAGATGCGGCGGCACCGAGCGCAGATCCCAGCAGGCGAGCTCGGCCTCCAGCTCCACGATCTCCCGGATCTCCCGCAGGAACCAGGGATCGATGTGCGAGACCGCGTTCAGCTCCTCGACGGTCCAGCCCTGGCGGAGCGCCGCGAACACCGCGAAGATCCGCTCCCAGTTGGGGATCGCCAGCCGGCCGCGGAGCTGCACCGGATCGGAGACCCGCTGCTCGCGCGTCGCGGCGCTGTCGAGCTCCAGGGCGGCGAGCCCCTTCATCAGAGCCTCTCGAAAGGTCGCCCCCATGGCCATCACCTCGCCGACCGACTTCATGGAGGTGCCGAGCGTGGTCGCCGCGTCGGGGAACTTCTCGAAGGCCCAGCGCGGGATCTTGACCACGGTGTAGTCGAGGGTCGGCTCGAACGCCGCGAAGGTCTTCCCGGTGATGTCGTTGGGGATCTCGTCCAAGGTGTACCCCACGGCGAGGAGGGCCGCGATCTTGGCGATCGGGAAGCCGGTCGCCTTGGAGGCCAGGGCCGAGCTGCGCGAGACGCGCGGGTTCATCTCGATGACCAGCCGCTCGCCGGTCTCCGGGCTGACGGCGAACTGGATGTTCGAGCCGCCGGTGGCAACGCCCACGCGGCGGATCACCTGGAAGGCCTCGTCGCGCATCGCCTGGTACTCGCGGTCCGAGAGAGTCTGCTGCGGCGCCACGGTGATCGAGTCGCCGGTGTGCACGCCCATGGCATCGACGTTCTCGACGGAGCAGACGACGATGGCGTTGTCCGCCTGGTCGCGCATGACCTCGAGCTCGAACTCCTTCCAGCCGAGGACCGACTGCTCGATGAGGACGCGGCCGGCCGGGCTCGCATGAATCGCCGTCTCGACCACGTCTTCGAGCTCGTCGCGGTTGTAGGCCACGCCGCCGCCTTCTCCTCCCAAGGTGAAGCTCGGGCGGATGATGACCGGGTAGCCGACCTCCGCCACGATGGCGCGGGCCTCCTCGACGGTCCCCGCGTAGCCGCTCTTGGGGACCTTCAAGCCGACCTCCTCCATCGCCTGCTTGAACAGGAGGCGGTCCTCGCCCAGGCGCAGGGCGTCGATGTCCGCCCCCAGCACCTCGACGCCGCAGCGTGCGAGGACGCCGCGCTCGGAGAGGGCGATCGCCAGGTTGATCCCGGTCTGGCCGCCGACGGTGGGCAGCAAGGCGTCCGGCCGTTCGGCTTCGACGATCTTTTCCACGACCTCGGGCACCAGCGGCTCGACGTAGGTGGCGTCCGCGAGCTCCGGGTCGGTCATGATCGTCGCCGGATTCGAATTGACCAGGATCACGCGGTAGCCCGCGCGCTTCAAAGCCCGGCAGGCCTGCGTGCCGGAATAGTCGAACTCGCAGGCTTGGCCGATGACGATCGGCCCCGATCCGAGGACCAGGATGGAGTGGATGTCTGTGCGCCTGGGCATCGGCGGGGAAGCATACCGGATTCCGCTGCGCCGTTTCTCTCCGGGATCTAGCGGTTATCCCGTCGGGATAGGGCCGGCCAGCTCGGCGATGCGGGCAGCGAGCCGCTCCAGCTCCCGGGCCTCGCCCGGCTCGGTTGCGGCACACGCCATGCTCTCCGCCAGCACGCGGTCGTGGAGGGCCAGGGTCTGGTACTCCTCTCCTTCCTCGACGATGAGCAGGCGCTGCGCGGGGGTGCGCCGTTCGAGGCGGCTCCAAAGCTCCTGCGCTTCGGCCGGATCGCCGGCCGTGGACCGGGCTGATGCCGCCTGGATCAGGGGCGCAACGACGGCGGCCAGCACGTCCACGAGCAGGGGAAGCAGGTCGACGGCCACGGCGGCGGCCAGAGCGCGGCCGGCGCGGCTCCTCCCCTGCGACACCTGCAGGAACGACCGGATCTCGCGCAGGAGCTGCGCGAGGAGGGGCCGGGAGAGATCGCGCAGGCGCCCGGTTCTCTCCAGGATCTCCTTGGGGATCGGCCGGTCGCCGCTCTCCCACATCGAGACCTGGCTGGGCGCGACCCCCAGAGCCGCCGCGAGCTCCTGCTGCTCGAACAGCCCCAGGGAATACCGGATGAGCACCATGCCGAGCCGCGGGGCGGGGTCGATCCTCTCCCGGTTTTTGCGCTTCTTTGTTCCCATCTGTCTCTCCTCATCGTGATGTCACGTCACAGGACGGCGGATTTTTCCCCCCGAATCCGGGCACCATTGGTCCGGAGAGGCTCCGCCCGCCGGCCATGACGGCCGCCGCCGGCCTGCCTCCGGAAAGGATTCTTCATGACCACTCTTCTCGCCCTCCTGTTCTGGTTCTCGATGGACTCAGGCTGCATCGTGGACCCTCTGGGCGGCTGTTCGGCAGAGACCTGGGCACCGCACACCGATGAAGGCTGCGCCATGGATCCCCTAGGCGGCTGCCGCGGCTGAAGCCGATAACGACGCCGGGGGGCCGGAGCCTTATTCGACTTCGGCCCCTTCCGTCTCCTCTTCGAACCGCAGACCGGGGTCCTGCTGAGCGCGCAGAAGGAAGTGCAGGACCCGGCGGGTCAACTCCACCGTGGCGGCTTCCCGTTGCGCGGCTTCGCAGAAGATCCCGAGAGCCATCCACGCCTCCCGGTCGATCTCGAGCCTCTTGAAGATCCCGATCATCTCCCCGGCAATCGTCCGCACCTCGCCATGCCGGTCCTGTTCCAGAAGGACCAGGGACAGATCCAGGCTCACCAGGGCGTAGTCGAAGGCGAGTCCATGGACCTCGAAGTCGCGCCGCGCCTGCTTGAGGGCTGCCTCGGCCTCCACAAACCGGCCGAGGCCAGCAGCGATGAGCCCGCGAAGCCAGACGATCCTGGAAAGCTCGAGCTGCTCGCCGATCCGCTCCGCGAGCCGGTTGACCTCCCCCAGGCCCCCCTCGGCCTCCTGGGCCCTTCCCAGCCTGCTGAGGTCCGACAAGAGATTGAACTTCAAGTAAAGGGCAAGCCTCGGCTCCTTCTTGCCGTCGATCAGGGGCGCCGCTTCGGAGAGAGCCGCCGTTGAGGCTTCAAAGTCACCAAGAGCTTTGTGGATGACCGACTTGGTGAGCAGGATTTTCCCGCGGAGCTCCCCGCGGTCGAGCGCCAGCGCTTCGTTGATCTTCTTCATGGCTTTCCGGAACTTCCGCTGGGCGCGCCGGCACGCCGCCTCGATCCAGGGGACGACGGCGGGATCGAGGAGGCCGGGGTCGCCGGGGGCTCCCTCGTCCCAGAGGCGGAGCGCCCGTTCGAGAGACGCCTCCATGGCTTTCAGGTCGTTGCAGACCCGGTGACCGTTGGCGACATGGACCCCGGCCCATCCGGCGAGACGCGCGCGCCAGGCCGCGTCGCCGGGTACGCGCTCGGCGATGTACAGGGCCAGCTCGGCCAGCTCCAGGGCCTCCCGCGGGTGGTTCGCGGCCTTCTCGATGCTCTCGGCGGCCGCCGCGACGACCATCCCCCAGTGCCGGAGCTTGCGGACGTCCTCGACGAGCATCCGGCGCTCCGCCGTGGTGGGCGCCTTCCTCTTGAGATGCCGCCAGAGGATTTCGCCGGTCTGCAGGCCATGAAGGACCTGTCCTTCCACGGTGAGGAGCTGGAGCGCTCCCCGCACAAACTCCTCGGCGAGGCGGCCGAAGCGGAGGGAGACGCCCTCGATCCGGCGCCGCGAGCTCGCGAAGACGTCGCCCGGCTCGGCCGGAGCCCGCGAAGAGGCCCGGTGGCCGGCCAGGCACGAGAGCGTGGCGTCGATGCGCTCGGGAGGGACCGCCATGTGCGCCAGGAGAGATTCCAGCCGGGCCCGGGTCAGGGTCCGGCGCCCGTGCTCGTAGTCGTTGATGACCTTTGGGGTGGTTCCCGCGGCCTGGGCCAGCCGGGTCTGGCTCCATCCCTGCCCGTCGCGGATGAAGGCCAGGGCGATTCCCAAGTCGGGCACGACGGTCTGCGCCATGGGGCGGTCTCCTTGAAAGAGGGCGGCGTTGATCACTACATCTATATAGGTTGCCGGAGGCCGGCCATCCGTGACACGGGAGAGAATTACCGGCCGGCTTTTTCGTACCCTGAACAGGATCTTCCCCGGCCGATGTGATGCGGGGACCGGGAATCCGACAGGTTGGGCATCGGCGCGGAGCTCATCACTGGCACAGATCTCGCACAACCTGCTGCCGACCCCTGGAGCACGTCTGTCGACGGGGGAGGGAGCCAATGAAAATGGACAAGACCAACATCGAGCGCCTCCATCTACTCCTCAAGCGCCACGAGGAGATGCTGGAGGAGAAGAGGACACACCCGGAGGATTTCCTCCGTCAGAACGAGCCGTTCCGCGAGGCGTTCAGCCGGTCGGTCCGGACGATGATCGTCCCCATGTTGGAAGAGATCAAGGACATCATGGTCGGCAAGGTGGAGTCCGCCTCCATCTTCCACCGCGTCACGGCGGCGGGGCTGCGCATCAAGCTCGACCGCTGGGAGGATTTCGAGCGGTCGCTGCTGTTCTTCGGGGACGACGCGGCCCGGGTCGTCCGCGTGACGCACGAGGGGATCGGATTCGGCCTGCTGAGCAAGCGGGTGCCGCTCACCCAGCTCACGCCGGCCCTGGTCGAGGAGGAGGCAATGAAATTCTTACGACGCCTCTTCGGCGAGGAGCAGCTCCGGCGCCCGCTCCAGACCGCGGCCTCTCTCGACGGCCGCCGGCCTGTCGCCTCCGCGCTGTCCCGCCCGAGCGACTCCGAGCTCCTCCGCATCTGACCTTCAATCGCTCGCTGGGAGGTATCCCGGGCAGACGCGGACCGGCAGCGGCGGATACCGGACGAACGCCGGATCAGTATCCGCGAGCCCGCAGCGGACGAACACGCTTCGCTTCGAGGCGAGGAGCCGCAGGTGCTCGCAGGTGGCGCAGAGACCGGGGTGTGCCGGCAGTCCCCGCAGCAGACGGAGCGTCTCGGGATCCATCAATCCACCTGCAGGTGGGCCACGGCCTCATCCAGGTCCAGCGTGCCCTTGCCCAGCCGGTCGAGCGTCTCGGTGGGACCGAGGAGCGTCAGGAGGTCTCCCGTCTCGAGCCGCGTCTCGCCCAGCGGGATGAGCCTCTCCTCAACGCCCTCCCGGCGGATTTCGAGGACGCGGGCGCCAAGCACCTGCGGCAGCCGCGCCTCGGCCAGGGTCTTGCCCACGAGCGCAGGGGGCACCGGAACCTGGCGGAGCGTGAAGTCCGGCGGGATCTCGACATAATGCCGGCTGCCGGCTGAATCCTCCTCGCTCGACACGAACGTGGCGAGGAGAGCCGGCCGGCCCAGCACCTCCTGGGCGTAGACCGCCAGCAGGTCGCGCTTGGCGAGCACCCCGAGGAACTTGCCCGCCTCGTCCACGACCGGCAACCGCTCGAAGTCGGACTTGGCGAAGATCTCGGTCGCCCGGTGGAGACGCTCCGCCTGCTGGACCACCTGCCCTACCGGGACCATCAGGTCGTGGGCGACGACCGCGGTCAGCCCCTGGGGATTTTCGAGCGCGTGCTTGATGTCGTGGAGCGACACGGCGCCGAGGAGCTTCTGGTCCTCTCCGACGATGAAGAGGCGCTGGCGGCGGGTCGCCAGGAACTTCTCGACGAGGTCGCCATATCTGGTTCCCGGCCGCAGGGTGTCCGGGTCGAGCCGCGCCAGGTCCGCCGCCTTGAGCCCGGCGAGCACCGCCTCCTCCATCCGCCATGGCAGCTCGATTCCCTTGCGGTGCAGGGGCTCGGTGTAGATCGAGTAGCGGCGGAGCTGGCGGGAGAGCACGCTGGAGATGATGGCCGCCACCATCAGCGGGAGGATCAGGTCGTAGTTGCCGGAGAGCTCGAACAGGATCAGGATGGCGCTGATCGGCGCGTGGCTGGTGCCGGCCATGACGGCGGCCATGCCGACCGCGGCATACGCGCCATACGGGGAAGCGATCTCCGGCCAGATCGAATGCATCCAGAAGCCGTAGGCTCCCCCCACGAGCGCCCCGAAGAGGAGAGACGGCGTGAACAACCCGCCGGAGCCGCCGCTCCCCGTGGTCAACGCGGTGGCGGCGAGCTTCACCAGAGCGAGGCCGAGCAGGAAGGCGATCGTCATGCCCTCGGGCAGGCCGAACCGCAGAGGCAGCTTGAGCTGGCCGGCGAGCGTCAGGTTGATCGTGCCGTAGCCCCGCCCGAGGGCATAGGGCACGTAGAGGCCGATCAAGCCCAACAGGGACATGCCCAGCACGGGGTGGAACGGCCGCGGGATCCAGCGCATCTGGCGAAAGAGCTGACGCCCGGTCCGGATGCCGACCACGAACACGACGGACGCCAGGGCGCCGACGACGCCGAGGCCGATGTAGAGGAGGAGCTCCCAGCCGCTCGCCAGCGTGTACCCCGGGGCCGCGTAGAGCGGAACGTTGCCGGTCAACGAGCGGGCGATCACCGTGGCGATGACCGAGGAGACGACGATCGGCCCGAAGATCTCCAGGGCGAAATTGCCCAGGATGACCTCCATGGCGAAGAGCGCGCCGCCGATCGGGATGTTGTAGGTCGCGGCGAGGCCCGAGGCGGCGCCGCAACCGACGAGGATCTTGACCCGGTGGGCCGGCACCCCCAGGCGCCCGCCGACCCAGGAGGCGACCATGGCGCCCAGCCGGATCATCGGCCCCTCGCGGCCCAGCGAGCCGCCGCTGCCCACGGTGACGATCGCCGCGAGAGCGTTGATCAGCACCGGGCGCGGCGGGATCCGCCCGCCGTGCAGAGCCACCGCCTCGATGAGCGAGGACATCCCCTCGCCGGAGACCGACTGCCGCCCCAACCAGATGATCAGCCCGATGACGGCGCCGCCGATCGCCGGAGCCGCCACCACGACCCAGCGGGGGACCTCCCGGGCCACCTGCAGCAGCTCGCCCTCCCGCCCCCACAGCAGCGACTGGACCGCGGCGATCAGCCGGTCGGTCGCAACGCCCAAGAGGCCGCCCACCACTCCCACGGCGGCGATCAGGGCAAAAAAGACACGGTCCTCGCGGGTGGCCAGGCCGAAGCGGCGGGCCAGGGTGAAGTCCAGAGCCCGGAGCCACTCCCGCACGCGACGCCACCAGGCCGCCGAGCGTGCTCCCATGGGCGACAGGGTATCAGAGAGGAATCAGACCCATCCGTCCGATCCGACCGATCCGTCGGATGGGCCCATCATGGGCCAAAAACCGGGTCTCTAAGATTCCTGTTCCATAAACATGCTTATGGGTGTATATTTGCGTCCGAGGTCGCACAGCGAGGCGGCCACTCCTTCCGGGGGTCCACCGGCGGCGTCCGTCGCCGGTTCCGCGAACCCCCAAGGCGGATGTAAACGCCCCGCGGTTAACCCTCCTTCCCGCGGCCGTTGTACGGTTCGCGCGTGCCAAGCTCCGAGGGGACCGGGAAACCGGTCCCCTTCGTCTTTTCTGACCTCCGTTGTCCTCATTCTTCGCTCTTGAGCAACTTAGATGTAGGATGCGAGCGACGGCCGCGCACTGCATCTGGGAGGATGCCCCATGGACGAGCCGATCTTCCACCCCGATCACGAAGCTCTGGAGCGCTACTCCCGGAGCGAGCTGACCGCCGAGGAGAGCTCTCTTATCGAGGAGCACCTGCGATCGGGCTGCGCCCTCTGCCAGCGCAAAGTGGATGACGTCCTCCTGCAGCTCGAGATCTCGCTGGGGGACGAGGCTCCGGGCGAAGGGACTGCCGGGATCGATCGGGGATGGGACCGGCTCGTCTCCGGCCTGGGATGGCGCCTGTCGCTGGCCCGGCGCGAGCGGACCGCCGCCCCGCGGCTCGTCGCCGAGCTCGTCGATACCGCGGAGGCCGAGCGTCTCGCGCTGATCCGCGCCCGGCCGCAGCTGCGGACCCCCGCCGTCTGCGACCTCCTGCTGGAGCGGAGCTTCGCCCAGGGCTTTCCCGATCCGGCGCAGGCGATCGAGCTCGCCGATCTGGCGGTCGGCATCGCCGAGCAGTTGGATCCGGTCTTCTATGGCCGCTCGGTGGTAGAGGACCTGCGCACCCGCGCCTGGGCCCACCTGGGCAACGCGCGGCGGCTCGCCTCCGACTTCCTCGGCGCGGAGCAGGCCCTGGCGATCGCCGAATCGCACCAGGAGGGGGGCTCCGCGGATCCTCTGGAAGAGGCCCGGGTGCTCGACTTCAAAGCCTCTCTGCTGAGCGACCGGGGCCGGTTCGAGGAGGCCGCGGAGCTGATCGACTTGGTCATCGACATCTACGCCGAGATCCGGGATTCCCACCGCCAGGGGCGGGCGCTGATCAGCAAAGGCGTGTTCCTCGGCTATACCGGCCGTCCGGGGGACGCCGTGGCCTTGATCTCCGACGGGCTGGCGCGGATCGACCTCCACCGGGAGCCGCGCCTGGAGCTCATGGCGTACCACAACCTCGCCTGGTTCCTCAACGACTGCGGACGCTCCACCGAGGCCCGGGATCTCCTGGAGACTTTCCGCAACGCCTACCAGGAGTTTCCCGACGTCTGGACCGAGCTCCGCCTGATCTGGCTGGAGAGCCGCATCGCCTTCGGCCTCGGCCGGATGATCGAGGCCGAGGCGGGGCTGCGCGATACGCGGGAGCGCTTCCTCATCCACGGCATCGGCTACGAGGCTTCGATGGTCACCCTGGATCTCGCCTGTCTCTATCTGCAGCAGGGCCGGACCGCCGAGGTGAAGAAGCTGGCGCGGGAGATGCTCCCCCTCTTCCTCTCGCAGGACATCCACCGCCAGGCCGTGGCCGCGCTCGCCGCCTTCCAGCAGGCGGTCGAGATGGACCGCGGCACGCCGCTGCTCGCCCGCGAGGTCGGGGCCTACCTGATGCGGGCGCAACGCAATCCGGCGCTGCGGTTCCAGGGGGCGTAGCCTCTTCCGCTATACTTGCGCCCCATGGCGCGCCCCTCTCCCCTGCCAACCGTTCCCGCGGCCGCCGCACGGCGCCTGCTCCTGGGCGCTCAGGGTCTCCTCGACGACCCACGGCGGCGCGCGACGGCGGACGCCCTGTACGAGATCATCGAGCGCCTCGGCTTCGTCCAGATCGACTCGATCAACGTCGTCGAGCGGGCTCACCACCTGACCCTGGCGGCCCGTCTCCAGGGCTACCGGCCCCAGCTTCTGGACCGCCTGCTCGAACGCGACCGCCGGCTCTTCGAGCACTGGACCCATGACGCCTCGGCGATCCCCACCCGCTGGTTTCCCCAGTGGCACTACCGCTTCGAGCGCTACCGGCGCAAGGTGCTGGAGCACCCGTGGTGGAGGGAGCGCGTCGGCGACCGGCCCGGGGAGCTCACCGCCGAGGTCCTCGACCGCGTGCGCCGCGAAGGTCCTGTGATGACCCGGGACTTCGAGGACCAGCGGCCCGAGGGGACGGACAAGACCTGGTGGGGGTGGAAGCCGGAGAAGGCGGCGCTCGAATACCTCTGGCGGACCGGCGAGCTGGCGGTGGCGCGGCGGATCAACTTCCACAAGGTCTACGACCTGACCGAACGGGTGCTGCCGGAGGCCCACGCCGCGCCCCGGCCCGACCCCGAGGAGCATCTGGAGTGGGCCGGGCGCAGCGCCCTGGAGCGGCTCGGCATCGCCACCGCGGACGAGATCGCCGGTTTCTGGCGCGCCGTGTCTCTGGAGGAGGCGAAGGCCTGGTGTGAGCGCTCGGCTGCGGCGGGTGCGATCGTGCCGGTCCTGGTCGAGGCCACCGATGGCTCGGCGCCGCGGCGTGCCTGGGCGCTGCCGGACTGGGAGGCGCGGCTCGCCGCCCTGTCGCCCGCCCCGCCCCGCGTCCGCCTGCTGAGCCCGTTCGATCCGATCCTGCGCGACCGCAAGCGGACGCTGCGCCTGTTCGGCTTCGACTACCGCTTCGAGGCCTTCGTCCCGGCGCCGCAGCGCCGCTGGGGGTACTACATCCTGCCGATCCTGGAAGGCGAGCGCCTGATCGGCCGCCTCGATCCGAAGCTCCGCCGTGACGAGGGGGTGCTGGAGATCCGCCGGGTCTGGTGGGAGCCGGGCGTGCGGGAGTCGAAGGGGAGGATGGCCGCGCTGGAGGCCGCGGTCGAACGGCTGGCGCGGTTGGCGGGCGCGGCTACCTTCCAGCTCTCTCCTGCGCCCTCTGCATGAGCAGGTCCTGGCTGGAGCGCGGCTCCTCCCCGGGCGCCGGGTTGCGCTGCACGTAGCTGCCGTCGGCCTGCATGTCCCAGGCCTTCACGTTGTCCGCCAGCTGCAGGCGGAGGATCGCCTCGAGCTCCTCCTGGAGGCGCGGGTCTTCCACCGGCACGATCGCCTCCACCCGCGCGTCGAGGTTGCGCGACATCCAGTCGGCCGAGCCGATGAAGTACTCGGGCGTCCCGGCATTGCCGAAGTAGAAGATCCGGGCGTGCTCCAGATAGCGGCCGACGATGCTCAAGACGCGGATCGTCTCGCTCCGCCCGGGCAGCCCCGGCCGCAGCCGGCAGATCCCCCGCACGATCAGATCGACCTCCACGCCGGCGGCCGAGGCCTCGTAGAGCGCCTCGATGAGCTGCCGGTCGTCCAGGGCGTTCATCTTCGCGATGACGTGACCGCCGTGCCCCGCCCGGTGGTTCTCTACCTCGCGCTCGATCAGCTCCAGAAAGCGCTGCCGCATGTTGATCGGCGCCACCAGCAGCTTCTTGAAGTAAGGCTTGTGGACGTAGCCGGTCAGCATGTTGAAGAGCTGCACCGCGTCGCCCGCGATGTCCTCGCGGGCGGTGAACAGGCCGAGGTCGGTGTAGACCTTGGCGGTGTCCGGGTTGTAGTTGCCGGTGGCGAGGTGCACGTAGCAGCGCAGCTCGCCGCGCTCCTGCCGCACCACCAGCGCGACCTTGGCGTGGGTCTTCAAACCCACCACGCCGTAGCAGACGTGCGCCCCGACCTTCTCCAGGCGCTCGGCCCATTCGATGTTCGCCGCCTCGTCGAAGCGCGCCTTGATCTCCACCGTCACGGCCACCTGCTTGCGGTCCTCGGCGGCGCGGATCAAGGCCCGCATGTTCGGCGAGTCGGCCGAGGTGCGGTAGAGCGTCTGCTTGACCGCCAAAACCGCCGGGGCGACCGCCGCCTCTTCGATGAAGCGCTGCACGCTGTTGGCAAAGGAGTCGTACGGATGATGGACCAGGATGTCGCCGCCCGCGATGGCGCCGAAGAGGTCGAAGCTCTCCTCCGGATCCGGCTTCGGGAGCTGCGGCGGGGTCACCGGCGACCAGGGGCGGTAGCGCAGCGACGGCAGCGGCACCGACCCGAGCGGCATCAGGTCGCGCAGCGCCAGGGGGCCTTCGATCTCGTAGACCTCGTTTTCGTGGATCTCCAGCTCCTGGATCAGGAGGGAGCGCATCCAGGCCGACATGCCGGCGGCCACCTCGAGGCGCACAGGAAAGGCGAAGCGGCGCTCCCGCAGCTCCTCCTGGATCGCCTCCAGAAGGTCGTCCGCCTCCTCTTCGTTGCGCTGCACGTCGGCGTTGCGGGTGACGCGAAAGGGTTGCGTCTCGACGATCTCCAGACCCGGGAAGAGCTGGTCCAGGTTGTGCGCGATCACCTCCTCGAGCGGCACATGGCGCAGGGTCTGGGGGACCTGCAGCCAGCGCGGCAGGATGTGCGGCACCTTGACGCGGGCGAAGCGGTACGCGCCGTCCCCGGGCGTCTTCACGGAGACCGCCAGCGACAGGCTCAGGTTCGAGATGAACGGGAAGGGATGCGCCGGGTCGAGAGCCAGGGGGGTCAGGGCCGGGAAGAGCTGGCGCTCGAAGAACTGGGTGAAGTGGCGGCGCTCGCTCCCCCGCAGCTCGTCCCAGCGCAGGATCTCCAGGCCGTGCTGGCAGAGCGCCGGCAGGATCTCCCTGTTGAACACCCGCCGGTGCTGCGTGAGGAGCGGCCGCACCACGGCGTCGATCGTCGCGATCTGCTGGCGCGGCGTGAGGCCGTCCGGCGGCAGCTCCAGGATCTGGCTGGCGAGCTGCTGCTTGAGCCCGCCGACCCGCTTCATGAAGAACTCATCGAGGTTGTTGTCGAAGATCGCGATGAACTTGAGCCGCTCCAGGAGCGGATTGCGCGGGTCCTCGGCCTCATGGAGCACCCGCCGGTTGAACTCCAGCCAGGACAGCTCGCGGTTGAGAAACAGGGAGCCCAGGCTTTCACGGCTCTCCACAGGCTCCGGACGCGGGATCTTGCTCGGCTCGGACACGCAGGACGACCTCCAGGGCTCAGATTTTAGAGTCTACAATGGCCGCGTGGCGAAGAGTGCGGTCGTGGTCCAGCCCCTGACGTTCCCGCAGCTCGCGGAAGGCTGGAATCCGGCCGACAAGACCTCCTCCGGGCGCCTCGCCGCCATCGACATCGGCTCGAACTCGATCCACATGATCGTCGTCGCGCCCGAGCCCCAGGGCAGCTACCGCGTCCTCGGCCGCGAGCGCGACATGGTGCGCCTGGGCAAGACCGGCTTCCGCGGCGCCCTGTCCGAAGCCGCCATCCGCGACGGGCTGGAGGCGCTGTTCAAGATGACCACCCTCGCCCGGCTCAAAGGGGCCGAACGGGTGGTCGCCGTAGCCACCAGCGCGGTGCGCGAGGCGAGCAACGGCCCGGACTTCCTCGCCCGGGTGAAGGCCCAGACCGGCATCGACGTCCAGCTCCTCACCGGTGCGGAGGAAGGGCGGCTCATCTATCGCGCCGTGCGCGAGGCCGTGGACCTGGGACCGGGGCGCGCGGTGATCGTCGACGTGGGCGGCGGCAGCACGGAATGGATCGGCACGCGGGCCGGCGCGGACGAGCTGGTGGTGAGCCTGCCGCTGGGGTCGCTCCGCTGCGCGGCGGAGCTCGCCGAGGACCCGCCGGCCGCCGCCGCGGTCGAGCGGCTGCGGCGCCGCATCCAGAAGGCCCTGCGCGCCTCGGTCCCGGCCGGCTCCGTCGAGCGCATGATCGCCACCTCCGGTACGGCGGTCTGTTGCGCCGACCTCGTCGACTATTGGGCCGGCCGCGGCCCCGCGGAGGTGGCCAGCGGGCTGCGCGAGGTCCGGCTCAAGGATCTGGCCCAGATCGTCGACCGCCTGCGCGCGATGCGGCGGGCCGCCATCGCCGCCCTCCCGCCGGTGGGAGGCCCCCGCTCCGACAGTCTGCTCGCCGGCGTTCTCCTCCTCCAGGAGCTCACCGCGCATGCCGGCGTCGACCGCATCCAGGTCAGCGACCGGGCGCTGCGCGAAGGGCTCGTCCTGGAAGCCCTGGGGCAACCGATCCCGCCGATCGATCAGCCGGAGGACCTACGCCGCCGCCAAGTGCTTCAGCTCGCGGAGCGGACCGAAGGGGTCTGGCGCCACGGCCAGCAGACCGCCCGCCTTGCCCTGCGCCTGTTCGACGTCATGAACTCGATCCATGGGCTGGGCGAGCGCGAGCGCGAGTGGCTGGAGTATGCGGCGGTCCTCCATGACATCGGCTACGCCATCCAGTACCGCAACCACCACAAGCACGCCTATTACCTGATCACCAATGCCAACCTGGACGCCTTCGACCGGCGGGAGATCGAGATCATCGCCCACGTGGCCCGCTACCACCGCGGATCCACCCCGAAGGTACGCCGCCATCCGACGCTCGCGGCTCTGGAGCCCTGGCAGCGCCGGGCCATCCGCCAGCTCACGGCCCTGCTCCGCCTGGCCGATGCGCTCGACCGCACCCACGCCTCCCGGGTCGACGAGATCTACTGTGCCATCCGTCGCAAGCGGGTGACTCTGGAGGTGCTCTCGCGGTATGACGTGGAGCTCGAGCTGGAGGCCGCCCGTGAGCGCGGCCACTACCTCCAGAAGGTCTTCGGCTGCCGCTTGCGCCTGCGGCAAGGATTGGAGGTCGCGCAGGAATAACACACGCCGCTCTTGCTCCTTTGTAAGAAGCACCGATTTGGTCGGCCCCTTGAAATTTTTTCTCCGTCGGCCGTAAATCCCTCCGTCACAGAGAGTTAACAGGCATATCACCGGGAGTTCACAAGGGAGGCTGTGGAAAACCTCCACACTGCTGGCACGGCATCTTTGACCAAACGGGTACTCGGAAGTGTAAGTCTCGTGAAATCAGAAGGTTAACCGGTTTGCACAAAACGTTGTTCAAAGCGTGGAAACCCGCCTGGAATGCCGCTCCGGCGAGGTTTAAGGAGAGTTTTCCACAGGGTTTTCCGCATTGCCTGTGGAAACGGGCGTGCTACTCTCGGATGCCAAGATGACACACGAACGGATCCTCCTGATCGAAGACGAGCCGGATATTGCCGAGGTGTTACAGTACAACCTCGAAAAGGAAGGCTTTCATGTGGAGACGGCGCGACGGGGCGACACCGGACTGGACTCTATCCGCCGGGACGCGCCGGATCTGATCCTCCTGGACCTGATGCTGCCGGGCATCGACGGGCTCGAGCTGACCCGCCTGTTGAAACGCGACACCTCCACCGCGCGGCTGCCGATCGTCATGCTCACGGCACGCGGGGAAGAGGTGGACCGCATCGTGGGGCTGGAGCTCGGGGCGGACGATTACATCAGCAAGCCGTTCAGCCCGCGCGAGGTGGTGTTGCGGGTCAAGGCGGTGCTGCGCCGCATCCAGCACGAAGAGAGCGCCAAGGAGCGCATCGAGATGGGCGGGATCGAGCTCGACATCGCCGGGCACCAGCTCCGGGTGCGCGGCAAGGAAGTGCCCCTGACCGCCACGGAGTTCCGCCTGTTGCGCCTTCTCATGGAGCGCTGCGGCCGGGTGCAGACCCGCGGCCAGCTCCTCTCCGACGTCTGGGGCTACGCGGAAGACATCGACAGCCGCACCGTGGACACCCACATCCGGCGCCTGCGGCGGAAGCTCGTCTCCGAAGCCGATCGGATCGAGACCGTCATCGGCGTCGGCTACCGCCTCAGACCTTAGCTTCCGTGCTCGGCCTCCCTCCCAAGCTGCGCCTCGCGCCCCTCTGGCCCGCCCTGGCGGCGGTCCTGACGGCCACGGCGTTCCTCTGGGTGCTTCTGCCGAGCGTTCTGAAGCGCAACGCCGAGGTCCAGCTCCTCGACACCTTGCGCTTCCTCACCCCGGTGGTCGCCGAGGCCCGCGAGGTCCCAAACCGGGACCTGCAGCGCTGGGTGCGGTCGATCACCGCGAATGGAGGACAGCGGATCACGGTCGTGGAGAGCGACGGCCGGGTGATTGCCGACAGCTCGCGCACCACCGACCAGCTCGCGGTGATGGAAAACCACGCGGAGCGGCCGGAGATCCGCAGCGCCCTCGCGACCGGCGAAGGGGCTTCGGTCCGCCGCAGCGACACGACCGGCCAGCTCTACGTCTACGCCGCCCGTTCGGTGACCGACGCCCACGGCCGGCTGTTCGTGGTGCGCCTGGCCGAGCCGCTCTCGCACATCAAGGCCCTCCGCGGGCAGATCGCGGCCTCGATGCTGCTGGCGGCGCTGGCGGGCGGGGTCTCCATCCTGATCATCTCCCTGTGGATCGACCGCCACGTCTTCCGCCCCTTCTACCGCCTCGTCGAGGGAGCGTCGGCCCTGGCGAGCGGGCGCGCGCGGCGGGTGGAGGTCCCGGAGGAGGAGGAGCTGGCGGCTCTCGCGCTGGCCTTGAACCGGCTCGCCGAGACCGCCGAGGCCCAGTTCGCCGCGGTGCGCGGCGAGCGCGACCAGCTCAAGGCGATTCTCGCCAGCATGTCGGAGGGGGTCCTGGTGGTCGGCGCGGACGGCCGCGCCCTGCTGGCCAATCCGGCGTTCTGCAAGCTGTTCGACGTGAGCGGCGAGGTGGCCGGCCAGACGGTCCTCGAGCTGCTCCGCCAGCCGGAGCTGGCCCGCATCGTGGACGACACGCTCCACCTCGGCCAGCCGCAGACCGGGCAGATCGAGCTGCAATCTCCCGAGCGCCGCACCCTCCTGCTGGCCAGCGCGGCATTGGCCGGCGGCGAGCGCGGGGCGGTCGTGGTCGCCCGCGACACCACGGAGCTGACCCGCGTGGCCGACATGCGCCGGGACTTCGTGGGCAACGTGTCGCACGAGCTCAGGACGCCGCTCGCCGCCATCCGCGGCTTTGCCGAGACGCTGCGCGACGGCGCCCTGGACGAGCCGCCCGTGGCGCGCCGCTTCACCGAGCGCATCCTGGAGCAGTGCCGCCGCCTCCAGGCCCTCCTCGACGACCTGCTGACGCTGTCGCGGCTGGAGACGGTCGCCCTGCGCGAGCGCGAGCCGGTGGAGCTCGACGACGTGGTGCGGCACGCGGTCGACACCCTGACCCCTCTGGCCCGCGAGAAGCGCGTCGGGCTGGACGTCGTAGCCACCGAGATCCCCGCGGTGCTCGGCGAGGCGGACGCGATCGAGCGGCTGGTCTTGAACCTGCTGGAAAACGCCATCAAGTACAACCGGCCCGAAGGGAAGGTGACGGTCCTCCTCTCCTCCATCGGCCCGGACATTCTCCTGGAGGTGAGCGACACCGGCATCGGCATCCCGCCGGAGTCGCTCCCCCGGATCTTCGAGCGCTTCTATCGGGTGGACAAGGGACGCGCCCGGGAGGAAGGGGGGACCGGCCTCGGCCTCGCCATCGTCAAGCACGTGGCGCAGGCCCACGGCGGGCAGGTTGAGGTGGAGAGCCGGCCCGGCCGCGGCACCACCTTCCGCGTCCGCCTGCCGGTCGCGCCCCAGTCCGCGCTACGGAAGCGGCGCCTCTCCTGAATCGCTCGGCCGCACCGGGATCCCTTTGGCCCGCCGACGGTCGTAGCGCCAGCTCAGCACCGCCGGCAGCAACGTGATCGCCACCAGCGAGGTCGACAGCGCGCCGAGGATCGCCACCTTGCCGGTGGTCTGCAGACCGGGATAGTGGGAAAAGGTGATCGAGCCGAATCCCACGATGGTGGACAGCGCCGCCGCCACCACCGCCTTGCCCGTCTCCAGCATCCCCCGCTCGAATGCCTCCTGCGGCAGGTCCCGCACCTCCCGGAAGCGGTGCAGCACGTGGACTCCGTAATCCACTCCGATGCCGATGATCATGGTGGTCACAAAGATGTTGATGAAGTTCATCGGCGTATCGAGCGCCACCATGCCACCCACCATCCAGAGGATACCGATGGTCAGCGGCGCCAAGGCCATAAAGGTCAGCCGCAGGTTGCGGAAGTCGATCCAGAGCAGGACCGCCACCAGGAAGAACCCGAGGATGCCGGCGATCCAGGCGTCATGCAGCACCAGCGCGCGGACCCGCTCATTGACCACGTTCGTCCCCGCCAGCGCCGCCTGCGGCCCGAGCTCCTGCGTCAGGCGCACGGCGTCGGGGGGCGCCGAGCGCCGCCAGCGGTTGTCCGGCGGATAGAGATAAACCACGGCTTTCCAGCCGTGGGTGGTCTTGCGCAGGTAGCGGTCCAGCAGGAGGCGCATCTGCTCGTTCCCCTGGAAATCCTGATATCCGATCGGCCCCTTCAGGCTCACGGCCTCCGCCAGGAGATCGAGGCCCGGGACGAACGCTTCGGGGCGCAACCCTTCCTCGGTGGCGGCCTGGTTGAAAGTGGAGCGGATGCGCTCCAGGTCGAGCGCGCCGGTGCGCTGGCGGTCGAGCCAGGCGAGCGCCTCGCGCTGCTGCGACGGCGGCGGAATCAGCGACGTCACGCCGCTGAACCCGAAGAGCGTGCCGGTCTCGACCAGGCGGTGCGCTCCGTCCGCGCCGCGTCCGGCCAGATCGATGACCTCCTCGGGCGCCTTGCCGGTCACCACCAGCATCATCGAGTCGAATCCCGAGCCAAACTTCTTCCCCACCTCCTCGGCCACGTCGATCCCCCGGTTCCCCTTCGGCCGCATCGTCTTCATGCTCTCGTCGAACTCGACGCGGAACGCCAGCGCGAGAGCAGCCAGGGTGATCACGACGCCCACGAGGAGCGCCGGCCGCCGGTGATGCATGCACACCCGCATGAGCCCGTTGGACCCGAAGCTGTGGATGTAGAGGTTGGGCTCCGTCTTTCGCCGCTGGTGGCGGTCCTCGCTCCAGGCGAGCAATGCCGGCAGCAGGAAGAACACGGCCAAGGCGCAGAAGAGGATGCCCGTGCCGGTGAGAATCCCCATCTGCCGCAGGCCGGTGAAATCGGTGAAGGTGAAGGCCCAGAACGTCGCCGTCGTGGTGATCGCCCCGACCATCACGGCGCGCCCCGAGGAGCCGGTCATCGACATCAGGGCCGATTCCATGCTTTCCCCCCGCCGCCGCTCCTCGACATACCGCCCATAGGAGACGATCGAGAAGTCGATTCCCAGGCCGACGAGCAGGGCGGCGACCACGCTGGTCGCCGAGCTCAGGGAACCGACGGTCAGCTTGGCGAAGCCGAAGGTGATGATCAGGCCGCTCAGCAACGGCAGGAACGAATAGGCCAGGGCGGCGGGCCGCCGGAACGCCACCAGGATGAGGACCAGCACGCCCAGAACCGACGTGACGATGTTGACCAGCATGTCGTTGCGGATCAGCGAGGCGTCGCCCACCGCCGTGTGATACGCGCCGCCCACCACCACCTCGGGCTTCTGGCCCGCCTGGGATCCGGCGATCTCGCCCCACCCGGCGACGCTCTGGTCGATGATCTGGTCGACCGAGTCCGCCAGGCGCTGGTTGAACTTGATGTCCTGCGGCGGTTTCACCGGCTCGGCCAGGATCAACAGCATGCGGTGGTCGTTCGACAGATAATAGCCGCTGGTCCAGTCGACTTTGAGCGTGCCCCGCGAGCTCTGCACGCGCCCGAGGAAGATGTCGGACAGGCCGAGCGGGTCGGCGAGGAGGAGCTGCTTGGCGGCCATGCCCTGGATGGTTCCGGCCTGGCGCCGCAGCTCGCGGACCCGCTCGCGGATTCCCTCGTCGGTCAGCCGCTCCTCGAGCTGCCGCCGGCCGGCCGCGTCGAGAAAAAGGACCGATTTGGGAAAGAACGTCTGCATCAGCTCCTCGGGGTTGCCGAAGCGGTGCTGCACGCTCTTCAGCTCGGGCAGGCGCGCCAGCCGCGCCGCGAGCTGGTCGGCCAGGGTCTCGTACGGATCGACGACCGCGCCTTTGGGGATACGGATGGCCACCAGCAGGTAGGTGTTGCTGCCGAAGTCCTCCAGCGTCTCGACGTAGGCGCGCACCGCCGGATCTTTCCGCGGGAGCAGGCTCAGCATGTCGTTGTTGAACGTGAGCCGCACCGTGAGGAGAAGCGACAGGCCGACCAGGACGGCGAATACGACAAACACCGTACGGTAGCGGTGTCGCGCGAAGAGCGCGAGCCGCTGCAGGAAGGATCTTTCCATCAATTCCTCGGGGAAGGAGCGGAGCTCGTGGGGGGCGTGGCCGTGGTGGACGTGGGGATCTGGGCCGACGACAGCGACTCCGGGACCTCACCGCGCAGGATGAGCCGGCCGAATCGCACGAAGTACTCGATCCCGGAGTACACGGTGATCAGCATGGCCGCCCAGAGCGACAGCGGGGCGAGATGCCCGAACTCCTTCTCCAGCTGGTTGTGGATGATCAGCAGCGCGATCGAGATGATCTGGACGACGGTCTTGATCTTGCCGGAGAAACCCGCGGGAATCACCAGGTTCTCGGCGGCGGCGAAGCTGCGCAAGGACCCGACGGCGAACTCGCGGGCGATGATCACCACGACGAGCCACGACGGCACGACGTGAGGATTCATCTCGACCAGGGAAATGTAGGCGGCGGAGACCAGGATCTTGTCCGCCGCCGGATCGAGCAGGGTGCCGAGCCGGGTCACCTGCTTGCGGCGCCGGGCCAGGTAGCCGTCGAAGAAGTCCATGACGGCCGCGATCAGAAAGAGCGCGAGCCCCCACCACTCCTTGCCCTCGAACTTGGTGAGGAGGACCACCACCAGGGGAGGGACCAGGAGGATCCGGAAGATCGACAGAAGGTTCGGCAGGTTCAGCATGGGCCGGGCACACGTCTACGCACGGCGCATTGTATGCCACCCATGCCGCGGGACGGCAGGACGGCTATTCGAGCGCGGTCGTGATGACGAGCTGGTTTTCGCTGTTGCGGATGAGTCGGGTCTTGCGCTTGATGACCGGCGACGCCATCGCCGTGGCCAAGGGTGCCCGCGCGGCGGCCGGGCCGGCGGTGGTGACGCGCGGCGCCATGGCCGCTGTGCCCTGATAGAGAGCGAGGACCCGGCGCACGTACTCGCGCGTCTCGCGGTACGGCGGGATTCCGCGGTGGCGCTCCACCGCGCCGGGGCCGGCGTTGTAGGCGGCCACGGCCCATTCGAGGCGGCCCTGGAAGCGGTCGAGGAGCTGGCGCAGGTAGGCCGTCCCGCCGCGCACGTTCTCCTCCGCATCCCAGGGATCGCGCACGCGCAGCAGGCTCGCCGTCGTCGGCATGAGCTGCATCAGGCCCATGGCCCCCTTGTTCGAGAGGGCGCGCCGGTTGTAGCCCGATTCGGCCTGGATCAGCGCCCGGACGAGCTTGGGATCGAGGTTCTGCGCCAGGCTGTGGCGCTCGATCAAGGGGACGAGCTGCTCGTCGGGGATCGGCGAGAGCTGGTTCGCATACCGCCGGGCATGCTGGGCCGGTGTCTCGTTGAAGATGATCTTGCGGCCGTCCGGACCCGTCGCAATCTTCACGTCGGCTCCCGCGAGAGAGACGAAGAGAAGAAGCGACGCCACGACGGCGCAACCCCCCGACCTGAGGCTTGCCATGATACAGGACCCCCGAATCTGTTCGCCGCGATCCTGGATGAACGGCTCTGCTGTGTGCTGCGTAAGCGGCTGGTGGTATCTTAACTCAGGAAGAGAGGGAAATGGCAATAGGGGTTCTGCCAGGGCCGCCCGGCCCGAGGGCCGAACCAAGCCGCCCGAGGGCAGATCGAAGCCGCCCATGGGCCAGAGAGATCGGCCCGAGGGCCCACCAGAGCGGCCCTTGGGCCGATCACATCCGCCCGTGGGCCAGATCCAGCCGCCCAAGGGCCAGGCAGATCCGCCCGAGGGCCGGGACAACCCGCCCGTGGGCCACGCCGGGCCGCCCGAGGGCCGGGCAGATCCGCCCAGGGGCCAGATCGGACCGCCCGTGGGCCGGATCGAGCCGCCCAGGGGCCAGAGAGACCCGCCCACGGGCCGGGGCATCTACCGCGCGAGCTGCTCCCGCACCGCCTCCTGCACGGCGGCCAGGGCGGCGGGCAGCTTCTCCGGCTCCTTGCCGCCGGCCTGGGCGAAATCGGGCCCGCCGCGCGGTGTGGCAAATATGTGGCACAATAACTCGATGCCTGCCAAGCCCCCCTTTAGTGTGTACGACGAGCTCGGAAACAAGGTCAAGAAGATGTGGCTGTTCTCTTCTCTAGAAGGGGATCTCGTCCAGAAGCCCGCCAGCGCGCCGCAGGTGGATGTCTACAGGGAGGCCGACCATCTGGTCGTCAAGGCCGTGCTGCCTGGAGTGCGGAGAGAGGACATCCAACTCACGCTGGAGGAGGGAGAGCTTCGCTTGCAGTGGGAGCTCCGGGAGGAGCCCGGCAGGTCTCCCGGCTCATCTTCGAAGCAGACAGCGTTCTTATACCGGCGCTTGCCGCTCGATTTCAAAGCTGATCCGGAAAAGATCGTGGCGAATCTCATCAGCGGCGTCCTGGAAGTGAGGATCCCTTTTCCTGCGCAGGGGAAACCCTCTCCCCTCGACGCCGGTCGGCTCCTTGCGGAACTGCAGGCCCGGATCGGCGGCCGGCTCGCCGCACTCGCAAGCTTCGAAATGGCCGGAATCCGCCAACTGGTCGGAATCTTCGACGAGTGTCTGGCAACGGTCAATGAGATCGCCGGGCTCTCTGGGGAGATCGGAACGTTGGTGCGCCATACGGCCTTGCAGGCCTGCTTCCCCGCTCTGCGCCTCTTCCACCGGGGCGATTCGGAGTCCGCCCTGCGCTTCCTCCTCCTGGAATGGACCCGGGCGTCGGCGGCCCTGGGCCTGCCCCGCTCGATGACCGAGCTCTCGGAAGAGCCCGAGACCGCGCTTTCCAACCTGCCGCCTGAGGCGGAGCACGAGCTCCTGTCGGCCTTCAACACTGCCGTTTCCGCGCTGCTGCGCGAGACGCAGGGCCAGAGCCGCGGCCGCGGGGCCGTCCGGCACCTCATGACTCATCTCGATCTGAGCTTCGACCAAGCCGGCCGCGCGCTGGGCGTCTCCGGCGAAACGGTTCGCCGCTGGGAGCGGGGGAGCCATGAGATCCCAGCCGAACGCATGGCCGACCTCCTGCGCGCGGAGGCCGCCCTTGACCGCCTGCTGGGAGTGTTCCGGGCAGAGCGGCTCGCCTTCGTCGTTCGGCGGCAGGCGGAGCTCTTCTCCGGGGAGAGCGCGCTCGACTGGATCTTCCGCGGCCGCATCGGCGAGGTGGCGGACCGGTACGAGACGGCGCTCTCCTACCAGGCATGAGCCTCCGGCGTCTGCCTTTCGAGGGCTCCGCCCTCTACCGGGTCATTCGCGCCGGATGGCGCGACCCCCTCGACGCATCGTTCAGCCGCCGGGCGACCGACAACCGCTGGAACACGTCCAACTTCGCCGCGCTCTACTGCTGCGGCAGCCTGTTCGTCGCTCGCGCCGTAACGCGCGACATCCTGCGGCTGGCCGGAGTAGACATCGAAGACCTCCTGCCCGACTGGCGTCCGCGCCTGGTCGAAATCGGATGGCACGGCGACCTGGTGGATGTGGCGACGCCGGAAGGGATCGCGGCGGCCGGATACTCTCCTTCCTATCCGGCGGACTGTTCCAAGGAGGTCACCCGGCGCGACGCGGAGCGCTGGCACCGCGACGGTGAAGAGGGGGTGACCTGCCGCAGCGCCTCCCTTTGGAGGATGGGCTTTGTCGATTGGACGGGGTCCTGGCCGCGGTGGAGCGAAATCACCGTGTTCGTCGAAAGCTGCCGCACCCGCCCCTCGCTGCTCGACCTACGCGCCGACCTCGCCTGACTCACCCCGGAAACGTGAACGGCCCGAGATGTCCTCCGGCGAACGAGGGCATCGGCCGCCACCTCTGGCATTCCTTCGCCCGAGAGCCTAGCGCGCGAGCTGCTCCCGCACCGCCTCCTGCACGGCGGCCAGAGCGGCGGGCAGCTTCTCCGGCTCCTTGCCGCCAGCCTGGGCGAAGTCCGGCCGGCCACCGCCGCCGCCGCCGACCATCGCGGAGAGCTTCTTCACCAGGTCGCCCGCGCGGACCCGGCCGGTCAAGTCTTTGCTGACCGCGGCGACCAGGCTGACGTTGCCGTCGGCCCGCGCGCCGATGACCACGACACCCGAGCCCAGCTTCGAGCGCAAGGTGTCCGCCATGTCGCGCAGCTCGTTGGCCGGCGCGAACGGCACCTCGCGCGCCACCACCCGGATGCCGTCCACCGTCATCTCCTCGTCGGCGGCCTGGGGGGCGCCGGAGACGAGCTGCATGCGCAGGCGCTTCATCTCGTTCTCCAGCTCGTTCTGGCGCTGGCGGAGCTGCTCGGCCTTCTGGAGCTGCTGGTCGAAGTCTCCCGAGCGGATGCCCAGGCGCTGCGTCAGCTCGTCATAGGCCGTGCGCTGCCGCCGGACCTCCTGGAGCGCGTAGTCGCCGGTCACCGCCTCGATGCGCCGCACGCCCGACGCCACGCCGCGCTCGGACTCGACCAGGAAGAGCCCGATCTCGCCCGTGTTGCGCACGTGGCAGCCGCCGCAGAGCTCCAGGCTGAAGCCCGGGATGTTCACCGTCCGCACCCGCTCGCCGTACTTCTCGCCGAACAGCGCCATGGCCCCGGCGGCCACCGCCTCCTGGTAGGACCGCACGATGATCTCGGTCGCCACGGCGCGGCGGACCCACTCGTTGACCAGATCCTCCAGCTCCTCCATCTCCTGGCGGAACAGGCCGCGGTGGTAGGTGTAGTCGAAGCGCAGGCGGTCCGGCGCCACCAGCGAGCCGGCCTGCCGCACGCTCTTGCCCAGCACCTGGCGCAGCGCCGAGTGCACGATGTGGGTGGCCGTGTGGTTGCGCTGCGTGGCCAGCCGCAGCTCGTGGTCCACCCGCAGGTAGACCCGCATGTGCCGCGAGAGCTGCCCCTGCTCCACCTCGACGAAGTGGAAGGTGACCCCCGCATTGTCTTTCTGGGTGTCGACCACGCGGGCGCGGCCGCCGTCCCAGAGGATCTCGCCCGTGTCGCCCACCTGGCCGCCCGACTCGGCATAGAAGACGGTCTGGTCGAGCACGACCACGCCCGCCTGCCCGGTGGTGAGGTTCGAGACGCGCTCGGGAGCGCCGTCTTTCCAGGTCGCCAGGCGCACCACCTCGGCATCGGCGATCTCGGTCCGCTCGTATCCTTCAAAGCGGGTCTCGGCCAGCTCGGCGTGGCCGCGCACCACCTCGCGCAGCGCGGCCATCCGGTTCTGCAGCTCCTGGGTCGCCTTGCGCGCCACGACGCGCTGCTTGCGCAGCATCTCCTCGAAGCCCGCCTCGTCGACCGTGAAGCGCTCCTCCTCGGCGATCTCGCGGATCACCTCGCGCGGCAGGCCGTAGGTATCGTAGAGCCGGAAGGCGATCTCCCCCGGCAGGACCGATACGTCCTCGCCGCGCAGCCGCTCGATCTCCGCCTGCACTTGGCGCGAGCCGTTGGCCACGGTCGAGAAGAACTTCTCCTCCTCGGCCCTGATCGTGGCCACCGACGCCTGGCGCGTCTCCGCCAGCTCCAGGTAAGCCGGGCCCATCACGTCGCCCAGGACCGGGACCAGCTTATGGAAGAACGGCTCCTCGAAACCGATCCGCATGCCGTGCCGCACCGCCCGCCGCAGGATGCGCCGCAGCACATAGCCGCGTCCCTCGTTCCCCGGGATCACGCCGTCGGCCAGCAGGAACGTGACGGCGCGCAGGTGATCGGCGATCACCCGCAGCGACACGTCCTTCTCGGCATCCTGGCCGTAGCGGAGCTTCGCCAGAGTGGCCGCGGCGTCGAGGATCGGCCGGAACAGGTCGGTTTCGTAGTTCGAATCGACCCCTTGGATCACGGCGGCGACCCGCTCCAGGCCCGCCCCGGTGTCGATCGACGGGTTGGGCAGCGGCTTCAGGGTCCCCTTCTCGTCCCGCTCATACTGCATGAAGACGAGGTTCCAGATCTCCAGGTACCGCCCGGACTCGGTCCCCTCGTCCCAGGAGACGGCCGGCTGCTCTGGATGAAGGTCGACAAAGATCTCGCTGCACGGGCCGCAGGGGCCGGTCTCGCCCATGGCCCAGAAGTTGTCCTTCTTGCCGCAGCGGTGCAGGCGCTCGACCGGCAGATCCGTGACCTTCAACCAGAGATCGAACGCCTCGTTGTCCTCCTCGTAGACGGTCGCGGAGAGGCGGTCGACCGGCAGCTTCCAGACCTTGGTGACCAGCTCCCAGGCGAAGCCGATGGCCTCTTCCTTGAAGTAGTCCCCGAAAGAGAAGTTGCCCAGCATCTCGAAGAAGGTGTGATGGCGCAGGCTGGGGCCGACGTTCTCCAGGTCGTTGTGCTTGCCCGAGACGCGGAGGCACTTCTGGACGGAGACGGCGCGCGGAGCCGGCGGCTTCTCCGCACCCAGGAAGTAGTTCTTGAACGGCACCATGCCGGCGTTGGCGAAGAGCAGCGTCGGGTCCCCTTGCGGCACCAGCGGTGCGCTCGGCGACGGCCGGTGGCCGCGCTCGCGGAAGAACTCCAGGAAGCTGCTGCGGATCTCTTTGCTATTCATAAATCTTCGTCCTGGACCTCGTCCAGCCCGTCCAGCTTGGAAACCGCAAAGATAGCACGGCGGGAAAACCCCTTCCGAGCCAGATGGCGGGCCAGGGCCGCCGGGTCGGGTCTGTGGCTGCGCGCCCATTGCGCCGCCGCCTCGCGGGCTGCCTCCAGATCGTCCTCCGGCACCTCGGCGAGAGCCGCCGCCACCGCCTCCTCGGACGCGCCGCGGCGGACCAGCTCGGCTTTGAGGCGAAGACGTCCCTCGGATTTCTGCTCCAGGCGGTGGGTCACGAAGTCGCGGGCCGCGCGGACGTCGTCGAGATACCCCTCGGCCACGAGGCGGTCGAGGGCCGCCTCGGTCTCCTCTTCAGGATAACCGCGCTGCGCCAGCTTGGCTTTCAGCTCGGCGCGAAAGTGAGGGCGGGCCGCCAGCAGGCGGACGGCCCGGTCGTAAGAGGTCAGGTCAGCCACGGCGCAAAATCATCCCGGTCGGAGATGCCGCTTCAGGAGAGGCGCGCTTCACTCCTTGCGGTCACCGCGAGTACCGCCTTCACGAATAACAGAGAGTCTGAGCTGTGAGCCGGCCAGAGAAAATCGGGGCAGCTTGCGATCGACGGGCGCATCTGGAGGACCTTGATCCTCCTCACTCCTTTCTCCATCGGCCTCGTCCGGCTCGTCTTCGATCTCCGCTTCATCGAGTAGATAGCTGATGGAGGGGCGATCGTTCATCGACCAAGCCGCGAGCCGCTCTCCCAGACGGTGGACCGCCTCTTCGACCCGGGCCTCCCGCTCCTTCAAAAAGACGTTGACATTCCTTTGGAGCAGAGCGTCCGCCGCCCGAGGCGAGATGGCGTGAGAGAGGAGAACGGGCGACTCCCGGCCATGGAGGTCAGACATCGCGATGAGTTCCTTGCGTGCAGCGCCGGAACCGGCGAGCAGCATGCGATTCGCCGGGCCGGCGCCGGGCGCCTCACCGTCCGAAAAAATCCGCCGAAACGCGGCAATGCCGTGCTGCTCGACGAGTGCGGACAAATCGATGGGCGTTCCGTCCTTCCGGTCGAGAGGGCGCAGAGATACCATGCCGAGGAGAGCGATCCGGCTGTCCGCCGCCCGGGCCTCGGATCGCAGCGGCAGCACATACGGCCAGCGCTTTTTGGGAACGAGAGAGAGAAGCATCTGAACACACCGCTCCTCGTCCCCCTCTTGGATCCTGGTCAGGCTGTGCCGCAGGAGCGTCCTCTGGTCCTGCGAGCCTGCGCTCAAGAGCAGGCGCCATGTCCAACGCGTGAGCAAGATCAGAGACCGCTCCTTCGGCTCTCGATATACGGCGAAGAACCTTGTCAACACGGTGAGGGGGATCGATCGGGGCAGCAGCCGCAGGTGCGGGATCTCCGCGTGGAGCTTCAGGAAGGACAGCGTACGGCGGACGGCGGGCAGCAAATCCAGAGGCACTCCGGCGAGCACCTGCGCCCGAGCGACGTCCAGTCCTTGGAAGGCCATCAGGCAGGAGATCATCTGGTCTCTTTCGGGCGTTCCCATGCCCAGCTTCCGGAGATCCTCGGCCATCTCCTCGAGCGTCGAAGGATGTCGGCCCGGTTGTCCGAAGAGCCCATCGCGGACGTCCTTCCACTGCAGGCTTTTCCCGAAGTTGATGCGGTGGAAGATTTCCCGCAGCTGCCCCTCATCCTCCGTCTCGACGGTATACAGCGGGATCCGGTACTCCCGGACCAGGCTCCCAGCCTCAAAGACAGCAGACCGGAGACCGGGATCGCCCGCGTGCGGCCACTGGTCGATCCATTTGTGGAGAGCGGACGCATCCAGGAGCTGCGCGACTGGAACCCAGGTTGAGGAAATCTCGCCATCCTGAGGTGGAGAGAAAAACGTCCGGCTTGCGGCGTCGAAATAGACGAGCCCGGCGACCAATGCGGTCAGGCGTTGTTGTCCATCGACGACCCACAGGGCTGCCTCCATCTCCGGTGCATCGATCGAAAGCGGCCCGACCTGAATGCGGGCGGCCTCGGCCCTGCCCTTCCGCAGCAAGATGGACCCGATCGGATACCCCCGGTAGATGCTGTCGAAAAGCGCGACAACATCCTCCTCCTTCCACTTGAGCTCGCGCTGGAAAACCGGCACCCGCACACCGCCGCGCGCGACGAGGGCGACTAGGTCCTCGACCGTTTCGGTTTCAGCTTCCAGCCGGAGGCTCACCTGAGATCTGCCAGGCTTCATGGTCTGTAGCCTAGCATCGCGCAGCCCGGCAGGCCGCGGCCTCTGGCCCATCCCTCAAAGCTCGAACTGCGACCCGCCGGTCATCAGGTCGTCGCTTTGGGCTTGGAGCGCCTCCTCCATCTGCTCGCGCGAGATGTCGGCGGTGAACTGCACGCCCTGGATCTTCAAGCGGAACTCGTCGGGGTTGGTGGCCCGCTTGAGCGCCTCGTCGAGCGTGATCAGGCCGCTCTTGAAGAGCTGGTAGAGCGACTGGTCGAACGTCTGCATGCCGTACTGGCTGGTGCCCAGAGCGATCTGCTCGCGGATGAACTTGGTCTTCTCTTTGTTCTCGATGCACTCCCGGATGTACGCCGTCGAGATCAGGACCTCGGCGGCGGGCACGCGGCCGATGCCGTCGGCGCGCGGCACCAGGCGCAGCGAGATGACCGACTTGAGCACCTGCGAGAGCTGGATGCGGATCTGCTTCTGGTGGTGCGGCGGAAAGACCGAGATGATGCGGTTGATCGTCTCCGTGGCGTCCAGGGTGTGCAGGGTCGAGAACACCAGGTGGCCGGTCTCGGCGGCGAGGAGCGCCGTCTCGATCGTCTCGTAGTCGCGCATCTCGCCGACGAGGATCACGTCGGGGTCCTGGCGGAGGGCGGCGCGCAGGGCGCTCGAGAACGAGCGCGTGTCCACGTCGATCTCGCGCTGGTTGACGATCGACTTCTTGTCGCGGTGGAGGAACTCGATCGGATCCTCGACCGTGATGATGTGCTCGGTGCGCGAGGCGTTGATGTAGTCGATCATCGCCGCGAGGCTGGTCGACTTGCCCGAGCCGGTCGTCCCGGTGCACAGGATGAGGCCGCGCCGCTCCTCGCAGATCCGCTCCAGGACGGGCGGCAGCATCAGCTCGCGCACGGTCAGGATGCGGGCCGGAATGACGCGCAACACCAGCCCCACGGCCCCGCGCTGCTGGAACACGTTGCAGCGGAACCGGCCCAGGCCCGGCACCTGATAAGCGATGTCGAGCTCGAGCTCCTCCTTGAATCGCTGCTTCTGCCGCGCGTTCATGATGGAGAACGCCATCGCGATGGTGTCCTCCTGCATGAGGCGCTTGAGCTCGGCCAGCGGCGTGAGCTCGCCGTCTATGCGGATGACCGGGTGGCCACCCACTTTGAGGTGAAGGTCCGACGCCTTGCGGTCGACCGCAATCTTCAGCAGGTCATTGATGTTCATCGCGATGTACTCCTACGGCGTCGCAGACCACAGGCCGGGAGGCGACCGGCGTGAGCCAGTCGCGCCGGCCCGCGTTCTGGCCCGTGACGGTGCGGCGGAACTCGTCCATGAAGCGGCGCGTAATGGCGCCCGGCCGGCCGTCGCCCACCGTGTAATGGTCGATGGAGCGAACCGGGGTGATCTCGGCGGCGGTGCCGGTCAGGAACATCTCGTCGCAGAGATAGAGGAGGCCGCGGGAGATCGGCTCCTGGCGGACCGGCACGCCGAGGTCGCGGGCCAGGGAGATCACCGTGTCGCGGGTGATCCCCGGCAACAGGGAGGCGGCCTGCGGCGGGGTGACGAGCGTGCCGTCCAGGATGAGGAACACGTTCTCGCCCGATCCCTCGCTCACGAACCCATGGACGTCCAGAGCGATCCCTTCGACATACCCGTCCAGGATCGCCTCCATCTTGACCAGGGTCCCATTGAGATAGTTGCCGGTCGCCTTGGCTTCCGCGGGCAGCGCATCGGTCGGCACCCGCCGCCACGACGAGACGCAGACGTCGATCCCCTCGTCGGCATCGTCGCCCAGGTACTTCCCCAGCCTCCACGCCGCCACCGCCGTCTCGACCGGCGACCGCAGTGGATCGACGCCGAGGGTGCCGAAGCCGCGCCAGACCAGCGGACGGATGTAGCAGGCTCCGAGATCATTGGCCCGGATGGTTTCGAGCACGGCGTCCGCCAGCTCCTCGCCCGAGAAGCGCAGCGGCATCCGGTAGATCTTGCACGTCTTCTCCAGCCGGCGGATGTGCTCGCGGAGGCGGAACACGGCCGGCCCTTCCGCCGTGTCGTAGCACCGGATCCCTTCGAACGCGCCGGAGCCGTAGTGCAACGCATGCGACAGCACGTGGACCGTCGCCTTCTCGAACTCGATGAGCTCGCCGTTCATCCAGAGCCAACGGATTCCGGCGAAGGGATTGGACACCAGATACCTCCTTCAGCAAGCAACTGCAAACGACGAAAGCTGGCCCGATGCTAGCCGGAACCGACGCCTGGGTCAATTTGAAGGTGGAAGGAGGAGCCCGGCCACGCCCACGACCGCCGCGGTCTCGGTGCGCAGCACCCGTGGTCCCAGCCCCACGGCCCGCCAGCCGGCGGCGCGCAGCGCGTCGCGCTCCTGGGAGGACCAGCCGCCCTCCGGGCCGATGAGGAGAGCGCCAGTTGATCCGACGGATCGGACCGGCGATCCCCAGCCCGCATCCCCGGTTTCGGTGTCGAGAACCCACCGCGCCTCGGCTTTGCCTGCAAGCGCCGCAAGCTCATGCCACTCGTGGGGACCGGTGATCTCGGGCAGGCACGCCCCGTGGCACTGCTCCAGGGCCGCGGCGGCGACCCGGCGCAGGCGGTCGAGCGTCCCCTCACCAAAGTGGCGCGGCGCCCGCTCGGTGTGCAGGAAACGGATGGTTCGGACTCCGAGCTCCGTGACCTTCTCGATCATCCAGGAGGCCCGCTCGGGCCGGAACGTGGGGACCAGAAGGTCGAGCCGCACCGCGGGCTCGTTGACCGGCGCCGGCTCCCCGAGAGCGAGAGACGCCGTGGAGCGATCGATCCGCGCCACCTCGGCCCAGCGGGCAGCGCCCCGGCCGTCCACCACGCGGACGCGGTCTCCGACCGCCAGACGGCGGGCACGGAAGAGGTGCTTATAGGCTTCCCCCGCAACCCGCAGCTCGGCGCCCGCGATCCCCTCCAGAGCGAGCAGGGTCGGCCAGCTCACGCCTCCTCCAGAATGGCCATCCGGAACGCCACCCAGTCCCCCGCCTCCCGGCGGTCGACCTCCAGGAAGCCGAGCCCGCGCATCCGGTCGAGGACCTGCCGGCCACGCTCGCGCAGGATGCCCGAGAGCACCGCCTCGCCGCCTTCCCGCAGCCGGCCCGTCACGCCCGGCATCTCCGGGAGGATCTGCTCCGGGACCACGTTGACCAGTGCCAGGTCGAACAGCGGCGTATCGCGCACGGCGGCCAGGCGGCCGGCGAACAGGAGGGGGTGCAGGCCATTCAAGCGGCTGTTGTCGCGCGCGTGGAACGGCGCGGCCGGATCGACGTCATACCCCATGGCGAGAGACGCTCCGCCGAGGAGCGCCGCGAAGGCGAGGACGCCCGTGCCGGTCCCCACGTCGAGCACGCGCCGGCCGCGCAGGTCCATGTCCTCCAGCAGCTCCAGGGCGAGGCTGGTGGACTCGTGGCTCCCCGTGCCGAACGCCGCGCGGGCCGGCAGGCGCAGGAGACGCCGTCCTTCGGGGATTTCGGGAAGCTCGTCCTCCGGCTCGCGCGGATCGAGAAAGAACGTGCGGCCGATGGAGAACGGCTGGGCCTGGCTCCGCCAGATGGCGAACCAGTCCTGCTCCTCGATCCTCTCCTGGGCGACCAGGAGCACCCCGCGCGCCGGCCAGTCGCCCGGCTCCCAACCCGCCACCCCTTCCGGAAACCAGGCCTCCAGCCGCAGCCGCCCATCCGGCTCGTTGGCGGAGAGCACGCCGACGGTGCCCTCCTGCCACAGGTCGGCCGCGAAGAGATCTTCGAGAGAGGGGGGGAGGAGGAAGATGCGGCGGAGGTGGGGCATGCCTCCGGCCGTCTATCCGAACAGATTCTTCACCTTGTCGAACACACCGCGCTCCTCCCGGACCGGCTGGCCGCCGATCTCGGCGAGGCGGCGCAGCAGGGTGACCTCCTCGTCCGACAGGTTCTTCGGGTGCGGGACCTCGACCTCGACGGAGACCACATGGTCGCCGCGGCCGCCGCCTCCCAGACGGTCGATCCCCTGGCCGCGCAGGCGGAAGTCGCGGCCGTGCGGCGTGCCGGGAGGGATCTCCAGCGGCGCCGACCCATGCAGAGTCTCCACCTCGATGTTCGCGCCCAGCACCGCCTGCGGATAGGCGATGGTCACGCGCGACAGGACCGTCGAGCCGTCGCGGCGGAAGCGGGTATGCGGCCGCACCTGGATGACGACGTAGAGGTCGCCCGGAGGTCCGCCGCTGCGGCCGTGCTCGCCTTCGCCGGCCAGGCGCAGGCGCGCTCCCGTGTCCACGCCGGAGGGGATCTTCACCGAGATCGAGCGCTCGCGCTCCACCCGCCCCTCGCCCTTGCACTCCTTGCAGGGATCGGTCACCACCCGCCCCTCGCCGCGACACTGCGGACAGGTGCGGGCCACCGTGAAGAAGCCCTGCGTGAAGCGCACCTGGCCCCGGCCGCCGCAGGCCGAGCAGGTGACCGGCGCCTTCCCGTCGGCGCTGCCCGAGCCCGAGCAGTCCGGACAGACCTCCAGGCGCGGGATGCGCAGCGACGTCTCCGTGCCGAACGCCGCCTCTTCGAACGTCAGCGTCAGGTCATAGCGCAGATCCGCGCCCCGCGTCATGCCGCCGGGGCGGCGGCCGCCGCCGCCGAGACCGAAGAAGTCGCCCAGGATGTCCGAGAAGTCCGCGAAGATCGTGGGATCGAACCCGCCGGCCCCGGCGCCGCCCACCCCCTGGTGGCCGAAGCGGTCGTAGCGCGCCCGCTTGTCGGCGTCTGAAAGGATGGCGTACGCCTCGGCCCCCTCCTTGAACTTCTCCTCCGCCTCCTTGTCGCCGGGATTGCGGTCCGGGTGGAACTTCTGGGCCAGCTTGCGGTAGGCCGACTTGATCTCCTGCTGGCCCGCCGTCTTCTCGACGCCCAGAATCTCGTAGTAATCGCGTTTCGCCATTCTATCCATCAACCCTTCTGCGGGCCGGGGCTCGCCTTGGTCAGCATCACGTCGGAGAGGGTCCGCGAGACGTTGTTCAGATCGAAGATCGCCCCTTCCAGGTCGGCCTTCTTCTCGTCGTTGAGAGCCACCCGCGCTTTGAGCAGCGCTTCGTGGATCTTCTTCGAATCCGCCTCCTGGAGCATGTCGCGGAACTGCTCGAAGACCCTCTCGTTGCTGTAGATCAGCCCCTCCAGCCGGTTCTTGAGCTGCAGCACCTCGCGCTTCTGCAGGTCGCTCTGGGACTTCTGGCTCGCCTCGTCGACCAGTTGCTTGACCTCATCCTCGGACAAACCTCCCGCGGGAGTGATCTGGATGCTCTGCGTGAGCCCGGTCGCCATGTCGCGGGCCGACACGTTGACGATGCCGTTCGAGTCGATCGCGAAGCTGACCTCGATCTGCGGAACGCCCCGCGGGGCCGGCGGGATTCCCACGAGCTGGAACTTGCCCAGCGACTTGTTCTCGTTGGCGATCTGCCGCTCCCCCTGCAGACAGTGGATCTCCACCGTGTCCTGGTTGTCCACCACCGTGGTGAAGATCTGCGTGTTCTTGGTCGGGATCGTCGAGTTGCGCTCGATCAGCTTGGTGAACAGGCCGCCCTGGGTCTCCACGCCGAGCGACAGAGGGGTGACGTCGAGGAGCACCAGGTCCTTGATGTCGCCGCGCAGGATGCCGCCCTGGACCGCGGCGCCCATCGCCACCACCTCGTCCGGATTGATCTCCCGGTTGGGCGAACGGCCGAAGATCCGCTCCACGGTCTGGATGACCATCGGCGTACGCGTCTGGCCGCCCACCAGGAGCACCTCGTCGATCTGATCGGCGCGCAAGCCGGCCTGCCGCAGCGCGTCCTGGCAGGGTCCTTCCGTGCGCTCCACCAGCTCCTTGACCAGACTCTCGAAATGCGCCCGCGTCAGCGCGCGGGCGAGATGGCGGGGACCGCTGCGATCGGCCGAGATGAACGGGAGGTTGATCGCAGCCTCGTCGGCGGACGACAGCTCGCACTTGGCGCGCTCGGCCGCCTCCTTGAGACGCTGCAGGGCCATCCGGTCGTTGCGCAGGTCGATCCCGGTCTCCTCCTGGAAGCCCGCGATCAGCCAATCCATGATCCGCTGGTCGAAATCCTCGCCGCCCAGGTAGGTGTCGCCCGAGGTGGACCGCACCTGGAAGATCCCCTGGGAGAGCTGGAGGACCGAGACGTCGAACGTGCCGCCCCCGAGGTCGTAGATCGCGACGTTGACCCCATCCTGATTGCGGTCGAGACCGTAGGCGAGAGCGGCGGCCGTGGGCTCGTTGATGATGCGTTGGACCTCGAGGCCGGCGATTTTGCCGGCGTCCTTGGTCGCCTGCCGCTGCGAGTCGTCGAAATAGGCCGGGACGGTGATCACCGCCTCGCTGACCGGCTCGCCCAGGATCTCCTCCGAGAACTCCTTGATCTCGCGCAGCACCTGGGCGGAGATCTCCTCGGGGCTGTACTGGCGGTCGCGGATCTCGATCTTGATGTCGCCGTTGGACGAGGCGACCAGGGTATAGGGCAGGACGCCGCGGGCGCGCTCGACCTCCGAGTCCTTGAACTTGCGGCCGATCAGGCGCTTGACCGCGAAGATCGTGTTCTCGGGGTTGGTGATGGCCTGCCGCTTGGCGATCTGCCCGACCAGGCGGTCCCCCTCCTCCGCAAAGGCGACGATCGAGGGCGTGGTGCGGCTCCCCTCACGGTTGGCAAGGACGCGCGGCACCGTCGCCTCCACGATGGCGACACAACTGTTGGTCGTCCCGAGATCGATGCCGAGGATCTTGCTCATGCCGTTGCTTCCGCCCGAGGGAAAACCGCAGGGCCGGCTCTGCCGGCCGCCTCCCTGGAGTCATGCCAGCCGTGGACAACCGGCCCTGCAGCGTAATGTCGCCCTATTGTACTTCCAGAAAGGCTCGGCCTCAGGCCTCCCCGCCGCCGGGGACGGACACTTTCACCATGGCCGGACGCAGCAACCGGTCGTGGATCCGGTAGCCGCGCCGCATCTCGCCGGTCACCGTCGGAGCCTTGACCGTGGGGTCCTCCTCGCGCGAGACCGCCTCGTGGAGGGCCGGATCGAACGGCTGCCCCAGAGCGGCGATCTCCTGGGCTCCGAAGCGCCGCAGGAGATCGGCCATCTGACGGTGGATCATCTCGATCCCCCGCTTCAAGTCTTCCGCCGAGCCGGCGGCGGCCAACGCCAGGTCCAGGTTGTCCACGATCTCCAGGAAATCGCGCAACGGCTCGACCAGGGCGTACTTCTTCTGCTCCTGCTTCTCGCGCTCGGCCCGCTTGCGGAAGTTTTCGAAGTCCGCCAGGGTCCGCATCGAGCGATCCCGCAGATCGGCGATCTCGCGGCGCAGCTTGGCCGTCTCCTGCTCGGAGGTCTCCTCCGGCTGGGCCGCTCCGGCAGCACCGGCCGGTGCGTCGCCGGGCGTGCCGCGCTCCACCTCTTCGACCGCGGCCACCGCGTCCCGCATGGCCGCCTCCAGATCGTTCTGCTCATCCAGGTCCAGGGACACTTCCGGAGTGTCCTCGTTGCGCTGTTCATCCATGGGGTGTCTCTCCCTCGTTCTCTGAAAGTCTATTTCCTCTCCGGTCCTCCGGAAAAGCTGTCCGCCAGGGCCCGGCTCAAGGCCTCCCCGAGGAAGTGCACCAGGGGGATGATCCGCTCGTACTCCATCCGGGACGGGCCGATGATCCCCAGCGTTCCCAGCGTCTGGTCGCCCATCCCATAAGGAGTGGCCACCAGGCTGAAGTCCAGCTCCGACGTCAGATCGCTGTCGTCGCCGATCAGCACGCGCACGCCATTGCCTTGCAGACACTGGTTGAGCAGCTTGACCAGACGCGCCTTGTCGGCGAACGCATCGAACATCCGGCGCACGCGCTGGATGTCGGTCATCTCCGGATGGCTGAGCAGCGAAGGCGCGCCGTCGACCAGGACCCCGGGGCCGCTGGGCAGATCGAGCCCCTGGCGCGCCAGCTCGATGGCCAGGGCGAGCATCCGGTCCATCTGGGCCCGCTCATCGGCCATCATGCGGAGCAGCCGGTCGCGGATCTGCCGCAGCGTCTGCCCGGCGAAGTTCTCGGTCAGGTAGTTGGAGATCCGCACCAGCTCGTCGCGCGGGACCTCCTCCTCCAGCTCCAGGATCTTGTTGTCCACGAACCCGGTCGACGAAACCACCACGCAGAGCACGCGCCGGCCCGCGATGGGGACGAAGTCCACCGCCCGGAGCACTGTGTCGCCGACCGCCGGCGTCACCACGAGACCGACCTGGCGGGACAGCTCCGACAGGAGGTGGGAGGCGGTCTCCATGATCTGGTCCGCGTCGCCGCTGCGGAGGTTCTCCTCGATGTACCGGCGCTCCTTGGCCGGCACCTTGCGCGCCTGCATCATCGACTCGATGAACAGGTGATAGGCCGCCGCCGTGGGCACGCGGCCGGCCGAGGTGTGCGGCTGCATCAGATAGCCCCACTCCTCCAGATCGGCCATCACGTTGCGGATCGTGGCCGCGGAGAGGTTCAGGCGCCCATGCTTCGACACCGAGCGCGAGCTGACCGGCTCCGCGCTCAAGATGTAGGTCATGATGACGTCCTTCAGGATCTCGCGATCCCGCGGCGTCAATTTCGATAAGTCCCGTAGCTCCGGCATGACGACATGATCCCACTTCGTGCTTCGCGCCGCACGGATTTCGTCTCTTGTGCTTAGCACTCTCGGCGCACGAGTGCTAACAGATGGTAGTCGCCAGGCCTTCCCGTGTCAAGATCGTAATTTCGCAAGCTTCTGAGAACAAAGAGATTGTAGGTACCGTGCCCGCCGGTGCTATCGTAGCCTCATGGGCGCTCCCCTTCCCCTGCGCGGCCTCACGTTCTCGGTGGCGGGTCCCGGCCGGGTGGGCGCGAGCCTGGCCGCCTGGCTGGAGGCGCGGGGAGCGCGGCGGATGGCCGCCGCCGGCCGCAAGGATCTGCCGGACCTGAACACGGCCGGCCAGGATCTCCTCCTCGTCGCCGTGCCGGATCCGGTCCTCCCCGAGACCGCCGCCGTGCTGGCGCGCCGGCCGCAGGCCGCGGTCGTCCTCCACACCTCAGGGAGCCTGGACGCCGAAGCGCTCGCCCCGCTGCGCGCCGTGGGCGCGGCCGTGGGCACGCTCCATCCGCTGAAGGCGTTTCCGCATCCGCTGCCGGACCCGGAACAGGCGCGCGGCGTCTTCTTCGCCGTGGACGGCGACCGGGCAGCCCGCGACCTGGCTTTCCGGTGCGCCGCCGCCTGGGACGCCGCCGCCGCCGAGGTCCCCGCCGCCGACCGCTCCCTCTACCATTTCGCCGCGACCCTCGCGGCCGGCGGCGTGGTCACCCTCCTCGCCGCCGCCGAGGAGATCGCCGGGCGTCTGGGCCTGCCGGAGGCGGTGACCCGCGGCTATCTGGAGCTCTGCCGGGGGGCCGTGGCCGCCGCGGCCGAAGCGCACGCGGAAGGCCGTCTCCTGGGCGCCGCCCTCACCGGCCCCGTGGCCCGAGGCGACCGCGACACCGTGGCGCGGCACCTGGCCGCCCTGCGCGAGCTGGCGCCGGAGAGGCTCCCGCTCACCCTCGCCCTGGCGCGCGAGACCCTGCGGCAGCGCGAGCGCGGGAGCGAGCTCGGGCCAGGCCACCAGGAGGTGCTGACCGAGCTGGAACAACGGCCGGCGAAAGACTAGGTCCCATCGTCACTCGGGAGCTTCCGCGTCCTGTACAGGTGCAGGCGGTAGATCCAGGAGTCGAGGCCTGCCGCGGTGACCAGGGCCAGGGTGCCGACGGTTACGGACCGCCAAAAGGCATTCCAGAAGGGGAGCGTCGCCCCCCGGTATAGGTCCGTCAGGAGCTGGTCCAGGTGCCGGGCGGCAAAGAGACCAGCCCACAGCACGAAGGCCGCTCCCAGGAGCAAACCCCACAGAGTGATCCGAGGATAGACCCGCTCCGCGGGCACCTGCCCGGCCGAGCCCTTGTCGAGCTCGTTCAGAAGCCGCTCGACCGGCACCCAGTAGCTGGATCGCCACCACCGGTCTCGCAGCCCCAGGAATCCACCTCGGGGGGGCTCGTGGATGAGCGCGTCCTGCAAGGCCTTGATCAGCGGGTCGTTGGAGCCCGCGGAGTACTCCAGAAACGTTTCGAGGGTGATGGTTCGGGCGAAATAGCGCCGCGCGAAAGACGCGACGTCCCGCCGCACTACAGCATCGTACATAGGCATACCGCTTCCCCCAGCCAGTGGCCGACAACTCCTGTCAGATCGAAATCTGGGAGAAAGTCTATCTCCTCTGTCCCGGCAGGGGAAGAGCCCTGGAGGAGACGGGGCTCAGCGGTCCTTGGCGCGTTGTCCGCGCTTCGGCCTGTAGAGGCGGGCCGGCCCCTCCTCGTAGACCAGACGATAGTGCCGGCGGAGGTGGAGAGCCTGGCTCGATGCGGGGTTCAGACTCCAGGTGTAGACGTAGTCCACCCGCGCCGTCAAATCAGGGGAGCGGAGATCGATGTCCTCCGCAGCGCGCGCAATCCACCAGAAGGCGTGTCGGCCGCGGTGGAAGCGGGTCGGGAAGTGTTGCGTCGTCGCCTCGTAGTTGTTCCAGTCGATGAGCCCCTTCTCGATGGCGACGTAGCTGAACAGGTGGTTGTAGAACCCATAGGGACCTCTGTCGGAGAGGAGCGGCAGGACCCGGCTGTTCGGCCGAATGTGCTCCGCAGGCCGCAGATAGGCCTGGAGTGCCGGCTGGATCGACTGGTGCTGGCGCAGCACGTATCCGGCGCTCCACAGGGCGAGAACGGCGAGAGCGCCGATCGTGGCAGCCCGCACAGGAACGCCCCATCTCTCCGGGAACCGGGGAGCGAGCCAGGGGAGCATGGCGAGCCAGGGATAGAGGACGAGCCGCTGCTTCAGCAGCCCCCCGCCGGACATCCCTTCCGGGCTGACGACGTAGACGGCGACCAGCAAGAGGCTCAAGAGCAGGAAGCCGTCCTCGTCCCGCAGGCCGGACCGGAGCCGGCCAGCGAGGGTCAGGACCAGGAAGAGCAGGAAGACGAAGCCCAGGATGCGCCCGATCCAGATCTGAGGCGCGCCAAAATAGAACAGCACCTCGAAGCGGAAGAGGAAGCTCGAGAGCAATCTGACGCTCCAGCCTGCCGAGACCGCACCGCCCGGCTGGTCGACCAGGAACCAGAGCGGCAGAATGATCTGAGGGAGCAGGATGACGACGTGGAGCAGGTGCCGCTTCCACGCAGTCCGCCGCACCCTCCATAGGGTCGCGAGCCAGAGGACGCCGATCGCGAGCAGGGCCAGCGCGAGCGAGACGATGTGGCAGAACCAGCAGAGCAGCAGCAGCAGGTTGATGCGGACCGCGAACCCCATCTCCGGGCTCTCCCGCCGCCGCCACCAGTAGCCCACGGCGAAGAGCCAGAAGGCGAGGCTGTACGAGAAGTTGTAGAAGCCAAGCTGAAAAAGCTGGTTGTAGACCAGGGGGAAGGCCAGGTAGCCGATCCACTGCCGCGCGGGATCCACGGCTCCGGCGGCGTATCGCGCTGCGGCTGGAAACAGGACGACATAGCCGCTCACCAGAATCTTCTCGGCAACCCGGGGATCGAAGACGAGCATGAGGAGGGCCATGACGGCATGGCTCAACCAGTTCGGGAGCGGGCGCCAGTCGATCACGTACTGCTTACCGAGCTGGGGGTACTCCTCGCTGTTGCCGTGCTGGCGGATGACCCAGGCGTTGTACGTGTGGCAGGGCCCGTCCACCGTCGGCAAATAATCGACAGCCCAGATCGGGACCAGGTAGGCCAGGATCAAGGCGAGGAAGACGAGGCGCTCTTTCACCTCAGCGCAAAGGCGGCGGTGGCGGCGGGGGCGCTCCACCATCCGCCCGCTGGACGGTCCTCATGGCGAGCGCGATCATCGAGGCCACGTCCGCCACATTGGCCGGCACGACCAGGGTGTTCCCCTTCTGGGCGAGCTGGCCGAACTCCGTCACGTACTGCTCGGCGACACGGAGCTGCACGGCCTCGAAGCCTCCCGGCGTGCCGATGGCGTTCGCCACCAGCCGGATGCCCTCGGCCGTGGCCTGGGCGACCGAGAGGATAGCTGAGGCCTCACCCTCGGCCTCGTTGATCTGCTGCTGCTTCTTGGCCTCGGACGCCTTGATGACCTGCTGCTTCTCGCCTTCGGCCGTGTTGATCGCCGCGTCGCGGAAACCCTCGGAGGTGAGGACCGTGGCCCGCTTTTCGCGCTCCGCCCGCATCTGCTTCTCCATGGCGGCGAGCACGTCCTTGGGCGGCGTGATGTTCTTGATCTCGTAGCGCAGCACCTTGACGCCCCAGGGCTCCGTCGCCTTGTCGATCTCACTGACCACCTGAATGTTGATGTTCGACCGCTCCTCGAAGGTGCGGTCGAGCTCGATCTTGCCGATCTCGCTGCGCAGCGTGGTCTGGGCGAGCTGGGTGATGGCGAAGAGGTAGTTGGAGATGCCGTAGGAGGCCCGCTCCGGGTCCATGACCTTGAGATAGAGGACGCCGTCGACCCCCACCTGCACGTTGTCCCGGGTGATGCAGATCTGCTCCGGGATATCGAGGGCCGATTCCTTGAGCGAGTGCTTGTAGCGGATGACGTCGACGAAAGGCAGGAGGATATGGAAGCCCGCGCCGATGGTGCCGCTGTACTTGCCGAGCCGCTCCACGACGTACGCGTTCTGCTGCGGCACCACGACGGCCGTCTTGGCCAGGATGATGATGAACAGAAAGGCCAACCCCAGAATGACGACGAAGCCGAATGTCATCGCGATCTCCTTGCCGTCCTTAGGACGGGTTTCCTTCGGGTCGCACCCAGAGCGACAGCCCCTGAACGCGCTCGACCAGGCAGCGCTGCCCCGGGGCGAGAGCGACCGTGCCCTGATTGTGGGCGGTCCAGACGGTGCCCCGCATCTCCACCTTGCCGATCCCGCCGGGAGGGATGCCGTCGACCGCAACCGCGGTCACCCCGACGAGGGTGTCGATGTCGCGCGAGTCGCTCTGGATGTTGAACTTGCCGAGCAGCGGCTTGCGCAGGAGGAGGACCAGCCCGGCGGAGAAGCCGATGAACAGGAGCCATTCCAACCAGGCAGGGCCGCTCGCGCCGAACATGGCGATCAGGCCGACGATGATCGCCGCGATTCCCAGGAACACCAGATAGAAGCTTCCCAAGGCCAGCTCCAGTCCCAGCAGGACGAGGCCGGACAGAATCCAGGCCCACCAAGGCATATTCTCTCTCCTCCTCGGAGTACCAGCACAACTTACCACAGCCGGCCGGCTCCGTCGGCTATCATCGCGGCATGGCGAAACCGCAGGTGCAGATCCTGGTCTGTCTGAACGAGAGGCCGCCGGAGTCCGGAAAGCCGAGCTGCGCGCCCCGCGGCTCGCTCGCCGTCTACCACCGCTTCAAGGACCGGGTGAAGGAGCTGGGCATCCGCGACCGGGTCATGGTCACCCGCACCGGCTGCCTCAAGCACTGCAGCCAGGGGATCACCGTGGCCGTCTGGCCCTTCAACCTCTGGTACCGCGGGGTGACGGTGGAGGACGTCGAGGAGATCCTGCAGCGGACCGTGCTGGAGGATGGGCAGGAGGTCGAGCGGCTGAGGATGCCGGATATCAGGTGGGAGTGAGGCCTCTTCCCCCGGCCCTCCCCCGTAGGAGCGGGAGAGGGGTATGGGTTCAAAGACCCGTGGAGCCCGGGAGATTCTTGCCTACGGGCAACCGGCCACGCAGGCGTAGTAGTCGTCGTTGCACGCTGCGCGACACGTCTGCACTGCCTTGATGGTGCCCTGGCAGGTCTGCTGGCACTGGAAGTTCTCTTGGGCACAAAGCTCCTGACAGGTTTGGGCGGAGGCCGGGGACTCGCCGAAAGACACGGTGAGGGGGAGGACCAGTGCGAGGGTGAGGACGAGAAGGGCTGCACGCTTCATGGAATTCTCCTTCGACATCGCCCGGAGCGGGACTGCCCCGGGTCCCCTTCAAGCTAAGCCGCCGGGCCTGGAGCCTCCATGAGCAGCCGCTGAGAGCTTCGTGAGACATCGATGAGTCAGCAATAAGCGGTTGCCGAGCCCCCTATAATCGCCCCCTCATGAGGCCGACGTCCCCCCTCATCCTCGCCTTCGGCGAGCACGAGCTTCACCTGGACAGCGGAGAGCTGTTCCGGGCGGGAGAGCCGGTGAAGCTCCAGCCGCAACCCGCCAAGGTCCTCGAGGTTCTGGCCCGCCGCGCCGGAGAGGTGGTCAGCCGGGAGGAGATCCAGGCGCTCGTCTGGGGCGAGACCACGTTCCTCGACGCGGACGCCAACCTCAACTTCTGCATCAAGCAGATCCGGCGGGCCCTCGATGACCCGGCATCATCGCCGCGCTACGTCGAGACGATCCCCCGGCGCGGCTATCGGTTCCTGGTTTCGGTCGAGACCCGGCAGCCCACCCGGCCGGCAGCGGCTCCGGCACGCGCGAGCTCTGGGCCTGCGCCAGGCGCGACCCCGCGGCCCCGGCGCCTCCACGCGATCGGCCTTTCCGTATTGGCCGCCGGCCTGGTGCTCCTGGCGCTCTTCGCGGCCACACAGCGGCCCGGTCCTCCCAAGGCCCGCATCGCGGCTCATGCCGAGGCTTCGCCGATCTCCGAGGAGGCGCGTGAGCACTATCGAACGGCCCTGTATCTGAGCCCGACGGATTCCCAGAGCGCGCGTGAGGAGCTGCGGCAGGCCCTCCGGCTGGACCCGCGCTACGCCGAGGCGCACGCGCGGCTCGCCTGGGAGGAAAGCCAGCTCGAGCGCCCTCCCGAGGAGGTGCTGCCGGACCTTGAATTGACCGCGCGGAAGGCGGTGGAGCTCGATCCCGGCCTCGGGCTCGCGCATCTCGCCCTGGGCAGGGTCCTCTGGGAAACGAAGCTCGACTGGAAACATGGTGAAGCCGAGCTGCGAAAGGCGGTGGAGCTCGACCCGAAGAACGCCGAGGCGTGGCACGCCCTGGCGAAGCTCCTCGCCGGGCGGGGCGAGCACGACAAGGCGATCGCGGCGGCGCGGCGGGCGCGCGACCTCGACTCCGAAGGGATGCTCGTCAACGCCGATCTCGCATGGTTCTACTATCTCGGCCGCCAATACGACGAGGCCGTGCGGCAGGCCTCAAGCGTGCTCGCGCTGCAAGAATCAAGGGAACGCGAAGGCCACCTCACGGCACGGGATGCCTTCTTTTTCCGCTGGGCCTGGAGAGTCATTCTGTACAGCTCGCTCAAGACCGGAGATCGGCGCGCCGGAATCGAGGCGGCTCGGGCGCTGATGGCCGAACAGGCAAAATCCGCCACGGCAGTGCGGCTCACAAGCGTCGAGGAGTACTGGCGCTGGGAACGGGAACGGTTGTCGAAGCTACCCCGCCAGCGCGATCGCCGGCCTGACGTGTTCGCCCACAATGCCGCCGCTGCCGGCCAGACCGATCTCGCGTTGGCTTATCTGGAGAAGGCCTGCCAGAGGAAATGGCCGGTCCTCCTGCTCGTGGCCGCCGCCGATCCGCTCTTCGACTCTCTCCACGGTGATCCCCGCTTCGAGGGGTTTCTGGATTGCATCGGCCTGCCGGCGGACGCCCCGGCGCGGCGGAGATGAGAGCGGAACTATGTCCTCAAGGAAGCCTCTGGCGGATCTTGTTGTTGGGATCGTAGACCTCGAGGACACTGGAACCTTTCGAAAGCCGGTCGGCAAAGACAACGAAGCCAGTCCCCCGCCCGGTCAGCTTGGCGGAGTGGTACCGGATCGCGACGATCCTCCCGCTCTCGTAGGCGGCCTTGCCGAGCATCTGTGTCGGCGGCAACGGCGCCGCCCCGCTGAGATGAAGGGTCTGTGAGAACCGCCAGTCTCCAGTCAGCTCAGCGATCGTCGTGCTCAACCGCCTCTGTACCCCAGGATCGGTCAGGTCCAGGACCCGTTCGAGAAAACCATCGACGGCGAAGACGGTCCAAGGAGGAGTTCGTAGTGTGACCGGCTCGCCCGGACTTTCGAAGTTCGCACCCACCTCCTCTAGCGCGGTGACCGGGTCGGACGCCAGGTAGACACCCCCGAAGGCGCCCTTGGGGTTGAAGCGGGCTCCCCGGAGAACAGGTCCTCCTGGCCAGAGCGGCTGAGGCGAAGTCCCCCGCGCTCCGTCCGGCGGCGGCCCCAGAAGAAGATGATGGGCGAGCACACGAGTCCACGGACCTCCGACGGAGATCAGTGGAATTCTGGCCAAGGACTTTCTGATCTCTGGCTCGGGCAGCACTCTAGGAAGGCAAGCCGATCAGGGCAGCTTCCAGCATGTCCTCGACGGCAACCGGGTACCCTTCGAGAATCACCTCCAAAGGGGTCCTGCGGCCGAGGTCGGCATGCGGATTGTTCAGCCAGGCCAATACCGCGGCCCGGGTCGGGAACACCTGCTCCAGAATCTCCAGAATCCTCTTGATCGACCGGAGACTCGGCTGCAGGTCCGGGGCGGAAGGCGTCTTGTGCACCGCAGGATAGCTCTTGCCCAAGGCCTGAGCCATCTGCTTGAGAGGGACCTTCAGGTAGTCTGCGAACTGGCTGGCGTCGAGACGCCCCGTTTCGGGATCGTGAAGCTCCTGAAGGCTGACGGCGACCGGCTGAGCCAATACGGCTGCTTTCATGGTTCGACTTCCTCCTGCATATCGGAAGTCTACCAGAAATCAACCCGGAATCGATATCGGATTCTATATCAAATCCGTATCGGATCTTGAGATTCTCTTCTCTCTACCCCAACACCGGCAACAGCGCCGACGACACCAGATCCCGGTTCGCCGGCGTCAGGGCGTTGCGGTAGCGGCGCGCCTGCTCGGCGGTGTCGTCGCGGGTGACGATCCGCTCGTAGAGGTTCGTCCGCTGCTTCGGCGTGTAGCCGGCCGAGCGGATCAGATGCTCCATCTCGTCCTGGCTCATCCGGTACGAGGTGCCCGCCGAGGAGACCACGTTCTCCTCGATCATGATCGAGCCCATGTCGTCCGCCCCGAAGGCGAGAGACGCCTGGCCGATCTTCTTGCCCTGGGTCACCCAGCTCGTCTGGAAGTGGACGACGTTGTCGAGGAAGAGGCGCGACACCGCGAGCGTCCGCAGGTACTCCTCGGCGTAGGTCTCCGGCACGTCCGGCATGTCCGTATGCTCGTGCTGGAACGTCCAGGAGATGAAGGCAGTGAAGCCCCCGGTCTCGTCCTGGAGGTCGCGCACCCGCTGGAAGTGCTCGATGCGGGCGGTCAGCGGCTCGCCCATGCCGTACATCATGGTTGCGGAGGTACGCAGGCCGCTCCGGTGCGCCTGCCGCATGATGTCGATCCACTCCTCGGCCGAGCACTTGGGGTAGGCCAGGACGTCCTTGCGCGTCGGGTCCGAAAGGATCTCGGCACCGCCGCCGGGAATCGACATGAGGCCGGCGTCCCTGAGACGGGCGATCACGTCGTAGAAGCTCATCCGCTCCTTCTTGGCGATGAACTTGACCTCGGGCGGCGAGAAGGCATGGACGTGGAGGGCCGGATAGTTGGACCGCAGATAGCGGAGCAGGTCCTCGTAGTAGGAGAGCGGCAGGTCCGGATGGACCCCGCCCTGCATCAGGATGCCGGTGCCGTTGAGCGCCAGCGTCTCCTCGACCTTCCGGCCGATCTCCTCGAACGGCAGGAGGTAGCCTTCCGGGTCGCCGGGCACGCGGTAGAAGGCGCAGAACCGGCATTTGTAGACGCAGACGTTCGTGTAATTGATGTTGCGGTCGATATTGTAGGTCGCGACCGTCGGGTCGTTGAAACGGTTCCTGACCTCGTGCGCCGCCATCCCCAGCTCGAGGAGGTCCCCCTCGAGGAGCAGGGTGTGCGCGTCGCCGGCCGAGATGCGGCGGCCCGCGGCAGCGTCAGCGAGGATCTGGGTGACGGGGCGTCCGGAAGGTGCCAGATTCATAGCGACTCCAACTTTACCACGGGGGTGGAAAGCTCATTCCCAGAAGTCGATGGGTCGGGGCTCCAGGATCAGGCCGTGGGCATGGGCCCGCCGGAAGAACTCCTCCAGCCCCTGGATCTCGTCGCGGCGCAGGAAGAAGCTCAGGTTCTCGGTCAAGTAGTCGCGGATCTCCGAGCTGTCCAGTCCCAGCTCGGCCGCCGCCTCGCGGACCAGCGTGTCGAGCGACGACAGCCCGTAGCGCAGGCTGCTCTTGAAATAGAACGGCAGGTCGGGCATCTCGACCTCGGGCCGCACCGCCCAGACCGCGAAGACGAACGGCAGGCCGGTCAGGGCGTGCCACTCCGCCGCCAGGTCATGGACCATGTAGCGCTCGCGGTCCACCTTGAGAGCGGGATCGCCGATCAAGAGCGCCGCGTCGGCTTCGGTGAGCATCCGGTCCGGATCGGGGCGCTCGTGCAGATATTCAGGCTCGATTCCCCAGCGCTCGCGCAGAAGGATCCGCAGCAGCGCGGCGGAGGTCCGGCTGTTCTGGTCGAGGGCCACCCGGCGGACTTTGTCGAGAGGGCCGCGGGAGATGAGCAGCACGCTCCGCACCTCGCGGCGGGCGCCGACGCACAGGTCCGGCAGCACGCGCAGGTTCGGGATGCGCTGCACCTCGATCGAAGGGATGAGGCCGACGTCGAGGTTTCCCTGGCCCAGCAGCCGCGCCACCAGCGCCGGCACGTGGTAGCTCGGCGCGAAGAGGTCCGCGTGGTGCCCCTTGAGGAACCCCCACGCCAACGGTTTGCTGTTCAGGAAGTTGACGATGCCGACGCGCAGCTTGGGCAAGGTCTCCCCTATTTGCCAGACATCGCGTTGAGGAAGTCCTGGTTCGTCTTCGCCTTGGAAAGTTTGTCGAGCAGGAGCTCCATGCTCTCCACCGTGGACAGCGGGTTGAGCACCTTGCGAAGCACCCAGACGCGATGCAGCTCGCTCTCGGGCATCAGCAGCTCTTCCTTGCGGGTGCCCGACTTGTTGATGTCGATCGCCGGGAAGACGCGCTTGTCGACCAGCTTGCGGTCCAGGTGGATCTCGCAGTTGCCGGTGCCCTTGAACTCCTCGAAGATGACGTCGTCCATCCGGCTGCCGGTGTCGACCAGGGCCGTCGCGATGATGGTCAGCGATCCGCCCTCTTCGATGTTCCTGGCGGCGCCGAAGAAGCGCTTCGGACGGTGCAAGGCGTTCGCGTCGATACCGCCGGAGAGGACCTTTCCCGAGGGCGGCTGGACCGTGTTGTAGGCGCGGGCCAGACGGGTGATCGAGTCGAGCAGGATGACCACGTCCTTCTTGTGCTCGACCAGGCGCTTCGCCTTCTCGATGACCATCTCGGCCACCTGGACGTGCCGGGTGGCGGGCTCGTCGAAGGTCGAGGAGACCACCTCGCCGGCGACGGAGCGCTGCATGTCGGTCACCTCTTCCGGCCGCTCGTCGATCAGGAGGACGATCAGGATCGCCTCCGGATGGTTCTTCTCGACCGAGTGGGCGATCGACTGGAGGAGCATCGTCTTGCCGGTGCGCGGCGGCGCCACGATCAGGGCGCGCTGCCCCTTGCCCATCGGCGTGGTGAGGTCCATCACGCGCGACGACATGTCGCCTCCCACCTCGAGCTTGATCCGCTCCTGCGGATAGAGAGGCGTCAGGTTGTCGAAGAAGATCTTGTTGCGGGCGACCTCGGGGTGCTCGAAGTTGACCGCCTCCACCTTGATCAGGGCGAAGTAGCGCTCCCCCTCTTTCGGCTGGCGGACCTGGCCGGAGATGGTGTCGCCGGTGCGCAGGTCGAAGCGCCGGATCTGGCTCGGGGAGACGTAGATGTCGTCCGGGCCGGGGAGGTAGTTGTACTCCGGGGCGCGCAGGAAGCCGAACCCGTCGGGGAGGCACTCGAGCACCCCCTCGGCGAAGATCAGGCCGCTCTTCTCGGTCTGCGCCTGGAGGATCTTGAAGATCAGCTCCTGCTTGCGCATTCCGGTGGCGCCCTCGACCCCCAGGTCTTTCCCGATCTGGGTGAGCTGGGAAATGCTCATTTCCTTCAGCGCCCGAATGTCGAGCGCCTCGATAGAGCTCCCCTTTTCCACGTTCTGTGCAGTCGATTTGGCCATTTCGTTCCTCGTCGGTTCACTCATGTTGCACTCGCTTCCAGATGAGGCGTAAGAGCGCCCCAAAGCTCCTTCATCCCCTCTCCCGAGTGCGCGGAAACGGGGATGAGGGGGGTCGTTTCATCCAACCCCAACGCGCTCTGAATTTTCCGCAAGCCCGCCAGACGCCGGCTGCGGGAGATCTGATCAATCTTGGTTGCCACCACCGTCACCTTCGCGCCGAGACTCGTCAAGTAGGCGTACGCTTGAACGTCCAGCGGTGTTGCGCCGACCTTGCCATCCACCAGCAGAACCAGCCGCAAACGCGGGATGGCCTGCTGCAGATACGCCTCCACCAGAGCCGCCCACTCGCGCCGGTCTTCCTTGCCGGCCTTGGCGTATCCATACCCCGGCAGATCCACAAAATAGAACCGCCGGTTGACCAGGAAGTAATTGACCGCGCGCGTCCGCCCGGGGGTGGAGCTGGTCCTGGCCAGCCCGCGGCGCCCCAGCAACTTGTTCATCAGGCTCGACTTGCCGACGTTGGAACGCCCGACGAACGCGACCTCGGGGCGGCCGTCTCGCACAAAATCCCGGCTCGTATGGGCCGAGAGGCTGAGCTCCGCGGTCTCGATCTTCACGATCTTCACGCGATCCACCCGTACCTGGCGGGCGAGGCGCTTCGCGACAAGTTTTTCAAATGGAGCCGGAGCCGCGGCGCCCTCACGGACGCCACGGTTCCTGTCGCAAGGTCAATGGGCCAGGGAGTCCGGCCCGACGGGAGGCTCAGACACTTCTTTGAACTTCCCGTTCTTGGGCAGCGGGGTGAGCGAGCCGTCGAGAGCGAGGCGGAGAACCTCGTCCATCGACTCGACCAGATGAACTTCCATCGATTCTCGCACTTCCGCCGGGATCTCTTCCAGATCCTTCTCGTTCTCCCTGGGGAGGATCACCTCGGTAATACCGCCGCGGTAGGCCGCCAGAACCTTATCCTTGATCCCGCCCACCGGCAAGACCTTGCCGCGCAGCGTGATCTCCCCGGTCATCGCCACGTCCTTGCGCACCGGAATCTTGGTGAGCGCCGAGACGAGCGTCGTCGCCATGGTGATGCCCGCCGACGGACCATCCTTGGGGATGGCGCCCTCGGGGACGTGCAGGTGGACGTCCAGGCTCTCGTTGAAGTCCGGCTCGATGCCGAAGATCTCCGCGCGGCTCCGCAGGTACGACACCGCGGCGCGGGCCGACTCCTGCATCACCTCGCCCAGCTTGCCGGTCAACGTCAGCTTCCCCTTGCCCGGCATCAGCCCCACCTCGGTCTCCAGCAGCTCGCCGCCGACCTCGGTCCACGCCAGGCCGGTCGCGACGCCCACCTCGGACTCCTCGTTCTTGCGCCGGGCGCGGTACTTGGGCTTGCCGAGGAGCTCGAAGATCATCTCCGACCCCACGGTGAGCTCGATGCTCTTGCCCGCCTTGACCACCCGCCGGGCGATCTTGCGGCAGATCGAGCCGATCTCGCGCTCCAGGTTGCGCACGCCCGCCTCGCGGGTGTAGCTCTCGATGACCACCCGGATCGCCTCTCCGTCGAACTTGATCTTCTCCGGCGAGAGGCCGTGGTCGCGGAGCTGCCGCGGCACGAGGAACTGCTGGGCGATCGCCAGCTTCTCGTTCAGCGTATAGCCGGAGAGCTGGATGACCTCCATGCGGTCGCGCAACGGCGGCGGCACCGAGTGCATCACGTTCGCCGTGGCGATGAACATCACCTTGGAGAGGTCGTAGTCCACGTCCAGGTAGTGGTCGAGGAACGAGTTGTTCTGCTCCGGGTCGAGAACCTCCAGCAGAGCCGCCGAGGGATCGCCCCGGAAGTCCATGGACATCTTGTCGATCTCGTCGAGCAGGAAGATCGGGTTGATCGTCCCCGCCTTCTTCATCATCTGGATGATCTGGCCGGGAAAGGCGCCGATGTAGGTCCGGCGGTGCCCGCGGATCTCAGCCTCGTCGCGCACGCCGCCGAGCGACAGGCGGACGAACTTGCGGCCCGTCGCCCGTGCGATCGACTTGGCGAGCGACGACTTGCCGACGCCCGGAGGTCCGACGAAGCAGATGATCGAGCTCTTGGTCTGCCCCACGAGCTGGCGCACGGCCAGGAACTCGAGGATGCGGTCCTTGATCTTCTCCAGGCCGTAGTGGTCCTCGTTCAAAACCCGCTCGGCATGGTCGAGATCCTTGCGCTCCTTGCTCTTGCGGCGCCAGGGAACCGACACCACCCAGTCGATGTAGTTGCGCGACACTGTGGCCTCGGCCGAGACCGGCGGCATGGCCTCCAGGCGCTTCAGCTCCTGCTCGGCCTTCTCCTTGACCTCCTTGGGGAGGCCCGCCTTCTCGATCTTCTCGCGCAGCTCGAGGAGCTCGTCGCCACGGTCGTCCTTACGCCCCAGCTCCTGATGGATGGCCTTGATCTTCTCGTTGAGGTAGTACTCCTTCTGGGCCTTCTCCATCTGCTTCTTGACCTTGACGTTGATCCTCTTGTCGATGTTGATCTTTTCGATCTCGATGTCGAGGAGGTCGTGAAGCCGCTGCAGGCGCTCATAGGGATTGATCAGCTCGAGAAGCGACTGCTTCTCGGTGGTGGCCACCATCAGGTGGGCCGAGAGGATGTCCGCCACGCGGTCGGGGTCGTCCAGCTTCAAGGTGGACATCAATCCTTCGAACGCGAGGTGGTGGGACATCTTGGCGTACTGCTCGAAGGCGGAGAGGACCTTGCCCATGTAGACCCGGAGCTCCTCGCTCATCGGGTAGTGGACCTCGTACACCTCGGCCTCGATGCTCAGCGCGCCGTTGGCCTCGCTGACGTCCAGGATCCGCCCCCGCTGCACCCCTTCGACCATCACGCGGACGTTGCCGTTGGGGAGCTTCAGGTTCTGGATCACGGTGGCGACCACGCCCAGATCGCAGATGTCGTCGCGCAGCGGATCGTCGATCCGCGGATCTTTCTGCGCGGCGAGGAAGATGCGCTTGCTGGGGGTGGACAGGGACTGCTCCAGGGCCCGCACCGAGCTTTCCCGTCCCACGATGAACGGCGCCATCATGTGAGGGAACACGACCATGTCCCGCAACGGGACCAGGGGCAGCGTCTCGCGCTTTTTGTGGATGAATGGTGAAGCCATGTTGTCTCGCTCAGTTTCTCGCTTGCTCTGGGGAAGTCCCCTGGCCGGGTCAGCCGGCCTTCTTGTACAGCATGATCGGCTGCACGCGGCTTGCCACGACCTCCTCGTTGATCACGCACTGCTTGATGTCGCGCTGCGAGGGGACGTTGTACATGAGGTCCAGCATGAGCTCCTCGAGGATGATGCGCAGGCCGCGGGCGCCGACGTTCCTCTTGAGCGCCTCGCTGGCGATGGCCTTGAGCGCCTCGTCGGTGAACTTGAGCTCGACCCCTTCGAACTCCAGGATGGTCTGGTACTGCCGGATCAGGCTGTTCTTCGGCTCGTGAAGGATGCGCACCAGCGCCTCCTCGTCGAGCTCCTCGAGCGTGGCGATGACGGGCAGCCGCCCGACGAACTCCGGAATCAGGCCGTACTTGATGAGATCCTCGGGCAGCACCTGCTCCAGGAGCTGGGTGGTCCTCCTGTCGCGCTTGCCCTTGACGTCCGCGCCGAACCCGAGCGATTTCTGGTTGATGCGCCGCTCGATGGCCTCTTCGAGGCCGACGAACGCGCCGCCACAGATGAACAGGATGTTGGTCGTGTCGATCTGCAGGAACTCCTGGTGGGGATGCTTGCGCCCGCCCTGCGGCGGCACGTTGCACTGGGTCCCTTCCAGGATCTTCAAGAGCGCCTGCTGCACGCCCTCGCCGGAGACGTCGCGGGTGATCGAGGGGTTGTCGCTCTTGCGGCAGATCTTGTCGACCTCATCGATGTAGACGATGCCGCGCTGCGTCTTCTCCTTGTCGTTCCCCGACGCCTGATAGAGCTTGAGGATGATGTTCTCGACGTCCTCACCCACGTATCCCGCTTCGGTCAGGGTGGTCGCGTCGGCGATCGTGAAGGGAACGGAGAGCAGCCGGGCCAGAGTCTGGGCGAGCAGCGTCTTGCCGGTCCCGGTGGGGCCGATCAGGAGGATGTTCGACTTCTGGAGCTCCACCTCGCCGTGGGACTTCTCCGCGAAGTCGATCCGCTTGTAGTGGTTGTAGACCGCCACCGCCAGCTTCTTCTTGGCCTGCTCCTGCCCGATCACGTACTCGTCGAGGAGGGCCTTGATCTCGCGAGGCTTCGGCAGGCTGGTGTCTTGCTGCTGCTCCAGCATGCGGTCTTCGGCGATGATGTCAAGGCAGATGTCGACGCACTCGTCGCAGATGAAGACCGTCGGGCCAGCGATCAGCTTCTTCACTTCGCGCTGGCTCTTGTTGCAGAACGAGCACCTCAGGACTTCATCGCCGCTGTCTTTCTTCGGCATTTCTCCTCCGTTGTGGCGGGCGGTTGACCGGGGTGTCACCGATCCGGACGATTCCAGTCCCATGTCAACGCTGCTGCCCTCTTCAACAGGGTGTGCGGCAACGGCTATTTCCCGTCACTGCTTCCCGTCGCATCCGCTGCCGCCGGGCTCCGGTCGTGGCCATCTCTGTGGGGCTCCTACCTCTCTAGGTGCGGCCAGAGCCCCGGAAGAGGTCACCGCGGGGTCATCCCATTCTTGCGGCGGCTCATCACCCTGTCCACCAGACCGTACTCGACCGCTTCGTTCGCTCCGAGAATTCTATCGCGCTCCGTGTCGCGATGGACCTCTTCTTTCGACTTTCCCGTGTGGTACGCCAGGATTTCGTCCAGGCGGTCCCGCATCATGAACATGTCACGGGCGTGGATTTCGATGTCGCTCTGCTGGCCCTGCAGGCCGGACAGCCAGGGCTGATGGATCAAAACCCGGCTGTTCGGCAGCACCGTGCGCTTGCCCTTGGTGCCCGAGGCGAGCAGCACCGCGGCCATCGAGGCCGCCTGTCCCACGCAGTAGGTCGCCACGTCCGGCTTGATGTACTGCATGGTGTCATAGATTGCCATGCCGGCGGAGACCGAGCCGCCGGGCGAGTTGATGTAGATGGCGATGTCCTTCTCGGGGTTCTCCGCCTCGAGGAACAGCATCTGGGCGATGAGCAGGCTGGCCACGTCGTCGTCGACCGGCCGGCCGAGGAAAATGATGTTGTCCTTGAGCAAGCGCGAGTAGATGTCGTACGCGCGCTCGCCCCGGTTGCTCTGCTCCACTACCATCGGGATCAGCATGCTTCTTCGGTCTCCTATTCGGACGCCTGCTCGGTGGCGCCGGACGCCGCCGGCTCCTCTCCGAGCAGGTGCCTGATCGTCTTCTCGCGCCGGAGCTGGGACCGGAAGGTCGCCAGGCGGCCGTCCTCGTCGAGGGCGCGCCGGAGCTGCGGCGTCGAAGTATTCTGCGCCCGAGCGAGCACCGCCAACGCCCGCTCGAACTCCTCCTCGCCGACCTGGACCGACTCCGTGTCGGCGATCGCATCCAGCAGCAGGCGGGAGTGCACCCGGCGCTCGGCCAGCGGCAGCATGTCATTGGCGACGCGGTTCCAGTCCATCTGGATGTGCTCGACGTCGACGCCACGCTGGGCCAGCGACTGGGCGTAATCCTTCACCAGGCTCTCGACCTCGCGGCGCACGACGCCCTGAGGGAGCTCCAGCGGATGGCGCTCCCGGAGCTGCTCGACCAAGGCGCGCTCGCGCTCCTCGCGGCGCTGCTCGGTCTTGTTGTGGCGCAGCCGCAGCGAGATGGCGTCGCGCAGCTCGGAGAGCGCCGTGAAGTCGGGGCTCACCTTGGCCGCGAAGGCGTCGTCCAAGGGCGGCAGATCGCGCTCCTGGACCGCCTGGACCCGCGCACGGAACGTATCCTCGTGCACGACCGGCTCGCCCCCCTCTTCGGCCGCCGGATGCTCATGACGGCGGGTGAAGGTCGCCTCCTGGCCGGGCGCCAGGCCGGAGAGGGCCAGGGTCAGCTCCTCCCAGACTCTCTCGTCGCCCAGCTCGACGTTGATCGTATCCGTCTTCTGCTCGCCCTCGTCGCCATGCGCGCCGGACAGCTGGGTCAGCTCGGCGGTCACCAGGTCGCCGCGCGCCGCGGCGCGCTCGACCGGCTTCCAATCCGCGATGCGCTTGCGCAGGTCCTCGACGGCGTCCTCGAGCTCCATCTCGCCGGGATCGGTCGAAGGGTTGGGCAGGTCGAAGTCTCGGATGTTGCGCAGCTCGATCTGCGGCCGGGTCTCGACCACCGCGACGAAGGTCAGGGACTCGCCGGGCTGGCGCTCCTTGACCTCCTCGATCTCCGGCGGCAGCAGGGGATCGAGCGAGGCCTCGGCCTGGGCCTGCCGCCAGTAGCGGGGCAGGAGCCGCTCCACGACCTCGCGCTCGATCTCCTCGGCGAAGCGCTGGCGGACCATCTTGGCCGGCACCTTGCCGGCGCGGAACCCTGGGATGCGCGCGCGGCTGCCGTATTCCTTGACGACCCGCTGCTCCTCGGCTTCCACCGCCGGAGCGGGCACCTCGACCGTGAGCTGCTTGCGGCACGGCCCGACATCTTGCAGAGAGACAACCACACTCATCCGATCATCCTCTTCCTTGGTGCGAAAGGGGGGACTCGAACCCCCAACCCGATTTCTCGGGACTAGATCCTAAGTCTAGCGCGTATACCAATTCCGCCACTTTCGCGATGAGCCTCCATGCGGAGGGGGGGTGAGCTGGAAAGGGGGGTTGGTGAGCCGCGAAGGAATCGAACCTTCAACCCGCAGATTAAGAGTCTGCTGCTCTGCCAGTTGAGCTAGCGGCCCGTGTCAGCGCGCGATGATAACCGACAAGACAGCGGATGACAACGCCTTTTCTCCGCCGACGCACGCCGCCCGGTCATCCGATCGTCCCTTGTAACTCGCAAGAGCCCCATTTCCATTCCCCTGCCTCATCCACCTTGCACGAAATGGACCACTTCGAGCCGGTCGCCTGCCGCCAAGCGCGTCGCCCCATACTCGGGCCGGCGGACGATGTCGCCGTTGCGCTCCACGGCCACCGTGCGGGGGTCGCGCCCGAGATCGGCCAGCAGGTCGAGCACGGTCGCTCCCGCGGGAAGCTGGCGCGGCTCGCCGTTCAAGACGATGTCGAAGGCGGCTCCGCTCCGGCTCGTGTCCATGCCCTCTATGGTTAGCACAGATCTGCCTGGGGAGAAACTGTCCAAAGGGTGGGGACGGGCCTACAGCAGGTGCTTCAGCTCCGCCCGCCCGATCGCGCTGACCGCCGTGATGATGAGGGCGGCGGTGCCGCGGCCGAGCTGCGGGATGTCGAAGACCAGGGTCGCGAGCCCATTGTCGTCGGCACGGACGGACGCCAGCACGCGCGGCTCGCTGACCGTCGAGATCATGCGCACCGACACCTGCGTGCCCACCGTCGGAGCGCCGCTCTTGCTCGAGCTGGCGCGCAGGACGAGGGTCCCCTGCTGGCCGAAGGCGAGATTGCGCTCGTCCTCGACCACCAGCACGAGCTGCTCCTGGTCGGCCTCGTTGGTGAGGTACTCCAGGATGACCTGGTCGAGCGTGCGCTCGCGGGCCGGCTTCGGGGGGAGCGGCGGCAGCTTCGAGGGGACCTCGGCGACCGGCTCCGGGGCCGAGACTGGGGCCAGCGGCGGGGGCAGGACCTCCGGTCTCGAGGGCGGCGGCGACGCCACCTTCGAGATCTGGCCGGTCTGGCGGGCTCCCAGGAGCTCGGCCACCTTGGCGTCGAGCTTGCCATGACGGATCGCCGCGATCATGGTCCGGTGCTGGTGGTCCATGAGAGCGACAATGTCCTTCTCTTCCTTGCCCCCGGCCAGCATCTCGGCATAGCTCGCCCGTTTGGTGGCCAGCACCTGGCCTCCCACGTAGACGAGGCTCTCGATCAAGGGGTTCCCCAGACCCTTGTCCTCGGTCTGGACGTGGAAGACCACCTCGTTGTGGCGGACGTCGGTGTTGTAGCCGGTGATCATGCGTCCTGAGAGATTCCCTCGTCCTCTCCCTCCCTCGGAGGAATAAATGTCGCGGCGAGGAGCGTACAATAGAAATGGCCCACCGAGCCTGCAACCCCCTCCCCGGAGACAACGGCGGGGGGGCAGGCCGATAGGGTGGCCCGGGAAACCGGGCCGCCTCCCGTGCTTGGAAAGGCGGGCCGAGACCGCCGCCGGCGGCTCGGTGTGCCTCTTGGATGTCGAACGAGGAGACCATGAGCCGCCTGGCAACCAGCCCCCTGACCGTCCTTTCCACCGCTCCCCCGATCCTGGGACCCCACGCGGACGAGGAGACGCGCCTCGTCGACGCGTTCGGCCGGCGGTTGACTTATCTGCGCGTGTCGGTGACCGACCGCTGCAACCTGCGCTGCTTCTACTGCCTGCCGGCGGACGCCCAGTTCCCCTTCGGCGACCGCGCCTTCCTCTCGCCCGACGAGATGGAGCGGATCGTGGGCGCGCTGGTCCGGCTCGGCATCCGGCGGGTGCGGCTGACCGGCGGCGAGCCGCTGGTGCGCAAGGACATCCTGGAGATCGTCCAGCGGATCAAGAACCTGCCCGGCGTCGAGAACCTCGCCCTCTCGACGAACGGCACGGAGCTCACGCGCCTCGCCCCGGCCCTCGCCGAAGCCGGCGTCGACCGGGTGAACGTCAGCATCGACAGCCTCGACCCGGAGGTCTTCCGCGCGATCACCAGGAGCGGCGAGCTGGACGAGGTCTGGCGGGGGGTCGAGGCGGCGCTCGCCGCCGGGCTCCATCCCGTCAAGCTGAACGCGGTGCTGCTCCAGGAGAACCTGGCCGACATCGAGCGCCTGGTGGCGCTCACCCTCGACCAGCCGCTCGCCGTCCGCTTCATCGAGATGATGCCGACGGAGAGCAACCGGCACCTGCAACCCGGCGAATTCGTCTCCGCCGACCTGGCGCGGCAGCGGATCGAGGAGCGCTTCGGGCGCCTGGAGCCGGTGGGCGCGGCCGAAGCCGGGCCGCGAACCGGTCCGGCGAAGGCCTTCCGCGTGCCGGGAGCCGTGGGCACGGTCGGCTTCATCACCCCGCTCTCCCACACCTTCTGCGCCGAGTGCAATCGCCTGCGCCTGACCGCCCGCGGCGAGCTCCGCCTCTGCCTCTTCGCCGACCGCGTCTACCCGCTGCGCCCCCTCCTCGCCCAGGCCGATCCGGACGCGGCCCTGGAGAGCGAGATCCTGCGGGTCCTAGAGGAGAAGCCCGCGGAGCACATGCTGACCCAGGGGAACTACGGGAACCTGGTGAGCTTCATGCAGATCGGGGGGTAGGAGGGCGCCCCGCTCTCGTGTGAGAATACGCCGACGTTCTTGCCGGGCAGAGTTTGCCCCGGAGCGGTCCTCCACAGCGCCTTCAATTCCCGATGAGAGGAGAGATATATGGCTGAGCCGATCACTGCGGAACCGACGACCGAGCAGCGCACCCTGATCCACTACGAGGTCAAGGAGGGGGTCGCCTATCTCACCCTCGACGATCCTCCGGCGAACACCTACACCCACGAGATGATGCAGCAGCTCGACCTGTCGATCGTCAAGGCGCGCTTCGACCGCGAGGTCCACGTCATCGTCCTCGCCGGCAAAGGCGAGAAGTTCTTCTGCGCCGGCGCCAACATCAACATGCTCAAGGGGTCGGACCCCTACTTCAAGTACAACTTCTGCCTGCACGCCAACGAGACCTTGAACCGCCTGGAGCAGACCCCCAAGCTGGTCATCGCGGCGCTCGAAGGGCACACGGTCGGCGGCGGCCTCGAGATCGCCATGGCGGCGGACCTCCTGATCGCCAAGAAGGGCTCCGGCAAGACCGGCCTGCCCGAGGTCAACCTCGGCGTCCTCCCCGGCACCGGCGGCACCCAGCGCTTGGCCCGCCGCGTCGGCAAGAACGCGGCGATCGACCTGATGGTCACCGGCCGGCTCATCGATTTCGAGGAGGCGAAGCAGATCGGGATCGTCAACTACATCTATGAAGGGGACGACTTCCTCGGCCAGGTCCACACCTTCGCCCGCCAGTTCTGCCCGCCGAACATGGCCTCCAAGGCGGTCGGCCGGATCAAGCGGTCGGTGCAGTCCGGCGCCGAGGTGCCGTTCGAGAGCGGCCTCGCCATCGAGCGCGAGCTCCAGCAGCAGCTCTTCGAGAGCCAGGACGCCCGCGAGGGGCTCGACGCCTACGTCAACAAGCGCAAGGCCGCGTTCAAGGGAGCCTGAGATGGCTTCCGGCGTCGTGGCGGCCGCGCAGGCAACGCCCCGGTTCCCGCCGCCCAAGCTGTGGATCGGCGGCGACTGGGTCGAGCCGGATGAGGGACGCCTCTTCGTCACCGAAAACCCGGCGACTGAAGAGGCCCTCTGCGAGGTCGCCTCGGCGAGCGCCGCGGACGTGGACCAGGCGGTCGAGGCCGCCCGGACGGCCCTCCATGGCGCCTGGGGCAGCACCTCCGCCCGCGAGCGCGGGCGGCTCCTCTGGAAGCTCGCCGACGCCCTGGAAACGCACATCGACGAGCTCGCGCTCTTGGAGACGCTCGACAATGGCAAGCCGATCTTCGAGTCGCGCTACGTCGACGTCCCCGGTGCCATCGAGGCGCTGCGCTACTACGCCGGCTGGGCGGACAAGGTCACCGGGAGGACGCTGCCGGTCGAGGGCCCCTTCGTCCTCGCCTACACCCTGCGCGAGCCGGTCGGCGTGGTGGGTGCCATCACGCCGTGGAACTTCCCGCTGATCCAGGCGGTCTGGAAGATCGCCCCGGCGCTCGCCTGCGGCAATACGGTGGTCCACAAGCCGGCCTCCTACACGCCGCTCACCGCGCTGCGCTTCGCCGAGCTCGCCCAGGAGGCGGGGATCCCCGCCGGCACGCTCAACGTGATTCCGGGCACCGGCTCCGAAGCGGGGGCCGCCCTGGTGGCCCACCCACAGGTGGCGAAGGTCTCCTTCACCGGCTCGACCGAGGTCGGCCGCGACGTGATGCGGGGGGCCGCGGACACGATCAAGCGCGTGACCCTGGAGCTCGGCGGCAAGTCGCCCAACATCGTGTTCGCCGACGCGGACCTGGACGCCGCGGCCAAGGGGGCCTACACCGGCATCTTCTACGGCAAGGGGGAGGTCTGCGCCGCGGGCTCCCGCCTGTTCGTGGAGGCCAAGGTCCACGACGAGCTGATGGAGAAGCTCGTGGCCCGCACGAAGCGCCTCACTCCCGCCGATCCTCTCGATCCCCGGACCCGCCTCGGCGCTCTCGTCTCGCGGAAGCAACGGGAGTCCGTCCTGCGTTATGTAGAGGAAGGGAGGCGCGAGGGGGCGCGGGTGGCCTGGGGGGGCGAGCCGGCCGACGTCGGCGGCAAGGGCTGGTTCATGCAGCCGACGATCCTCGACGGCGTGCGCAACGACATGCTGGTGGCCCGCGACGAGATCTTCGGGCCGGTGCTCGCCGTGATCCCTTTCGAGCAGGCGGACGAGGCGGTCGAGATGGCCAACGCCTCGATCTATGGCCTTGCCGCCGGGGTCTGGACCCGCGACGTGGGCAAAGCGCACGACGTGGCGCGCCGGCTCCAGGCGGGGACGGTCTGGATCAACCAGTACAACTGGTACGACTCGGCCGCGCCCTTCGGCGGCTTCAAGCAGAGCGGCTTCGGCCGCGAGCTCGGGCGCGAGGCGCTCGAGGCGTACACGGAAGTGAAGAGCGTTTACGTGGGAAGGTAAAGGTTCAATGAACGACCACGACATCGTCCTTGCCGCGCCGGTGCGCACGCCGATCGGCAAGTTCCTGGGCGCTCTCGCGTCCGTTTCCGCCGCCGACCTCGGGACGGCTGCGGCCACCGCGGCTCTCCAGCGGGCCGGGCTCGATCCGGCGCGGGTCGACCAGGTCATCTTCGGCCATGGCCGCCAGGCCGGCGGCGGGCCGAACACCGCGCGGCAGATCGCCTACCGGGCCGGCGTGCCGGTGGACCGGCCGGCCTTTACGGTCAACCAGGCCTGCGCCTCGGGCCTCCAGGCGGTGCTCTCGGCGGCGCGGACGATCCGCACCGGCGAGGCCGAGGTGGTCCTCGCCGGCGGCACCGAGAGCATGTCGAACACGCCCTACATGCTCCCGCGCGCCCGCACCGGCTACCGCCTGGGCCACGCCGAGATCGTCGACGGGATGTACAAGGACGGCTTCAACGATCCGCTCTCCGGGCTGGTCATGGGCGAGACGGCCGAGGAGCTTGCCGAGGAGTCGGGAATCGGCCGGCAGGCCTCCGACGAGTGGGCCCTCGCCAGCCAGAACCGCTCCGAGCGCGCCCGCACCAACGGCCGCTTCGACGTCGAGATCGCGCCGCTCAAGGTCCCCGGCAAGAAAGGGGACGTGGAGATCACCAAGGACGAGCACCCGCGCGACGGCGTGACCCTGGAGTCGCTCACCAAGCTCGCGCCGGTCTTCCGCGAAGGTGGCCGGGTGACCGCGGGGAACGCCTCCGGGATCACCGACGGCGCCGCGGCGATCGTCGTGGCCTCGCGCCGCGCCGCCCGCGAGCTCGGTCTGCCGGTCGTCGCCCGCCTGGTCGACTGGCAGGTGGTGGGCGTCGATCCGCGCATCATGGGGATCGGCCCGGTGCCGGCGGTGCGGAAGCTCCTGGCGCGCACCGGCCTGTCCATCCAGGACGTCGAGGAGGTCGAGCTGAACGAGGCCTTCGCCTGCCAGGTGCTCGCCTGCCTCAAGGACCTGGAGCTGGACGGCGAGCGGGTCAACCCGGACGGCGGCGCCATCTCCCTCGGGCACCCGATCGGCGCCACCGGCACGCGCATCCTCGTCACCCTGCTGCACGGTATGGCGGCCCGCGGCCGGACGCGCGGGATCGCGACCCTCTGCGTCTCGGGCGGCATGGGCGCCGCGGCGCTCGTCGAGCGGGAGGCGGCTTGAGCGGCTACCTCCTCGTCTCCGCCTCCTCGGAGGAGTACACGCAACCTTATATAGAGGCTTTGCAGGCGGCCGGCTTCTCCGCGGACGAGATCCGGACCGTCACCCCGGCCGAGCTCGGCGACCTGAGCCAGGGCCGGGAGCTGGCGGCGCAGGCCTCCGGGCTGGTCCTCTGCGGCGGGATCGACGTCGATCCGGCGCTCTATGGGGAAAAGATCCTCAATGAGACGGTGGAGGTCTACCCCGAGCGGGATGAGCTGGAGTGGGATCTGCTGGCGGCAGCGCGGGCGGCGCGGATTCCGACCTGGTGCGTCTGCCGCGGCATCCAGATGCTCAACGTCTTTCTCGGCGGCACCCTCTGGCAGGACCTGCCGGCCCAGCGCCCCAGCGAGATCGAGCACAGCGTGCCCGTGCCCAAGGACGCCATCGCCCACACGGTGGAGATCCTGCGGCCGGACACCGGCCTGGGAAGCGTCCTCTCCCGTGAGACTCCCCAGGTCAACAGCCGGCATCATCAGGCGATCAAGGACCTCGGGGACGGGCTGATCCCGGTGGCCCGCTCGGCCGACGGTCTGCTGGAGGCCGTGGAGCTGCCCGGGGACTGGTGGGTGCGCGGCGTGCAGTGGCACCCCGAGAACCTGATCGGCCTGCCCCTGCAACGCGCGCTGTGGAACGACTTCGCCCGCGCGGTCCGAAAAGGCTGATTCGATGTCGGAAGAAAGCGTCCACCTTCAGCACGGCGAGCGGGTCGCGCACCTGACGATCGACCGTCCGCCGCTCAACATCCTGGACATCCCGACCATCCAGCAGCTCGGCGCCGCCATCGCCACCCTGGATCAGCTGGGCCCCGACCTGCAGGTCGTCGTGGTCCGCGGGGCCGGCGAGCGCGCCTTCTCGGCGGGCGTGGCGGTCCAGGACCACACGCCAGACAAAATCGCCCCGATGCTGGAGAGCTTCCACCGGGCGATCCGGCTCCTCCGCGACCTGCCGGCGGTGACCATCGCGGCCGTTCAGGGACACTGCCTGGGAGGTGGCATGGAGCTGGCGCTCGCCTGCGACCTGGTGATCGCGAGCGAAGACACCCGCTTCGGCCAGCCCGAGGTCGACCTCGGCTGCTACCCCCCGGTCGCCGCCGCCCTCTACCCGTCCCTGATCGGCTCCGGCAAAACCCTCGACCTGCTCCTCACCGGCCGGACCTTCGACGTCCACGAGGCCGAACGTCTGGGCTTCCTGACCCGGCGCCTTCCCGCGGGGCAGCTCGGCGCAGCCGTCGAGGAGCTGGTCGCGCAGATCACCGGGAAGAGCGCGCGGGTCACCCGCCTGATCAAATCCGCCGTGCGCGCCGGCCGCGACCACGGCTTTTCCGCCGGCCTGGCCGAAGCCGAGCGGCTCTATCTCGACGATCTGTCCCGGACCGAGGACATGCAGGAAGGGCTCGCGGCTTTCCTGGAGAAGCGGCGGCCGGTGTGGCGGCACCGGTAGACAGATCCGTTAGGCGGCCTTCAAAGGGGCAAGATCCGCGTCCGACAGAGGGGACAAGCCAAGGTTGGTCAGGACGCGATTGATCGCGGCCGTGGAGACGCTGCCGGGAGCCGTGATCTCCAAACCGATCGGCCGGCCACCGGCGGTAAAGTCGATGAGCAGGCCAGGAGCGGCCTGCTCGGTCCGAGCGCTTTTCTCATCTCCCTCCCGAGGGAGGTAGAGATATGCCGCAAGCGGCCGCCCATGGCGGAAGGTGATCTCCAGATAGGGCTCTTTCATGTTCAGCTCACCGGATAGGCGGTAACGACGACCACGAGCCGGATCTCTTCATCCGGCTCGACGATGACTTCCCAAGGACTCTTCGCATGCCAGGCTTCGACAACCCAGCGTCCTTCAACGACATCCACGCGCAACCCCGTCGCATGCTCCAGCATACGCCGGAGGTCCACCTCGGTAAAGTCGCGATCCACCATCCGCTTCAGGAGGTGCGTGCTCAAACCGAGGTCCCATTCCCACCAGGAAGGCCATTCACGAGGTGACAGAGGGCGCTCCCTCCATAAGCCAAAGAGTGCTCCGGTGGTGACAGTATATGATCCCCCTGCCTGCACCTCCGGGCTCCGGCTCCCGGGCCGCGCCCGGCGCACAACCCTGATTTCTGGAGGAGAGGAGACTCCCCATGGCTGAGACCATTCTGGTGGAGCGCGAAGGCCGCGCCGCCATCCTGACCGTCAACCGTCCCGACAAGCTGAATGCTCTCAATGACCAGGTCCGCGTCGACATGCTAGCGGCTCTCGCTCAGATCGAGACGGACGACTCGATCGGCGCCGTCGTGATCACGGGCGCGGGCGAGAAGTCGTTCATCGCCGGCGCCGACATCGGCGAGTTCGCCGGCCGCACCCCGTTCGATCAGCGCTACGCCATGCGCAGCCCGCGGATCTTCGACATCATGTCGAGCTTCCCCAAGCCGGTCATCGCGATGATCAACGGCTTCTGCCTGGGCGGCGGCTGCGAGCTCGCGCTGTCGTGCGACATCCGCATCGCCTCGGAGAAGGCGCGCTTCGGCCAGCCCGAGATCAAGCTCGGCCTGATCCCCGGCGGCGGCGGCACGCAGCGCCTCTCCCGGCTCGTGGGGACCGGCCAGGCCCTGCGCCTGATCCTCTCCGGCGACATGATCGACGCAGCGGAGGCCAGCCGCATCGGCCTCGTCGAGATGGTCGTGCCCGCCGACGAGCTGCGGGCGAAGACGCTGGAGCTGGCCAACCGGATCGCCGGCATGAGCCCGCTCACCCTGAAGGTCGCCAAGGAGGCGGTCCGCGCCAGCGAGAAGATGAGCATCGAGGAGGGCGTCAACTACGAGCGCGACCTCTTCTGCCTCTGCTTCTCGACGGCGGACAAGGAAGAGGGCGTCAAGGCGTTCCTGGAGAAGCGGCAGCCGCAGTGGACCGGGCGCTGAGCCCTTTTCGAGTCACAACGGAGACGATCATGGCCGCCCCGCACGAGGACCTGCTGGCTCTGCGCTCGGAGTTCCCGATCCTGGAGCACACGACGTATCTGATCAACAACTCCCTCGGCGCCATGCCGCGCCAGGTGCACGACGAGCTCGAGACCTTCGCGACGCAGTGGGAGACCCGGGGGGTGCGCGCCTGGAGCGAAGGGTGGTGGGAGATGGCGGTCGACACCGGCGACCTGCTCGCCCCGCTCCTCGGCGCCCAGCCCGGCTCGGTCGCCATGCACCAGAACGTGTCGGTCGCGGCCGCCATCTTCCTCTCGTGCATCGACTACCCGGCCGAGCGCAACCGCATCGTCTACACCGAGCTCAACTTCCCCAACGTCATGTATCTCCTGCAGGGGGAGCGGAAGAAGGGCGCCGAGATCGTGGTCGTCCCCTCGGACGACGGCATCGGCGTTCCCACGGAGCGCCTGCTCGCCGCGATCGACGAGCGGACCCGCCTGGTGCCGATCTCCCACACGCTCTTCCGCAGCGCCTTCGTCCAGGACGCCGAGGCGATCGCCCGCCGCTGCCGCGAGGTCGGCGCGATCCTCCTCCTGGACGTCTATCAGTCGACCGGCGTGATGCCGCTCTACCTGGAAAAATGGGGGGTGCACGCGGCGGTGGGCGGCTCGGTGAAGTGGCTCTGCGGCGGACCGGGCGCCGGCTATCTCTGGGTGAACCCGGAGATCGCCGACACCCTGGAGCCGTCGCTCACCGGCTGGCAGTCCGACGAGGAGCCCTTCGCCTTTCGCCCTGGCGCGATCCGCTATGCGAAGGGTGCGTGGCGCTTCCTCACCGGCACCCCGAACATCCCGGCCCTCTACTCCTGCCGGTCGGGCTACAAGATCGTGGCGGGAGTCGGAGCGGAGAGAATCCGCGAGCGCTCCCTCTACCTGACGGACTATCTGATGCAGCTGGCCGAGGAGGCCGGGTTCACTCTGAACACCCCGCGCGATGCGAAACACCGGGGAGGCACGGTCTCGGTCTGGCACGAAGACGCCGAGCGCCTCTGCAAGGAGCTGATCGCGCGAGAGATCGTCTGCGACTACCGGCCGCGCGCGGGAATCCGGCTGTCACCGCACTTCTACAACACGGAGGCGGAGCTGGAGCACGCGGTGCGGACGTTGAAGGAGCTGGCGGGCGGCTGAGGCGTCGTCATGGACGATGAGCTCTCGGAGCAGATGGGGCGATACCAGCAGGGCGAGCTCGCCGCCTTCGAGCGGTTGTACGGGCTCCTCGCGCCGCGCCTGCGCCAGTACCTCACCTCGCTCACGCTGAACGCGACGGCCGCCGAGGACCTCCTCCAGGAGGCCTTCCTGCAGATCCACCGGGCCCGGCACACCTACCGGCCGCCGCATCCGGTCGCACCGTGGGCCTTTGCCATCGCGAGAAACGTATATCGCATGGAAAGGCGGTCCGCCGGACGCCGCGGCCGGTACGAGACGCCGGCGCCCGAGAACGTGCCCGACCTGCCTGTTCCTGCCGAGGCGGATGGTCTCGCCAACCGTCTGGCCGTGCGCCGCGCCCTGCTGCAGGTCCCGGAGGATGGACGGGAGCCGTTGCTCCTCCACCACGTCTGGGGCCTCTCCTTCGGCGAGATCGGCGCCGTGCTCGGCATCCGCGGCGGCGCGGCCAAGGTCCGCGCTCATCGCGCCATGAACGCGCTCCGCCGCCTCCTTGGCGCCCGAGAGGATCGATGACGAAGGACGGTTCGTTCGAGAAGCTGAAAGCCGAGGTCGCGCGCGACCTCGCCCCGGTGCGGCCGCTGCGGCCGGCGTGGGCGCGCGCGCTGGTCCTCTTTCCCTGTGCCTTCCTGACCTTCGCGTTGATCGCCCTGGTCTTCGGCCCGCACTGGGAGACCAGCGGGCTGGTCTGGGCCATGGGCGCTTTCCAGGTGCTGGTGGCCTACGGCATCCTCTGGGTCGGCCTGCGCGAGGCGGTCCCCGGCGAAGGGCCCGGCGCGCCCGCGCTCGCTCTCGCCGCGCTGACCGCCACGGTGGCCGTCGCCGCCGCCAACGCCTTGCTGGTCTGGCTCCGGCCGGTGCCGGGTCCGCCGGGGCTGGGCGGTTTCAGCCCCTACTGCTTCAAGGCCGAGATTCTCATGGGACTGCCGGCTGTGGCTCTCGGGTTCTGGTTGGCGGCCCGCGGCTTTCCGCTGCGCCCTGCCGTGGCCGGAGTGCTCGGCGGGCTGTCGGCGGGCGTGGCCGCTGCCGGAGTCTGGTCCCTGTATTGCCCGTTCAACAGCCTCTCCCACCTGGCATCCCACCTGGGGCCGATCGTCGTGGTGGCCTGCGCCGGCCTTCTCGCCGGAGCTCTATGGGCCCGGAGACGGCGAGCCCGACGAAATCGTCTGTGATTCTCCTGTAACCAGCCGCCGCCCTCCGGCAAAGAAGAGGGTATGAGAGACGAAAGCGAATCCCGACTGGTGCAGCAGATCGCGGCGGGCGGCTCCGCGGCCCTGGAGGAGCTGAGCCGCCGTTACACCCCCTTCTTGCGCGCCGAGGCCTACCGGATTCTGGGAGACCCGGACGACGCCGCGGACGTGGCCCAGGAAGTTCTCTGGAAAGTCTGGCGGCACGCCGGCGAGTACGACCCGGCCAAGGCCAGCGTGAGCACCTGGATCGGCGTGATGACCCGGCGTCTGGCCATCGACCGGCTGCGGCAGCGGCAGCGCCGCCTGCGGCTTCTCGACGAGCAGCCGCGGGAGAGCGAGGCGATCCTGCCGGAGGCGCCCGAGCGGGTCCATGCCCATCACCAGTCCCGGGTCGTGCGCCGCGCCCTCCGCGAGCTCCCGCGCGAGCAGCGGAAGATCGTGGAGCTGATGTACTTCCGGGAGATGAGCCAGCGGGAGATCGCCCTGGCCACCGGCATCCCCCTCGGCACGGTCAAGACGCGGGCGGGGATGGCGGTGCGGCGGCTGCGGCAGGTGCTCGCGGCGTGAAGACCCAGGCGACGAGCGCTCCGAGTGCCAGCGCCGCGCCCGTCCAGCTTTCCTGGTAGCCGGCTTTCCAGGACGACAATCGGGCGGCGAAGGCGCCGGCGAGCAGGAGGAGATAGAGGAGGAACGGCAGCAGCCCGAGCAGCGTCAAGAAGAGGCGCCGCCAACCTCTCGCCGGGCGGACGAGCGCCAGGAGAGCAGGCAGCGCGAGGAGCGGGATCGCCAGAGTCGGCGCGATGACGCACGCGGCGGCCAGAAGCACCGGAAAATACCACTCCCGAGAGAAGCGGTAGCGGACTACCAGCAGCGCCGCGAGCGCCAGACCGAGCCCGGCGAGCGCCCAGCGCGACCAGACGCGGCCCGCCAGCGCCAGATACTCATCGTCCGCCAAGGGCCGGCTGTCGAGCCCATCGACGCGGCGGACGGTGGCGGCGACCACGCGGGTCCATGCCTCCAGACGGCCGGCGTCCAGCCGGTCGGGCGTGTCCGCCGGCCGGTGATAGACCGGGTCCAGGACGAAAAACGAGCTGTCCGAGAGCGTCACCGCGGGGATGCCCCGCTCCAGGAAGGAGCCGCTGTCAGCCCCGAATCCCACGCGCGTCCCCCGCAGCAGGAGCTGCATGGGCAGGGAAAACCGCGGATCGGCCAGATGGAGAGGCCAGCCCGCGGAGCGGCCCCCATCCATCGACGCGCGCACGAGCCAACCGGGCGTGGTGACCCGCTCTCCCCGGTGGCCTCCCTGCTTCAGGGGGACCGGGATCGCATGGATCGTCGGCCCGGTGCTGCCCGCCCAGCCCACCATCTCCAGGTTGACGTCCGCCAGAATGCGGTCGCGTGCCGCCGGGGGCAGAGCTTCCACCCAGCCGCGGCTGCCGTACAGCCCCTTCTCCTCCCCATCGAACAGGACCACGCGGATCGTGTGGCGGAGCGGCGTCCGCGCCAGCTCCGCCGCCGTGGCGATGGCGAGGCCGCACCCCGACGCATCGTCGCCGGCTCCCGGGCTTTTTTTCACGGTGTCGTAGTGGGCGGACAGGACGATCTCGCGGTCCGTCTTCCCCGGAAGAACCCCCTCCACGTTCAAGATGGAGGGCTCTGCGGCCACGGGGATCGCCCGGACCGCCTGCAGGCCCGCGCGCCGCAAGGCGTCCGTCAGGAACGCCACAGCCTTCTCCTGGACCTTCTCGCCGTCGGGCCGCGGCCCCAGGCGGCTCAGCCCGGACGCCAGCTCGTGCGCCGAGGGAGCCGCGAAGAGCGCTCCGGAGATGAGCCCGAGGAAGGACCAGGCCATCAGGGATCGGCGGAGCGTATCTCTCCCGGCGTGGTCGCGCATAAGCCCGCTCATCCTACCAGCGCACAGAGCGGGATCGGTCTCTCACCCAATGAGCACCTTTCCAAGCAGGAGGAAGTCTCCTATACTTCCTCCCACTTAGCAGACGCGATAGTGCATGTTCTCAAATTCGTGTCCCGCGGGTGGCGTGTCCCCCCACCTTTGGCACGGCGTCGAGTCCGAAAATTCTGGAGTCGGTTGAAGTGAGCTTGCGTCGAAAGGTTGCCCTCTCTACCGCCATCGTAGCGATGTCAGCATCGCTGATTGCTCTGGCCTTGCTCCAACAGCTGGTCTCCACCATGGACGACAGCGAGCTGGCGCGGCAGATCGGCTGGCATCTCCTGGTCATCGCCCTGGCCGCGGGGGCACTGTCTTCGATCGCCGCGTGGCTGGTCGTCCGGCGTCTCACCAGGCCGCTGCGGCAGCTCGCGGAGACGATGTCGAACATGGCGCAGTCCGGCGAGCTCCAGAAGGATTTTCCCAGCGCCGGGGGGAGCAGCGAGGTGCTTCTCATCGAGGAGACGTTCCGCTCTCTGGTGATTTCGCTCGAAGAGTCGCGGCAGGCCCGCGAGCGGTCGTACGTCGAGGCGGTGGGCGCGGTGGTCACCGCCGCCGATGCCCGCGACCACGAGACGGCGGGACACTCGTTCCGGGTCGCCCTCTATGCCGTTGCGCTGGCCAAAGCCATGGGGATCCGCGGCGAGGAGCTGAAAGCCCTGGAATGGGGTGCGCTGCTCCATGACGTGGGCAAGATGGTGGTCCCGGACGAGATCCTGCGCAAGAGCGGCCCCCTCACGGAAGAGGAGTGGCTGATCATGAAGCAGCATCCGGGCTGGGGGTACGAGATGCTCGCCGAGGTGCGCTTCCTCCAGCCGGCGGCGATCGACGTGGTCTACAGCCACCACGAGCGGTGGGACGGCCACGGCTATCCGCGCGGGATCGCCGGGGAGCAGATCCCTCTCATGGCCCGCATCTTCGCCGTGGTGGATGCCTACGACGCCCTCACCTCGGACCGACCCTACCGGCGGGCGTGCGGGCACCAGCAGGCCCTGACCGAGCTCGGGCGCGTCGCCGGGGAGCAGCTCGATCCCAAGGCCACCCAGGTCTTTTGCGAGCTGTCCGAGGTCGAGCTGCGCCGCTTGCGGAATCTGTGTCAGCGGGTCCAGCCGGGGCTCAGCCTTCCCTTCGACCTGCTGGAGACGCTGCGCAACCCCGACCGGCTCCGCACCGCGGAGCTCCGCGTGGGAGCACCCCCTGGGCAGGCGTGAGCCTCCATCCGGTCCTCTCCGCCGCCGAGCGCCGCCGCCGCCTCCTGGAAGGGATCGAACAGCTCCAGCGCGGCGAGTTTTTCGCCGCCCACGAGACCTGGGAGGAGGTCTGGCGCTCCACAACCCCCGAGCCGAAGACCCTCCTCCAGGGGCTCATCCAGGTCGCCGCCGCCCTGCATCAAGCCCGCGACCTGCACCGGCGGGAAGGTCCCCGCCGCACCCTTGCCAAGGCCCGCAGCAATCTGGAGCCGTACGCTCCCGTGGCCCTCGGCTTGGACGTCGAGGATCTCCTGCGCTCGGTGGATGCATGGCGGGACTGGCTGGAGCGGCACGAGGGGGAGGCGCCGGCGTGGCCGCGGGTGCGGGTGGTCGACCAGGAGGAGCTGAGATGATTCCCAGCCGTTCTCAGCGCGTCATCCCGATAGAATGCGCACCATGACGAATCCCGGCGCAAGCCCGGGCTCTCAGGAGCCGGCCGGTTCCGGACAGGGTCTCCGCGATGGTCTGTTCGTTGGATCGATCGTGCTCCTCTCAACGATCCTCTATCTAGGAAAGCTCGGTTTCTACAGCGACGACTGGCCATTCCTCGCGACGTTGCACCTCTCTCCCGACCGGTCTCTGCCGGGTCTCTTCCAATCCCTCTATGGAGCTCCGGAGCAACGGATGAGGCCCGTCATGTTCATGTTCCTGTCCGGGACGTACTGGCTCTTCGGTCTCGATCCCCTGGGATATCACGTGACGAACGCTCTGATCCTCACGGCGAGCGCCCTGCTCCTCCACAGGATCCTCGTGGAGCTCGCGTGCAGCCGCCGGCTCGTTCTCGCGGTGCCGCTGGTCTTCATCCTCCTGCCCCAGTATGCAACCAATCGTTTCTGGCTCAGCGCGTTCTCGACCAACGTCAGCATGGCGTTCTATTTTCTGAGCCTGCTCTTCTGGCTGCGGATGGCGAGGGCAGGGCCGAAGAGCGTCTGGGCCTGGCTTGGTCTGTCGCTCCTCGCCCTCCTCGGCAGCGCGCTCGCCTACGAGGTCTTCCTGCCGCTGTTCCTCCTGCATCCGGTGCTCCTGGAGGTGTGCCGCCGGCGCTCCACGGGTTCCGTCCTACGCCCCATCCATCTCCGGATCGGAGCAGGCCTGCTCCTTTCGGTCCTCGGGCTGATGGGATTCTTCAAAGTCCTGACGACGACCCGGCAGGAGCACACTCACCTCGCTGGGCAAGCTGCCTGGTTCGCGAGGCTGCTCGCCAGTGCGGTGGCGGTCGATTATGGAGAGCTGGGCGTCGGCCTGCCCCGCGTGGTGTGGAAGATCCTGCGCGACGACCCGGACCCAGCGGTCTGCGCGGTCGCGGTGGCCGTCCTATGCCTCGTGTTCTCCTACCTCGAGATGGGGGCCTGCCGCTCGGACGCAAGCCCGCCGGGGCCGCGCGCCTCGATCGCGTGGATTTTCGGCGGAGTGACGGTGTTCTTTGCGGGGTATGCGATCTTCCTGTTCACGCGGAACGCCGAGGTCTCCGCAACTGGCATCGGTAACCGCGTCTCGACTGCCGCCACGCTGGGGGTGGCCCTTTCTCTGGTCGGTGGCGCCGCGCTGATCGGCAACCTTCTTCCTTCCGGTCGCTGGCGGGGCCGGCTGTTTTCTTTTCTCATTGCGTCTCTGTGCGCCGGTGGGGCGCTGACGATCAACACCCTCGCGTCTTTCTGGGAAAGCGCTTACGACCAGGAGCGCGCGGTCGTGTCCGAGATCCGGCAGCGGTTTCCTGCTCTGCCCGCGCAAACCACGCTCCTGCTCGACGGAGTCTGTCCGTATCACGGACCCGCGGTCGTCTTCGAATCGAATTGGGACCTGGCCGGCGCGCTGAGGATCCTCTACCGCGACTGGTCGCTGCAGGCGGACGTCGTCACGCCTAACCTCAGAGTCACCCAGCAGGGCATCTCCACCTCTCTGTATCACGGATCTCTCAAGGCCCTGTATCCGTACAATGACCGTCTCTTGATCTACCACCGGAATCTGAGGACGTCCCAGTCTCTGCCCGACGCCGCGGCCGCGCGCGCCTATTTCGCGAGGTTCAATCCCGACCGGGACAGCGGCTGTCCCCAGGGGAGAGAAGGACAGGGCGTGCCGGTCTTCTGAAACACTGGATTCGCGGCTATGGAATCCCATACCGCCGCCGCTTCTCCCAGAGCGCTTTGCGGCTGATGCCGAGGAGCTCGGCGGCGCGCCCCTGGTGACCGCGGGTATAGGCCAGGGCGTTGCGGATGAGCTCTTTTTCCACGTCGAGGAGGGGCCGGGGGCGGCCTTCGGTGGAGCCTTCCGGCGCCGGCGGATCGACCGGACCGTCCCCAGACAAAATGAGGCCGCGCTCCAGCACGTTGCGGAGCTGGCGCAGGTTGCCCGGCCAGGGATGCTCCAGCATCCAGGCGCGGGCGCGTGGGGCGAGAGCGAGGCCGGGCCGGTCGAAGCGCTCGGCGAGGTCCGCCAGGAGGTGGTCGAGGACGGCGGGAAGGTCCTTGCGGCGCTCGCGGAGCGGAGGGAGACGGTAGGCCAAGACCTCCAGGCGGTAGAAGAGGTCCGGGCGGAACGTCTCGCGTGCCACCCGGGCCGGGAGGTCCTCGGACCCGATCGCCACGAAGCGAACGTCGGCGTCCACTTCGGAGCCTCCCAACGGGGAGTACCGGCGCTCCGCGACCAGGCGCAGGAGCTTCGGCTGAGCGGCCAGCGGAAGCTCCTCGACGTGGTCGAGGACCAGCGTGCCGCCTTCGGCGCGCGCCACCCGCCCCTCGCTCCCTTTCTCGGCGCCGGTGAAGGCGCCCGCTCGGTAGCCGAAGAGCTCGCTTTCGAACAGGGTGCTGGGGACGGCGCCCGGGTCCACCTCGACCAGAGGACCGGCGGCGCGACGGCTCGCGGCGTGGAGAGCGCGCGCCAGGGTCGACCGGCCGCTTCCCGGCTCGCCGAGGATCAGGACCGGCGCATCCGTCGCCGCCGCGCGCTCCGCTCCCCGCAGGCTTTCTCCAAGAGCGGGAAAATCGTGAATCAGCTGGGAGAGGGTGAGCACGGCACCCGTGGGTGTTCTTTCAGGAAGCCGCCCGCATTTGGGCGGTCACGTCGGGGGCATCCCCCCAGAGGCGCTCCAGGGCGTAGAACTTCCGCGGCTCTTCCTGGAAGACGTGAACCACGAAATCGCCGTAGTCGAGCAGCACCCACTGCCCCCGGTTGTACCCCTCCATGTGAAGAGGACGGGTCTTTTCCGCGCGCAGCCGTTCGAGCACCGCGTCCGCAATCGCCTGGACCTGGCGCTCGCTCGTGCCGCTGCAGAGCAGGAAGTAGTCGGTGAAGTCGGTGACCTTCTCGAGGTGCAGCACCTTGAGATCGATCGCCTTGCGGTCGTCGGCCGCGGCCACGGCGCTCCGCACTTTGCTCGCGATATCCGTGGCGCCGGAAGCGGCGGGGACAGATGGAGGAGTCGGTGTCGGTTCGGCTCTCATCGGTACAGGTCGTATTTCTGCACGTATCGTACCACCAGATCGGAGACCTGACCCTCCGGCGGCTGCTCGCCACGCGCGAACAGCTCCCGCAGGCGGGTCGAGGAAATGTCGACCGGCGGCTGTCTCAAAAAGATCACCCGGTCGGTCGCCGACAGGGCGGCGAGCTCGGGGTGCAGGGCCCGCGCGTCCAGCTCCCAGCCCGGCCGGGTCAGGACGACGAGCCGCGCCGCGGCGGGGATCTCCCGCCATCGGTACCACAGGTGGAGATCGGCGAACGAATCGCCGCCGATCAACAGATGGAGGTCCGCCGCGGGCTCGGTCTGCCGGAAATGCTCCAGCGTCTCGATCGTGTAGGCGGGCCGATCCAGGACCATCTCATCGGGCGAGGCGTACAGCCCCTCCTCGCCGAGGAGCGCCAACTCCACCATGGTGTAGCGGGCGTGGGGCGGCGCCAGCGCCCGCCGCGGCTTGTGCGGCGGTTTCGCCGTGACCAGGTAGAGGACCCGGTCGAGCCCGAGAGCCCTCCGGGCCTCGCGGACCGGCAGGACGTGCCCCTGGTGGATCGGATCGAAGCTACCTCCGAAGAGGCCCAGCTTCATGTCAACCGCCGCGCCAGCTCGCCGACGAGCGCCCGGACGCCCTCGTTGGTGGCGGCGCTGATCTCCAGGTACGGCAGGTCCCGCGCCTCGGCGGCGCGGCGCAGCTCCTCGCGGCGCTCGGGGAGGGCCGCGTCGAGCTTGCTCCCCACCAGCAGCCGCGGGCGCCGCATCAGGTCCGCATTGAACGCTCCCATCTCCCGCTCCACCGTCTCCAGGTCCTCCACGGCGCTCCGGCCGTCTTCCAGGGGGGCGGAGAGGTCGACCAGGTGGACCAGGACGCGGCAGCGCTCCACGTGGCGGAGGAACTGGATGCCCAGCCCCGCCCCCTGCGCCGCGCCGGCGATCAAACCGGGCAGGTCCGCGATGACGAACGGCTCGTCGAGCGGCCCCTCGGCCACCACGCCGAGCTGCGGCACCAGGGTCGTGAACGGGTAGTCGGCGATCTTCGGCCGCGCCGCGGACACGACGCTGATCAGGGTCGATTTGCCGGCGTTCGGCAGTCCGACGACCCCGACGTCGGCCAGCAGCTTGAGCTCCAGGCGGAGGAAGCGCTCCTCCCCCTCGGTTCCCGGATCGGCGCGGCGCGGCGCCTGGTTCGTGGCGGTGGCGAAGCGGGCATTGCCTCGCCCGCCACGCCCGCCGGCCGCGACCAGCAGCCGCTGTCCGTCCTCCAGCACCTCACCGAGCTGCTCCCCCGTGTCCCGGTCGAACACCACGGTGCCGAGCGGCACCTGGATCTCCAGGTCGTCCCCTTCCTTGCCGGTCCTGTTCGATCCCTCACCGTGACGGCCGCGGTCAGCCGGATAGAGGGAATGGAATTGGAGATGGTAGAGGGTGTTGCGGCTCTGCTGGCCGACCAGGAAGACCGAGCCGCCATGGCCACCATCCCCTCCGGACGGTCCGCCGAGGGGGACGTACTTTTCCCGGCGGAACGCCAGGCAGCCATTCCCCCCCTTCCCGCCGCGGACGTGGATGGTGGCTTCGTCGAGGAAGATCAAATCAGCCGGCGGGCTCGGAGGTCTCGACGGGCGTCGCGGGGGCTTCGGCAGGCAGGATGTGGACGAACTTCCCGCGGCGGCCCTTGTCCTGGAACTTCACGACTCCGTCCATCTTCGCGAAGAGGGTGTCGTCCTTCCCCTGGCCGACGTTCAGGCCCGGGAAGAAACGGGTGCCACGCTGGCGGACGATGATCGTGCCGCCGGTGACCCGCTGGCCTCCATAGGCCTTGACGCCCAGATATTGCGGGTTGGAGTCCCGGCCGTTCCGGGTCGAACCCTGTCCCTTCTTATGTGCCATGGTTGTCGCTCCTGGAAGACGTCAGGGCGGCCGCCGTCACGACGGCAGCTCGATCCCTTCGATCCGAACGCGGTGCAGGTTCTGCCGGTGGCCCTTGGTCCGCCGGTACATCTTGCGCTTCTTGAACTTGAAGACCCGGATCTTCGGGCCGCGGAGGGCATCGACGAACGACGCCTTGACCAGGGCTCCCTCGACCACGGGATTGCCGACCTTCAGGCCGTTATCGCCAGAGACGAGCAGCACCCGATCGAACCGGACCTCGTCGCGCTGCCCGTCCTGATGGGACGCGAGAAGCTCCACGTCGATCACGTCGCCCGGGGCGACGCGATACTGCTTGCCACCACTCTCGATCACTGCGTACATAGAAATTATGCTCCCAGAGGGTCGTCACGAAGACGCGTAGACGGCGGACCCTACCACAGGATGTGGTCCGGGTCAACGCCCCCAGGCCGTCGCGGGCGGGTTCAGTTCTCCAGCTCGTCCAGCTCCTCGGGCTGGGCGAACTGGTCGGTGTCGTCGTTGCCGCAGGCCGTGCAGAGCGCCTCGGTGATCTTGCCGTCCTCCCACTCGAACATATAGCAGGGGGTCTCGCACTCCAGGCAGACGATGTAGTCGGGGCTGGGCATGGTGACCGGGTCAGACCGTCCTTGGCGTCCTTGATGTCCTTGCAGTCCTTGGCGCCACCCGGCGGCGCGCCTGCTGCATGGCGTCGGCCAGCCGGTCGGGGCATTCCAGGTGGATGGCGTGGCCACACCCCTCCAGGACCTCCAGCGTGGCGTCCGGTATCGCCTCCGCCATGGCGCGGGCCCCCTCGATCCGGAAGAGCCCGTCGCGGTCCCCCCAGATCAGGTCGGTCGGCATCCGGAGCTGCCGCAGGTCTTCGTCGTCGAAGGTATCCTCCGGCGTCAGCCGGTCGAGGACGCCCTGCACCACCGGCGAGGTGTAGGCCTGGAGGAAGCCGCCGCGCGAGTGCTCCATGATCCAGGGGATGCGGACGAACATCGCGCCGTAGAGCCGTTCCACGCCGGCCATGTCGTTGACCCGGACGAGCTGCTCGATGGCGTCCCAGTCCTGCTGCCGGTAGCCACCGGTGTTGACCAGCACCAGCCGGGCGACGAGCTCGGGCCGCGCCAGGGCCAGCCGCACCGCGAGCCAGCCGCCGAGGCTCAATCCCGCCAAGGTCACCGGCCGGCGGCCGAGCTCCTTCTCGATCAGGCGGGCCACCACCTTGGCGCCGTCTTTGATGTCCAGCGCGTGGCCGGGGATCTCCGAGCCGCCGAAGCTGGACAGCTCAGGGACGATCAGCCGGCAGTCCCGGCGCAGCCGGAACAGCGTCTTGCCCCAGGTCGCCGCGACCGAGCCGAGCCCATGGAGGACCACCCAGGGCTCGCCGTCCTCGGGTCCCAGGACGTAATAGACCAGCCGCACCGACCCGACCCGCAAGCGCTTCCGCCGCGCCCCGGTCAGAGACAGCCAGTACCGCGTCAAAAGGGAGAACAGGTACAGCAACATACAGGCTCAGGATACAGCAAATTGTGCGCCATCTCGCCCCTCGAGGACGCCGCCTTCGAGATCTTCCATGAGGAGACTCAATCTCTGGAATCTTCGACGCAGTCCACGGGTTGAGTCTACTGTAGTGAAATTTCGAGGCTCCAGAGGATCGACTTCGCGACATTGATAACTCTACGCTGAGATCTTTGCGCGAGGGTGTTGACACGATCTAAGCTCTGTGCGATCATATCCTCGGACGCGAGAGGAGGCGCCACCTCCTCCGCGGATAAACCGCGATCTACTGACACGCTGAAAAAGGAGGACACACCATGCTCAACTCGATTTCCCGCTGGAATCCCGCTGTCCTGACGGCTCGCGACCCCCTCTTCCGGGCGCTCGACTCGTTCTTCAACCAGGATCTGCTCCCGAGCGAGGAGGTCTCGAACCGGACCTGGATGCCGCCGGTGGACATCCAGGAGACCCCGGAGTCCTATCGGCTGACCGCCGAGCTGCCGGGCCTGACCAAGGACGACATCAACATCACGCTGGAGAACAACGTCCTCCGGCTGTCGGGTGAGAGGAAGTTCGAGAAGGACGTGCAGAAAGAGGGCTATCACCGGATCGAGCGGACCTATGGGACCTTCGCGCGGGCGTTCACGCTGCCGAGCCAGGTGAACAATGAGAAGGTCGAGGCGGCCTTCGAGAACGGCCTCCTGACCATCGTGGTCCCCAAGGCCGAGCAGGCGAAGCCCCGCAAGATCACCATCAGCTGAGGGACCTCACCCCCTGACCCCCTCTCCCATCGCCCAACCAACCCCCGGGAGAGGGGGCACCGCCAGCCCCGCTTCGGCGGGGTTTTATTTGCCTGACCAGCTTCCCCCTCTCCCGGGGGTTGGTTGGGCGATGGGAGAGGGGGACCGAGGGGGTGAGGTCAGGCCCCGACGGAGCTTTCGACGACGGTCCGGGAGACCGGCTCGGGGGTGGTCACCGCTGGGATCTCGATTGTCATGACCGTTCCCGTCCCCGGAGTGCTCTCGACCGCGACGCGCCCGCCATGCGATTGGGCGATGCGGTCCACGATGGCGAGCCCCAGGCCCGTGCCGCCCTTGCGGGTGGAGTAGAAGAGATCGAAGATCTTCGCTTGGTCCTCGGGACGGATCCCCGCGCCGTTGTCGGCCACCCGGAGCTGGATCCACGGTCCTTGCCGGTGCGCCGTCAGCTCGACGATCGGCGTCCGGTCCGCCTCCTCGGCGGCCACCAGGGCGTTCTGCACCAGGTTGAGAAGGAGCTGGTTCATCTGCGCCAGATCGACCCGGACGCGGGCGCCGTGGCTCCGGTCGTGGACGTCGATGCGCGCCCGCCGCTTCTGGATCTCGCCGGCCAGGACCTCGGGGACCCGTTCGAGCAGGAGCACCGCGGGCACCTCCTCCAGCTCCACGGGCCGCGGCTTGGCATAGGCGAGGAAGTCGGTGACCAGGCGCTCCAGGCGGCTCAGCTCGGAGCGCGTGATCGACAGCAGCCGCTTCCCCGTCGGCGCCGAGCCGCTCTCGACGATCTCCTCCTCCAGCATCTGCATGTTGAGATTGAGGGAGTTGAGCGGATTGCGGATCTCGTGCGCCAGGCCCGAGGCGAGGGTGCCGATGTAGGCCATCCGCTCCGCTTCGGCTGCCTGCACCTCGAGCACCTGGGCCCGCCGCATCAGCAGCCAGACGCCCGCGAAGGCGGTGAGCAGCAGGAGGATCGAAAAGCCGCCGATCACCGCCGCCTGCTGGATCAGCTCCTTGCGGAGGATCTCGATCCGCTTGGCCAGCTCCGGAGCGCTGATGCCGATCTGGAGGAGGCCGAGGTCGCCGATCGGCACCTGCACGTCCGGGACCTCGTAGGTCGTCGTCCACTCCGAGCTCCGCTTCTCCTCCTTGGAGCCCGGGAGCTCCGGAGTGCCTGGGACGATCGCCGGGCCGTCCTGGCTCGGCACCTGGACGCTTGCCTGCTTGACGCTCTGGAAGACGAGGACTCCGTCCTTGTCCCGGATCTCGACCTGCCGCACGATGTCGCGCTGGCGCAGGATGGAGTCGATATAGGTCTGGGTCTCGCGCTCGATGGCGACCGCGGCGTAGAGGTCCCCCTGGCCCTTGGCCCGGTCGGCGATCCGTTGCGCCAGGGTCTCGGCCTCCTCCCGCGTTTCGAGGAGGACCCGCTCGATCTCGCGCTGGGACAGGGAGCGGAAGATCAGCCAGCCGAAGAGGGCGATGTCGAACAGGACGAACAACCCGAAGACGGCGGAGGCGATCAGCAGGCGGCGCGACAGGCCGAGATTCGCGACGCGTTTCATCTCGGGGACAGGATACCACCCCGCCCGGAGCCTTCCCGTAGTACGATACCTGCCGCTCTCATGATCCGGCCAATTCGCCTCCTTTATCCGATCCTCCTCGCGGCGCTGCTCGTGGCGTGCAACGCGCGGGAGGAGACCCGGCCGCAGCCGCCACAGTCGGACAGTGCGGCGGCCCAGGGCACGCCCCGGCGCGGCGGCACGGTCGTCACCGGCTGGACCACCGAGCCCCTCGGACTGAATGACCTGATCTTCCCCACGACCGCCATGGGCAACGAGGTCCTCTTCCGGACGCTCCAGCACCTGGTCCAGGAGCAGCCCGACTTCGCCGAGCATCCGGCCACCTTCACCCCGCAGCTCGCCGAGTCCTGGGAGTGGTCGGACGACCACAAGACGCTCACCTTCCATCTCCGCAAGAACCTCGTCTGGAGCGACGGCGCGCCGCTGACCGCCGAGGACGTGCGCTGGACCTGGCAGGCCCAGATCCATCCCGCCGTGGCCTGGGACAGCGTCTACATGAAGGAGTTCATCCGCGACGTCGAGGTGGTGGATCCCCACACCGTGCGCTTCCACTTCACCCGCGCCTACGTGAAGCAACTTCTGGACGTCAACGAGGGCCTCATCCTGCCGAAGCACGCCTGGAGCAAGCTCCCCTTCGAGAAATGGCGCGAGAACCCCGACTGGTTCCTGCAGAACCGGGTGGCGAGCGGCCCGTTCAAGATCGCTTCGTGGACACCGCAGCAGGAGATGGTCCTGGTCCGCAACGAGCGCTACTGGGAGAAGGACCGTCCTTATCTCGACCGGGTCGTCCTGCGCTTCGTGCCCGACGCGGGCAGCCTGATGACCCAGCTCCTGAACGGCGAGCTCGACTTCATCGCCCAGGTCGCGCCGAACGATGCGGCGCGCATCCGGGAGCGTCCCGATCTCGACCTCGTCTCCTTCTGGTCCAACCTCTACGTCCTGGTCGCCTGGAACGGCACCCGGCCGCTCTTCGCGGACCCTGAGATGCGGCGCGCGCTGACGCTGGCGATCAACCGCCAGGCGATCGTCGACACCCTGCTTCCCGGCGGCAACGGCCGGGTCGGCGTCTCGCCGATCATCCAGTCGGTGTGGGCCCACGACAAAACGCTCCAGCCCTGGCCCTACGATCCGGCCGAGGCCCGGCGCATCCTCGCCGCCAAGGGCTGGAAGGACACGGACGGCGACGGCGTCCTGGACCGTGGCGGAAAGAAATTCTCGTTCGAGCTGACCAGCAACGCCGGCAACCAAGGCAGGAACGACGCCGCCGTGATGATCCAGCAGCAGCTCCGGCAGGTGGGGATCGAGGCGACGCCGCGGATCCTGGAGTTCAACACCCTGGTGACGGACACCCGGAGCGGCAACTACGACGCCACGGTCACCGGGCTCACCCTCGACACCAGCCTCGACCTCTCGGGCAACTTCCACAGCCGCTCCATCGACATCGGCGACAACTACTTCCACTACTCGAATCCCGAGGTGGACCGCCTGATCGACCTGGCGGCGAGCCAGAAAGATCCTGCCCAGGCCCTGCCGTATTTTCATCAGATCGAGCGCCTCATCCATAACGACCAGCCGGCCACCTTCCTCTGGGAGTCGCAGCGGCTCGCGGCCTTCAACAAGCGGGTACACGATGCCCGGCCGAACGTCCAGAACGGGTTCTTCAACTTGAAAGATTGGTGGGTCGAGCCCCGGCAGTGACCGGGCGGGCTCCTCCGAGGTCCCGGGCGTGGCCGGCTTCCTCCTACGGCGCCTCTTCGCGTCGCTCCTGCTTCTGTACCTCGTCGCTACCGCCACCTTCTTCCTGGTGCACCTGGCGCCGGGCGATCCGACGAACCTCTTCGAGGGACAGCGGATCAACCGGGAGCAGCGCGAGCACCTCCGGCATCTCTACGGCCTCGACCGCTCTCTCGGCGAGCAGTACGTCCGCTGGCTGGGAGCGCTCGTGCGCGGCGACCTCGGGTTCTCCCTCGCGCAGCAGCGGCCGGTGACCACCGTGATCGCCGAGGCCTTCCCCGCCACGCTCCTCCTTGCCACCGCCGCCATCGGGGTGGAGTACGGCGCTGCGCTGCTCCTCGGGATCGCCGCGGCGCGGCGGCGCGACGGCATCGCGGACCACGTCATCCGCTTCGCGTCTCTGACCCTCAACTCGCAGCCCCCGTTCTGGATCGCGTTGATGCTCGTCCTGCTCTTCGCCTACGTCTGGCCGGTGCTGCCGGCGAGCCACATGCACACGATCGACGCCGACCTGATGAGCCCCGCGGGGCGCCTGCTGGACCTGCTGCGTCACCTGATCCTGCCGGCCCTCGCGCTCGGCCTCTACAATGCCGGCCCGACCCTCCGCTTCGTGCGCGGCAGCCTGATCGAGGTCATGGGCATGGACTACATCCGCACCGCCCGCGCCAAGGGGCTGTCCGAACGCCGCGTCGTCTGGGTGCACGGCCTCCGCAACGTCCTGACGCCACTGATCCAGCTCTTCGCCCTCACTTTCCCCCAGCTGCTGAACGGAGCCGTGCTCACCGAGATCATCTTCGCGTGGCCCGGCCTCGGGCGGCTCACCTTCGGAGCCGTCCTTTCCCGCGACTACCCGCTGATCCTGGGGATCACGATCTTCGCCTCCGCCCTGGTCATCCTGAGCAACCTGCTGGCGGATCTGCTCCAGGCCGCGGCCGATCCGCGCGTCCGCGATGCGTAACCGGAACCTGCTCCTGGGCGCGGTCCTCGCCGCGCTGCTGGGCCTGGCCGCCGCGGCGGCCCCCTGGCTCGCACCCTATGATCCGGACGAGCAGCTCGACCCCGCCATGGCCTCCTACCGCCCACCGGGCACGTCCCTCGCCGCGGCCCACCTCGCGGACGGCACCTGGCGCCTGGCGGATCGGGCAGAGCGCGTCCCCGCGGGGCTGCGGATCGAGCGCCGGGGCCAGACGGAGGTCCTGCCCGCCGGCCGGATCCTCAACCTGACTCCCGGCGGAGTCGCCGACCGCCGCTTCTATCTGCTGGGGAGCGACAAGTTCGGACGCGACGTCTGGTCGCGGATGCTGTGGGGAGGGCGCATCTCCCTGGCGATCGGGCTGCTCGCGGCGGTGCTCTCTCTCCTGCTCGGAGTGTCGGTGGGAGCCGCCGCGGCATTGGGTGGGCCTCGGATCGACAATCTGCTGATGCGCGGCGTGGACGCCTTCCTGGCCTTCCCTCCGGTCCTGCTGCTGGTCACCCTGGCGGCTCTCTTCAAGCCGGACACGAGAGCCCTGGTGCTCATCCTCGCCCTGGGATCGTGGATGGGGATCAGCCGCCTGACCCGGGCCGAGCTTCTGAGCCTCAAGGAGAGGGAGTTCGTCCTCGCCGCCCGGACCATCGGGCTCGGCCCGTTCCGGATCTTCTGGCGCCACCTGCTGCCGAACGCCCTGACGCCGGTGGTGACCCAGACCATGCTCCTGATCGGCCAGATCATTCTGGTCGAATCCTCCCTCTCGTTCCTGGGATTGGGAGTCCAGCCGCCGACCGCGACTTGGGGGAACATGGTCGCCGACGGGCAGTCTTCCCTCTCCTCGGCCTGGTGGATCGTCACCTTCCCCGGCGCCGCGATCTCGCTCGCGGTGATCGCGTTCAACCTGCTGGGAGACGGCCTGCGGGATGTGCTCGATCCGCGGACACGCTAGACTCCCCCCCTGGTGAGCGAAGCCCCTCTCTCCCGCCGTCGAGCCCTCATCCCGGTCTTCGTGACCGTCCTGCTCGACCTGATCGGGTTCGGGATGATCATCCCGCAGCTCCCGTTCTACGCGCAGACGTTTCACGCGACGCCGGCTGAGATCGGCTGGCTCTTCGCCTCCTACAGCCTGATGCAGCTCCTCTTCGCGCCCCCCCTCGGCCGGCTGTCCGACCGGGTGGGACGGCGGCCCGTGCTCCTGGTGAGCATCGCCGGCAGCATCGCCGCCTACGTCCTCTTCGCCTTCGCCCCGTCGTTCCTCTGGCTGCTGGTGTCGCGGGCCCTCGCCGGGATCGCCGCCGCCAACTACGGCATCGCCCAGGCCTACGTCGCCGACGTGACGTCCCCCGCCGAGCGCTCGAAGGCCATGGGCATGGTGGTGGGAGCCGCCTTCGGCCTCGGCTTCGTCCTCGGCCCAGCCTTGGGCGCCATCCTGTCCCACTTCGGGCCGCTGGTGCTCCCGCTGACCGCCGCCGGGATGAGCGCGGTGAACCTCGTCGCCGCGCTCCTCTGGCTCAAGGAATCCCTGCCGCCCGAGGTGCGCGGTAAGGTGCACGGCCCCTGGTTCGAGCCGCGGCTCCTGGCCGAGTCGTGGCGCAATCCGCCGGTGCGCGGCCTGATGCTCCTCGCCTTCCTGGTCACCTTCTGTTTCTCGATGATGGAGACCTCGCTCGCCCTCTACTGCCAGGCCCGCTTCGGCTTCGACATGAAGGAGACCGGCTGGCTGTTCGTGTACGTCGGAGTGCTCCTGGTCGCGGTGCAGGGCGGGCTGGTGGGATTGCTGGTCAAGCGCTTCGGCGAGCGCCGGCTGATCCTCAACAGCATCCTGGTGATGGCGGCGGGATTGGCGCTGCTCCCCGCCGCCGGCACCCCGTGGCTCCTGTTGCCCGCGCTCTCCCTCCTCGCCCTCGGCTCCGGATTGCACAACCCGTCCAGCCTCGGGCTCCTCAGCCTGCTCACCGACGCCGGCGAGCAGGGGGGCGTGAGCGGCATCTACCGCTCGTACGGCGCTCTCGCCCGCACGCTCGGTCCGCTGGCCGGTCCGTTTCTGTTCCAGGCGGTGGACATCCGTTCGCCGTTCTGGGCGGCCGGCGGGCTCATGCTGATCACGTTCCTGATCGGCTGGGACCTGCTGCGCCGGATGGCCGTCGGCTAAACCCGTGCTGACCCGCGACTTCGACTACGAGCTGCCCCCCGAGCGCATCGCGCAGCACCCCGCGCCCCGCGGCGCAAGCCGTCTCCTCGTGCTCGACCGCGAAGGTCCGGAGCGCCACCGCCACGTCCGCGACCTCCCGGATCTCCTCCATTCCGGAGACCTCCTGGTGATCAACGATACGCGAGTGATCCCCGCCCGTCTCTTCGGCCGGCGGGCCGGAGGGGGCCAGATCGAGATCCTGCTGACTGGAAAAGCCGAAGACCGGGAGTGGGACGCCCTGGTCAAGCCCGGCCGGCGAGCCCGTCCCGGAACCGTCTTCACGCTCGATGAAGGGCTCACCGCCGAGGTCATCGAAAAAGAAGAGACCGGCCGCCACCGCCTGCGCTTCTCCGAGCCGATCGAGCCCCACCTGGAGCGGCTCGGCCACATGCCGCTGCCGCCATACATTCAAAGAGAGGACGAAGCCGAGGACCGGGAGCGGTACCAGACCGTCTGGGCCAAGAACCCCGGAGCCATCGCCGCCCCCACCGCCGGGCTCCATTTCACCCGAGAGCTCCTCGACCAGCTCGCCGCCGCCGGCATCGAAATCGCCGAAGTCACCCTCCACGTCGGTCTCGGCACCTTCAAGCCGGTCACCGCCGAAAGGGTGGAGGACCACCGCATGGAGACCGAGCGCTGGCAGGTCAGCGAATCCGCCGCCAACGCGATCCACCGCACCCGCGAACGGGGCGGGCGGGTGGTGGCGATCGGGACCACCGTGGTCCGGACCCTCGAAAGCGCGGCGTTAGCAGGAGGTGGGGAAGTGCGAGCCGGCAGCGGAGCCACGGAGCTGTTCATCACCCCGGGCTTTCAGTTCCGGGTGGTGGACGTCCTCCTGACCAACTTCCACCTGCCGAAATCGACGCTGCTCATGCTCGTCTCTGCCTTCGCTGGAAAAGAACGTGTGCTGGCGGCGTATAAAGAGGCGATTCGCGAGAGCTACCGCTTCTATTCCTACGGCGATGCGATGCTGGTGGAGCGGAATTAAGCTTCGCCTGCCTCCTGTAGAATCTTCCCGACCAGATCAGGCCTCAAGCGCATGGTTGTCCGGTCCCGGAGAGCTTCCAGCACCGGTCTGACTGCGGAGAGATGTCCCTCCTTTTTAGCCCTACCAACACGCCGAGGGTTCCCGTGTAGGTCAGCTCCAGGAGATGAGCGATCCTGCGTCCCAAAGCATCGTCCAAAACCAGGAGACTTCCAGGCGAAACTAGCGCGAGAGCGATTGCTTCCGCCTCCCCCGCACCCAGATCGACGACCATGGGTAAGAGGCTCATATTTGCAGGAGTCCGCACTGTCAACCAGTGGATTCTATTGACCTCCGGCGTCGAAAAGCCTCGCTCGGCTCCGACGCGAAGCTCGTCCCGGACAGCCGAAGGGACGACAACCTGTCCATAGAGTCTGTGGAGAAGGTCGAGCTGACCGACCTGATGTAGGTACAAAAGAGGGGAAGTGTTGGAGATGACTTCCCGTTCAGGCATTCAAGATGTCCTGCTGAAGCTCCTCTTCCGTCATCTGGAAGGGGGAAACGCCGTAGCGACCCAGCAGCATCAAGAACTCGACACGCGAGATGCCAGCGAGTTGAGCGGCCCTCCCCGAGGAGAGCCTTCCAAGCTCAAAGAGCTTGATCGCACCAAGCAGCTTCAGGTCGCGAGCGAAGGATTCCGCATCAGTCTTCAAGCTGATCAGGGTTTCTTCCGGGATATCCAGCTGAACAGCGCTCATGGAGCATATCCTCCTTCCGAGCAAGTCTAGCCGCCCCTGCGTCTCCTCGCTACTCTCCCCCTCGGGGCTCCCCCCTTGTGGAGAGTACGGTCTTCAAAGCCGGCGAGGCGAGCCTCAACGGGGCGGCGAATCACCCGGTGAGGGAAGTGTCCTGGGAGGATGCCTTGGCGTATTTGCGGCTCACTCGGCTCCGTCACGATCCCTCCGCTTAGGATTACCACCGAGAACGATACCGCCGTGCACATCCCGCCCTACCGCGATCCCTCCGGCACCGGCCGCCACCGAACCGCCCTGAGCGATGGCGCCGCTCCCCTGGAGGTTTGCCTCGAAGGAGGGCCCGCCCACGAGCTGCGCGATCTCCGCGGCAAAAGCTTCATCCTCCGCGAGGATCTTCTTGATCTGGTACCGGAGGGCTGCGAGAGCGTCGGGGTCTTCAGGAGAGCGGGCAACGTCCTGAGCCGCCTCACTGGCGGCAGGCTTTTGTTCGATCCGGCCACGGAGCTTGCCCCAGAGGGTTGTGACTTTTTTCCAGGCCTCCGTGCCCAGGGCCTTCGCCGCGTCTGCGACGAGATCTTGCCCTCCTAGGACCAGGGCAGGCAGGGCAGGGGCCAGCATCTGGGTGACGGCATCAGCGAGCAGCGAGACGTCCATGACGTAGCCTCCTTGAAAGGTGGTTCGTCACTATCTTAGCAAGGCTGAGGGGGGCAACAGCCCCCCTCGAGGCTCCCCCCTCCGAACCTGATGGTCCAGAGATTTCAGAGATCAGAGGGTTCAGAGATCAGAGGAGAATGGAACCAACACCAGCCGGAAGCCTACACCCCAGGAGCGGTACCTCGGGAAGCCCCTGTAGCGATAGGCGCAGCGCACGAGCCAGGGGTCATTGTCGAAGGCGCCCCCACGCAACACCCGGAGGACTTCAGATGATGCTTCGAGATCCTCGCGACCGTCTCCAACCCGGTAGGGGTAGGGGAAATCGGGCTTCTGCCAGTCCTTTCCCCAGAGACTCCGTGTCCACTCCCAGACGTTCCCGCTCATCTCCTCACACTCATAACGACTCGCACCGAGAGGAAAGCAGCCAACGGGACTCGGAGCTCCAATTCCGGTCTCCGCGTAGCTCATCCTGTTGGGATCCGGATCAGGCCCCCAGGGATAGATGCGGCCACCCTCGCCTCGCGCCGCCTTTTCCCACTCCGCCTCCGAAGGCAGGCTCACGGCCCAGCCAGGCTCGATTCTCCCGAGGTCCCGCCAACGCACCGTCAGCCACCGGCAGAAGGCTAGAGATTCGTTCCAGCTCAGCCAAACGACCGGCGCGTTGGCCGGCCTACGGAGGCTGTCGAGGTCCCCGGGCTGTTTGCCGCTCGCCTCGACATAGGCCCTGAATTGGGCCACCGTCACAGGGTAGCGGCCGAGGAAATACTCGTAGGGGAGGTCGAGATCATGGGCGGGCCGTTCCTCGTCATAGCCCTCATCCGCCGCGCTCCCCATCCGGAACGGGCCGGCCGGCACCCGGCAAAACTCCATGCCGTCGAGGGACATCACCTCCGGTCTGGGGTCTCCGAGCTCGGCAAGGGCAAACCCCGCCTCCGCCCGCCGCCGGGGCTCCGCTCGATCCGATCGCATCGTGACAAGGAGCGCCTCGACAACCTTCTGCCGGCATGCAGGCGTCACTCCTCCCGCTCGCATGTCCGCCACTGCCCGGCCGGCCAGGACAACCGCCTCCCCTGGTGACCCAGGCGCTCGCTCGATCAGCTCTTCCAGCACCGCGCCCGCCGCCCCGTCCCGCTTCTGGACAATCCCCAGGTAGCCGACCGCCAGCAGGAGAACCTCGCGCCAGGCGGTGTCGTCCACACGAGCCGCCAGCGCATCCACCAGAGGCCCAACCTCCTGCTCTGCCAGCTTCGCCAGAGCCATTCCCGCCAGATACTCCTGGAAGGTCAGATGAAGGAAGCCGTACCGCTGGCCGCCGCGGTCGACGAGAAGCGCCGTGCCTTTGTGGACGTCCTCCATGAACTGACGGGCGGCCCCTTCGGGATTCGCATGGCCCCGCTCGCGGCAGAGATTCTCCAGCTGGTGGCGCAGGTCCCACTCGCGGACCAGGCCGATCCCGGGGGACGTCTCGTGCATCCACAAGGCCAGAGGCGCCAGGACCTTGAGGATCTCCACCTCGTCCAGGACGGCGACCGAGCGGCCGGAAAGGCTGCGGGCCAGGTTCCAATGCCGCAAGAGGGTCTCGACGCACGCCTGGTAAAGGGCCGCGCGGCGCTCCGGAAGCGACACGCCCTGGCGTTTCATCACGGCCAGAATCGTCAGGAGCAGCGGGTTCGTGGCCAGAGCACGGACACCCGGATTGCCGTGAACTGCCGCCAGCAGCTCCTCCCGCTCGCGCGCGGCATCGAGCTCGGCGACGGCCGTGGCGCCGCTCGCCGCCCGCTCCAGGGCGGCCGTCCACTTCTCGATGAAGCCTTCGATCTCCTCGTCTTCGAGATCGACCAGCGTCGCCTCGGCAAGCCCTGGGGCCTCAGGCCGTACCTCGCGGTAGCCGACGATGCGGCTGGTGAGGACGAACTTGTTGCCGGCTTCTTTATAGAAGGAGTAGAAGTCCTTGACCCTCTCCACCAGCAGATGCCGGTGCTCGGGATTTCTTACCTCGTCGAGACCGTCGAGGAGCAGGAGCACCTTCCCTCTCTCCAGGGCCGGTTTCACGATCTCCTCCAGAGGAAGGTCCACGTTCCTCTCTCGGAAATAGCGCGCGAAGAAGTCGAGCAGAGGGAGGTCTCCCAGGGCGAGAGCCTCGGCATAAGGGGCCAGCGGCACCAGGACCGGCAAGCGGTCGCCCAGCCCCACCGCCTCTCCCTGCCCGGTGGCGAGAGTCAGCGCTAGGAACTTGAGAAACGTGGTCTTGCCGGCACCCGGATCGCCGAGCAGAATCAGCCCGTCGTATTTTCCGAGCAGATCGAGCACGGGCTGCCGGGTGCTCTGGCCGCGGCCGAGGGCCTCCTGCTCGGCCTCCGTCAGGCTCCGGCCGGCGATGCGCTGTCGATCCCATGCCTCTCCTTCGGGCATCTCGACCCGCGCGTGGAGAGGGATGTACATCTCGAGCAGAGGCAGCTTCAGAGGGATACGGTCGGAGATCCCCAAACCTCGGAAGCTCAGATAGAGGTAACGCTCGAAGAGGTACTGGAGGTACCGTTCGGTGGCCTTCTTCAGCCCCTCGGGAGCCCGCTCGCGACCAAGCTTGCGCAGGATCTCCTCTGCGGGCATGACACCGGCGGCAGTGTTGATCACGATCACGTGGCCGTGCACGTCACGCCCGACGGCGACTCCTTGATCTCCGGCCTGCACCTGGCTGGCTGTGATCTCGGTTCGCGCGGCTTCAACCAGAGGCTCCAGGAGGGCGGCGAGGTCGGGATCGGCGGTCAGGAGCTTGACGAGCTGGCGGCGGAGGGCCGCGCGGCGATCTTCGTCGGCCGGTATCTGCGCCAGGTCCTCGGCGGCTTCCTGTGCGGCCTCTTTCTCCTCGACCTTGCCGCGAAGGCGATCCCAGATCTCCTTGACCTTGGCGGAGACCGCCGCACCCGCCTGCTTCCCGACCTCCTCGACGGCCTTGCCCGCCGCCTTCTCCCCCGCCGCGAGCAGAGAAGGGAGAGCCTGGGCCAGGAGAATAACAAGAGCGTCGGCAAGGACCTTCGGATCGGGCATGGCTGGCGTCCAGGATAACCCAAGAGAAGAAAGGTCAAAGGATGCGATGCTGGTCGCCGCGGAGCCTTCAGCGCGCTCCGCGGAATCCTCCGCGCGCCCTGCGGAACCTTCAACTCGCTCCGCGGAACCTTCGCTGTAAGCCGCGACACACATCCCGGATCACGTCGAAGTTTCCGCCGCTGCCAGGGAACCTTCCGCGGCTCTCGCGGAACTTTCCGCGGTTCCCGTACAACCTTCCGCGGCTTGCAGGATCGGTTCCGCGGCTCGTCGAATCACGGTCACGGCGCACATTGAAGGTTCCGCGGCTCCGGCGGAACTTTCCGCCACGCGCGCGAAGCCTTCCGCGGCGCCGTCTGGACTAGCCGGCCAGCAGCTTCCGCGCGTCGGCGAGCGCCCGTTCGTCCTCGACGAGACGCTCCGGAGCGGGCTGGCGGGTGAGGAGACGGCGGAGGATCTCTCGCGCCTCGGCTTTCTTGCCGGGCTGGTGCTCCAGCAGAGCTTCCGCCAGATAGACGTGGTTGAGGAAGTTATTGGGCGCCAGCGCCACGGCCCGGCGCAGCTCGGCGATGGCTTTGTCGCGGTCCACCCAGCCGGTGACCAGCGGGACCTTGGGCGCCAGGGTGTGGAGGCGGCCGAGGATGCGGTGGCCGGCGGCGTCTTCATAGGTCTCGTCGAGCGCGATGAGGATCTCGGCCGAGCGCCGGACGCGGTCTCCCACTCCCTGGCGCGCCGCGGCGAGGCGGCCGAA
>DATFPH010000410.1:0-3585 GCA_035264905.1 Thermoanaerobaculia bacterium
GGACGCGCAGGATTCCCAGGGAGGCGAGCCGGTCGAGCCCGCGCAGGGCCAGGGCCGGATCGTCCAGGAGCTTCTCCAGCTCCTCGCGCAGCCGTGAGCCGGAGAGATGGTCGAAAATCCCCTCGGCGAGAGCCACCTCGACGAGCCGCCGCGTCTCCGACGAGATGCGGAAGCCGAGCCGCAGCTCCAGCCGCACAGCGCGCAGCACCCGCGTCGGGTCGTCGATGAACGACAGGCTGTGGAGCACGCGGAGCGTCTTCTCCTTGAGATCATTGCGCGCGCCGAAGTAGTCGATCAGCTCCGGCGTCTCGTCCGGCCCCAACCGGATCGCCAAAGTGTTGATCGTGAAGTCGCGCCGGAAGAGGTCCTGGCGCAGGGCCGACATCTGGACCTCGGGCAGGGCCGCCGGAGCGCGGTAGAACTCGCTCCGCGCCGTGGCCACGTCGACGTGGAACCCCTCCTGATCGATGACCACGGCCGTGAGAAAGGCGCGGTGCTCGCGGACGCGGCCGTCCACGGCGCGAGCGAGCCGGGCGGCGAAATCGAGGCCGTCCCCCTCGACGACCAGGTCGAGGTCGCGGTTCTCGCGCTCCAGGAGCAGGTCGCGCACGAAGCCGCCCACGAGATAGACCGGGACACCGACCTCGCGAGAGACGCGGGCGATCGTCTCGATCCGGGTAGAAATTGACGCCGGCAGCCGCTCTTCCAGGAGCCGGGCGATCTTCTCGCGGCGCTCGCGGTGCTGCTCGGCCCGGCGGTCGAGGCGCTCCTCGAAATCCTCCAGCCGTCCGTGGAGATGCCGCAGGAGCTGCATGCGGGTGATGAGACCCAGCGGCCGGCCCCTTTCTTGATCACCCGGATCGCCCACCAGCACGAAGCGCGGGTGGCGGGTGAGCATGCGCTCCCCCACCTCCTCGGCCGGCGCTTGGCTGTCGACCCATTCGAGCTCGCGGGTCATCACCGTCTCCACCGGCCGGCCCCCGAGCTCGTGCTGGATGGCGGCGTCGAGCATCTGCCGGGTTACGATCCCCACCACCCGGCGGCCCGGCGCCTCGACGACCGGAGCGGCGTTGACCCGCCAGGTGATGAGCTGGGCCTTGGCTTCCGCCACCGAGGCACCGGCGGGAACCTCGAAGAACGAGGCGATCAGCAGGTCCTGCGCCCGTGCGGCCGGCGGCAGGACCCGGCGCAGGAACTGGAGCAGCTCCTCGCGCACTTCCAGCAGCGTGCGTCCCCTGATCCGCGCCGCCGCGGCCGTGGCATGCCCGCCGCCCCCGGCCAGCTCGTCCAGCGCCTGCCCGAGATCGAACCCGGGCAGATCGCCCCGCGCGATCAGCGTCACCCGGTCGTTCTGGTCCCCTTCTCCAAAGAGAGCGAAAAGGAGCGGCAGCTCGAAGACCTCCAGGCAGCGGGAGACGAGGGGGGCCAGCTCCTCCACGTAGCCGCCGAGGTCGAGATCCACGACGCCGACGCGGTGCCCGCGCACCCGGTGGACCTCCAGGCGCTGCATCATGCGATGGAGGATGTCGAGGTGCCGCGCATCGAGCGGCCGGGTCGCCCAGCGCCGCACCGCCGCCAGGTCGCCGCCGCGGGCGAGCAGCCAGAGGACGGCCTCGAAATCCCGCGGTACCGTGGTGGCGTGGGTGAGCGACCCGGTGTCCTCATAGATACCCAGGAGGAGGAGGGTCGCTTCGGTCGAGCCGCACTCCAGCCCGCGCCGCCGCATCTCCTCGACGAGGATCGTGGAGGTCGATCCAACCCCCGGATCGACCACGCCGCCGCGCACGGGAACGTCCGCCGGGGTGTCCGGATGGTGGTCATAGGACCAGACCTCGATCTCGGGGCGCTCCTCCAGCCACCGCGCCACGATCCCGATGCGGTCGCGCTGGCGGACGTCGCAGAGGATGATCCGCGTGATGTCGGCCGGGGCCACGTCCTTGCGCTTGAGCTCGGCCACCTCATAGAAGCCGCTCTCCAGCATCCGCCGCACCGACTCCTCGCGCGACCCCGGAAAGAAGATCTTCGCCTCGGGATGGAGCCGCTGCGCCGCGACCACCGCCGCCAGGGCGTCGAAGTCGGCGTTGATGTGGGTGGTCAGCAGCTCCATGGGGGGATTGTATGCGGGGCCACCTACCCGAACAGCCAGCCGGGTAGCCGTTCTCCCCACCGTCTCTCTTCGTTTCGTTATGTAGCCACTATCCCGGCCGTGGAGCCACGATCCCGGCGGTATAGCGGCTACACGCCGGGGATAGCTCATGCTTTTCGGTTAGCACCTGCTGGGAGCGCCCGGTTGATGTGGCAGTGCCGCTTGAGCTCGGGTGGTACGCTGGTTATACTCACGCCATGAAAACGGCTGTTTCCGTTCCCGACGAGCTCTTCCGCGCCAGCGAGCGCGTCGCCCACCGGCTCGGGCTCTCCCGTAGTGGGCTTTACACCAAAGCACTCGAGGAGTTCCTTGCGCGCCATGACGACGAAGAGATCACGCGGCGGCTCAACGAGATCTACGCGGACGAACCCGCGACCATCGATCCTGTCATCTCTCGATTGGCGGCCCGATCCATGCCCAAGGAATCGTGGAAATAGCACGGGGCGAAGTTTGGTGGGCTGATCTGCCCGAAGTCGAAGATTCGTCTCCTTCCGGCACACGGCCAGTTCTTGTGGTTCAGTCACGGGCGTTCAACCGGAGCCGTATCCAAACCGCTATCACTGCTGTCATTACCAGCAATCTATCGTTAGCGTCGGCCCCGGGCAATGTGGAGATTTCTCCACTCGAGTCTGGGTTACCCCGGCCCTCTGTCGTCAATGTATCTCAGCTGTTTACCATCGACAAGCGATCTCTACGTTCGTGTTCGGGTCGGCTCACACTCTCTACCATGGAAGCGGTCGATGAGGGTCTTCGCATCGCGCTCGGGTTATAGGGCCCAGCCATGTTCCTCGACGGCTTCATCCACCGCCTCCGCGACTACGGCGTCCCGGCCAGCATGACCGACACGCTGGACTTCTACAAAGGCCTGGAGAAGGGGCTGGCGCCCGATCTGGAGTCGCTCTTCCTGTTCGCCCGCCTCTGCTTCGTGCGCCGGGTCGAGCACATGGACGACTTCGAGCGAGCCTTCCTCTTCCACTTCTTCGGGGTCGACGTGCCGCGGGTGGCGCCGGGAGATCCGGAGCTGCTCAACACGCCGCAGTTCCGGGAGTGGCTCAAGCAGGCGGTCCAGGAGGGCGAGCTGCCGCCGCAGGCGCTCTGGACCATGTCGCCGGACGAGCTGATGCGCCGCTTCTGGGAGACGCTCCAAAAGCAGATGGAAGAACACCACGGCGGCAGCCGCTGGATCGGCACCGGAGGCAACTCACCGTTCGGGCACTCGGGGAACGCCAAAGGGGGCGTCAACGTCTTCGGCGGCGGCAACCGCTCGGCCTTGAAGGTGATCGGCGAGAGGAAGTACGTCGACTATTCGGACGCCAACATCCTGCACGGGGCGAACATGGCGCAGGCGCTCGCCGCCTTGAAGAGCATGGTCCCCTCCGGTGCGCGCGACCAGCTCGATCTGGACGAGACGATCTACCAGAGCGCCCGCAACGGCGGCG
>DATFPH010000411.1:0-3940 GCA_035264905.1 Thermoanaerobaculia bacterium
CGTCGTCTTCCAGCTCCGCAACGCCGACACCGGCACGCCTGTAGAAACCAAGTCCATCAACCCCGCCGCCCTCCCCCGCGAGGTCTCTTTCTCCGGCCTCGCCGCCGCCAACTACGAGGTCCGCCACACCGTCCAGGCGAAGGATTGCAGCGCCACCTTCACCACCTACGCCGGTCTCGACGTCTTCTGAGCCAGGAAAGGTCCTGTCACATGAAGTCCGCACCTCAAGGTCCCAACACCGATCACCGGGGGCACCCCGCCCCCGCCCTTTTTTCCATCCTCCTCCTCGTCCTCACCGCTCTCCTCCTCCTTCTCCTCACCACCTCGTCCTTCCCCTCCAGGGGTGAGGGCTTCGGCAAAGCCAGCTCTTCCCTGACCTCGTCGTTTCTCCCTTCGCCCGCTCGTGGGAGAGGCGCCAGCAGTGAGGGCTCCTCCCCTTCTCCCTGGAGGAGGAAGTGCGTGTGGGAGAAGGGGCTGGAGGGTGGGGGCGCCGGCGAAGCCGGCTCTTCTCGCCCGAGTGCGGGACAAGGCCCGTGCCTGAAGTCGTACCCGCCCAGGCCTCACCGCCGTTCCGAAATGGTGCCATGACCCACCACCAGGCCGCCCTCCCGCCCGGTTGGCACCTCGCCGACGAAGCCACCCTGCCGGGAGGCCGCACCATCACCGGCACGGCCGCCCGCGTCTACAACCTCCTCGCTGAGAGCCACCGCCGCGCCCACCGCTGGCAAGTCGGCCGGCATCTCGCCCCCGCCGGCTGGGTGCCCACCTGGGTGCTCCGCGAGCCCTGGGCCGGCGGCGCCGCTGGAGACCGCCGGCTTCGCGATCTCCGCGAAGCCGGCGTCTCCATCGAAAGCCATCGCTTCGATCCAAGTGACGACGAGCCCGCCTCCGCCTCCTGGCTCTGGCGCCTGAATCCGGGGGTGGGGGCGCCCTCTCCCGCTACGCGGGGGAGGGTCGGGGAGGGGGCGCCTCTCCAAGGCATCACCGTCCGCTTCGTCGCCAGCCGCCCCGCCCCTCCCGGCGCGATCGACATCTCGCCCGGAGCCCCCTCCCCCCTCGCCCCATCCTTCGCCGCCTGCGACGACGAGGCCTACCGGCGCGAGCTCCTCCAAGCCTTCCACGCCGGACGCCTGGTCGCCGCGCTCACCGGCCCGCCCGCGTGGTCCCTCTGGGCCGATCCGGCCGCGCTCTACAACCCGCGCCCGGTCCTCGAAGCCGCCCTCTCCAAGCTGGGTGCCGCCCTTGGGTCATGAGCACGTCGACGCCGTTCTCGACTGCTCCAGCCGCGGAGGTACCCATCTCCTCCTCCTGCTCGTCATCGCTCACCACGCCGACTCGCAGGGCGAATGGCACATCAATCAGCCCACGCTGCAAAGGCAGGTTCGGTTGAGCCGCCGCCGAGTCCAGGAGATCCTCGAAGACCTCGTGGCGTCCGGCGAGCTCTCCGTGGCCTCGCACCATGGCCGCGGAAGACTCTCCACCTATCGTCTCCAGGTAGGAGAAAAGGTGCAGCCTGCCGCGCCTTTTCCAGAGCCGCCGGGGGCCGCCGAGGCCGCGGAAAAAGGCGCGGTGGAGCGCACGTTTCCGGCTCCAAAAGGCGCGGCGGAGCGCACCTTTTCCGCCAAGAAAGGCGCGGCCGGCCGCACGTTTTCAGCCGAAAAAGGCGCGGCCGAGCGCACGTTTCCGGCCCCCCTTGATCCCCCTTTTCCCCCAGACCCCCAAATCCCCCTATATCCCCCAGAAAAACAAATACAGGAGACCTCCGGTCTCCGGCCCCTATCGGGGCCGCGAAGCGCCGTCTTCCGAGTGAACCTGCTTCTCGAAGAGGCAGGCGTTCCGCTCCCGTCGCCTGCCCAGATCGGCCTCTGGTCGAAGACCCTGGGCGGCATCGAGCCCCTTCTCGATCAGCTCCGCGGGCTCATCCAGGCCGGCCTCGCCAACAAGCGAGAGCCCCTGCGCTACGTCCATCGCGTCGTCATCGAGCGCGCCGCGCACCCCGAGCCCAAGCGCCCGCCGGTGCGCGCCTTCAGAACCCGAAACCCCGTGCTGCTGGCCGGCTCCGACGAAGTCCGCCGCGAGCAAGCCCGCCAGATCACCGCCAAGGTGCGAGGTAAAAAATGACCCTCTGGAACTGCAGCCGCTGTGGCGAAGAGCAGATCGCCTTCGCCACCCTCCCCGAAGACCGCCTCTGCCACGCCTGCCACGACGCGCAGGCCGCCCTGAACCGATTCACCGAAGCCGACGCCGGGATCCCCGAGCGCTACCGGAAGCTCACCCGCGAGAGCTGGTCCGCCTGCTTCCAGCGCCCCTGGCCCGCCGCCGTCGAGCGTTGGTCCGGCGTCCCGCACTGGCTCGCCATCTGGGGTCCCACCGGCACCGGCAAGACCGGCCTCGCCACCGTCCTCCTCGCCGAGCACCTGCGCACGGGGATGCGCGGCCGGTGGATCTCCGGCCCCGAGCTGTCGCGCCGCATCCAGCGCGACTTCAACAACGCCGAGGACGTCATCGCCCCCCTTCTCTCCACATCCCTCCTCGTCCTCGACGAGCCGCTCACCGGCGCCTCCGCCGACTGGTACACCGAGCGCCTCCTCCTCATCACCCGCACCCGCGACGAAAGAGGCCTCCCCACCATCGTCACCAGCCAGCTCCTCTCCGAGCTCCTCGAAGAGCCGGAACCCACCGTGCCGCCGCCGATCCTCCCCCGCTGGCTCTCCGGCCTCCATATCGCCGAGCTGGGCACCGAAGACATCCGCCTCAAGAGGGCTCTCTGATGGCTCCCAACCAGCACCAGAAAATCGCCCTGCCGCACAGCGAAGAAGCCGAGCGCGCCGTCCTCGGCGCCCTGCTCCTGGAGCCCGCGCACCTCGCCCGCGTCCGCACGTGCCTTCAGCCGCGCGACTGGTATGTCGAGCGCCACCGCCTGCTCTACCAGGCCTTCCTCGACGTTGCCGACGTCGGCGCCACGCCCGACGCCCTCACTCTCCAGGCCCACCTCGAGCAGGCCGGCACGTTCGCCGCCGTCGGCGGTATCGCCTGGCTCGCCACCCTCGACCTCGACCTGCCCGACATCGGTCGGATCGCCGAATACGCCGAGATCGTCCGCGAGAGGAGCGTCCGGCGCGACCTGATCGCCGACGTCCGGAAGGCGATCCTGGAAGCCATCGGCACCGCGCGTCCGGTCGCCGAGCTGCTCGCCGGTCTCCGAGACACCGCCGATCACCTCCTCGGCCGCGCTGCCCGCGTCCGCTGGGAAGAAGCCGGCGCCGTCCTCGACCGCCTCCTGATCACCATCGAAGACGGCCATCCCGAGGCCCTGGTAGGGCTCACGACCGGCTATCCCGATTGGGACCGCCTTGGCCCCGGCTTCCTGCGCGGAGGCCTCTACGTCCTCGCCGGAAGGCCCGGAATGGGCAAGACCTCCCTCGCCCTCGACATCACCCGCCACGTCGCCGTCGAGCTGCACAAGCCCGTCGGCGTCTTCTCCCTGGAGATGCGCGCCGACGAGCTGGGCTTGAAGCTCCTCTCCGCCGAAGCTGACATCGCCGCCCACTGCGCCCGCGCTGCCCACCTCTCCGGCCGCCACTGGCAAGACCTCTACGCCGCCGTCCGGCGCATCGCCAGCGCACGCCTCTACCTCGACGACACCCACCGGCCTGGTCCTCCGCGATCTGGAGGCCCGCGCCTGGTGGCTCAAGACCCAGCATCCTGACCTAGCCCTCCTGGTCATCGACTACCTCCAGCTCGTCACCGCGGGCGTCAAAGTCGAGCAGCGCCGGCTGGAAATCGCCCTGATCACGCGCCGGCTCAAGGCCCTCGCCGGCCAGCTCGGCGTCCCCGTGATCGTCCTCTCCCAGCTCAACCGCGAGCTCACCAGGCGCAGCGACCCACGCCCCCAGCTCGCCGACCTCGCCGAGTCCGGCGCGATCGAGCAGGACGCCGA
>DATFPH010000412.1:0-22211 GCA_035264905.1 Thermoanaerobaculia bacterium
CGGGATCAGGGCAGCTCCCAGGGCTACCGCCGGCCGGATCCGGGCTCCTCGCGCCCGGCTGACCAGGGGGAGCGCGGCGACCGGGGCGTGCGGACTCTGCCGCGCGACAACGGCACGGATGGCGCGTCGCCGCGCAGTGGCCGGGATCAGGGCAGCTCCCAGGGCTACCGCCGGCCGGATGCGAGCTCCTCGCGCCCGGCCGACCGGTCGCCGCGGGATTCCCGCAGTGAGGGCTACAGCCGGCCCGAGGCGCGCGGCGGGGTTTCCGCGCGGCCGGAATCCGGCAGCCGGCCGGACTCGTACGAGCGGGCGGCTCCGCCGTCCACGGAGCGCGGCAGGTCGGAGCGTCCGTCGCCCCGCACCTACGAGCGGCCGTCTTCGCCGCCCACGAGCCGTGGCGGGTCCGAGCGGCGTTCGTCACCGCAGGTCAATGAGAGGCCGGCACCGCCCTCGTCGAGTCGCGGCGGGTATGAGACCCCGTCGCGTCCCGAGCCGCGGGCGGACCGCGGCAGCTCGTCGCGGTCGTCCGACCGGGGCTCCGAACGGAGCAGCGGCAGTGGCCGTTCCGCGGAGCGGGGCTCCTCCAGCCGCGGGTCGTCGGAGGGCCGCTCGGCCCGCAGGCCTCCGCAGGACCATTGATCGACCTCCTCCACCCCGCCCCGGGTTGAAACCCGGGGCTACGTGCCAGCGCCCCCATCCGGGGGCGCTTTTATTTCTCCCCTCTCCCGCTCGCGGGAGAGGGGCCGGGGGTGAGGGCCTCCCCTCCTGGGCTACAATCTCCGCCTCGTGCGCTTCTCCACCATGATCCGCTTGTTCTTCATTCTCTATTGCTTCGAGGCCGGGCTGCTGCTGCTCTTTGCTCCCTGGATGCCGGAATGGGAGCGGATCATGATGCAGCTGGCCCCGTTCCAGGGGTTTCGCACCGTCCTGCTCTATCCCTGGTTCCGCGGCGCGGTCACGGGTTTCGGCATGGTCCACCTGGTCTGGGGAGCGCATGACCTGATCTCCATCATCTTCCGGCGGTCTCCCGAGGCTGGCGCTCCGTCCAGCGACACCCAGGATGTTCGGGCTGCTCGCGATCAGTGACCGGCGCTCCCTGGCGGACGGAGACCTCCCCGGCTGGCTCTCCCGCCTCGGCGCCGCCGGGGTCGATGCGGTCCAGATCCGTGAAAAGGACCTGGACGACTGCGCCCTCTGGGAGATCGCCCGCGCCGCCCGCGCGATGCTCCCCTCCACGACCCGCCTGCTCGTCAACGGCCGCGCCGACATCGCCTTCGCCGCCGGCGCCGACGGCGTCCATCTGCCGTCGGACGGCGTGCCGCCCGGCGCCCTGCGGCGGCGTTTCGGACCGGGGCTCCTGCTGGGAGTCTCCACGCATACCGTCGACGAGGTGGAGCGGGCGCGGGACGCGGGCGCGGACTATGCGACGTTCGGCCCGGTCTGGGAGACGCCCGGCAAGGGAACGGCCACCGGCACCGGAGCGCTGGCCCGCGCGGCCGCGTCCGGCCTTCCCGTCTTCGCGCTGGGAGGGGTTACAATCGACCGATTCGGCGAAGCAGCCGCTGCTGGAGCCGCCGGTGTGGCGGCGATCCGGCTCTTCCAGCGGCTGTCCGATCTCAGTGAAGCCGTGGCAGCCGCCCGGCACTGGTTCCCGGCCTGACGGGTGCAGCGAGGAGAGACTTCTTGGAACGCGATGACGTCCAGCCCATCCTGACCACCGCCACCGCCGCCTGGGTCGGCAAGCTCCGCTATCTGTTCGTCTCTCTCGGGATCATCGCCCTGGACCAGTGGACGAAGTGGCTGGTGGAGATCCATCTGCCGCAGCACACGGCTCAACCGGTCATCCCGGGTTTTCTCAACCTGACCCACGTGCGCAACACCGGGGTGGCGTTCGGCCTGTTCGCCTCCCAGGGGATGAGCGGCGGGAGCTGGCTGCTGACCCTTCTCGGGCTGGCCGCGCTGGCCGCCGTGGCCATCTACTTCTGGTTCGCCTCGGTCCACGATCGCCTGCTGCTCCTCTCCCTGGCCTCGGTCGTGGGCGGCGCCGTCGGCAACCTGATCGACCGGATGTCCAGCGGAGCGGTGACCGACTTCATCGACGTCTACGTCGGGACCTACCACTGGCCCTCCTTCAACGTGGCCGACAGCGCCATCTCCATCGGCATCGTGCTGATGGCGATCGACAGCTTCCGGTCGCGCAAGAAAACCTCCGAGACGACCGCCGAGAGCGCGAGCTGAGCGCCCATCCACCAGAGCATCGCGAGCTGTCCTGGACCGTGGATTCCGCCGCGGCCGGCGAGCGGCTCGACCGGCACGTCGCCGCGCGGCTCGACCTCCCCCGCAACCAGATCCAGAAGTGGATCCGCGACGGCGCCGTCCGCCTCGACGGGAAAGAGGCCAAGCCCTCCACCGTGGTCGAGCCGGGACACCGGATCGACTGCCACCCTCCCGAGCGGCGGGACGAGCGGGTTCAACCCGAGCCCGGCGAGCTGACCCTCCTCTACGAAGACCCCCAGGTTGTCGTCCTCGACAAACCGGCGGGGCTGACGGTCCATCCCGGGGCCGGCCGCACGACCGGCACGCTGGCGCACCACCTGCTCGCGCGCTATCCCGAGATGGCGGGCGTCGGCGGCGAGGGGCGGCCGGGCATCGTCCACCGCCTCGACCAGGGGACGAGCGGCGTGATCGTGGTGGCACGGACGCCGGCGGCCTACGCGCGTCTGGCCCGCGCCTTCGCCAGCCGCGAGGTCGAGAAGAGATACCTGGCGATCGTCTACGGTGAGCCCTCGCCCCGGGCGGGACTGGTGGGCGCCCCGATCGGGCGTCATCCGGTGGAGCGCAGGGAGATGATTGTGCGGAAGGACGGGCGGCCGGCGCGGACCGGCTACCGGACCCTGGCCGCGGCGGCCGGGATCGCCCTCGTCGAGCTCGACCTCCTCACCGGCCGCACCCACCAGATCCGCGTCCACATGAAGCACCTGGGCCACCCGCTGGTGGGAGATCCGGTCTACGGCGAGGCGCGCTGGAGGGGTCTACCCCGCCCGATCCAGGCCCCGCTGCGCGACTTTCCCCGCCCGGCGCTCCACGCCTGGAAGCTGGCGTTCCGGCACCCGATCGAGGAAACCCCGATGTCCTTCGAGGCACCGGTGCCGGAGGATCTGCGGGGATTGTGGGGTGAGGTGGCCCTCACCCCCTGGCCTACACCAGCTCCTTGAACGCCTTGTACGGCCGCCCCTGCGACTCGGCCACCGCTTCGTAGGTGATGTGGCCCTTGTAGGTATTGACCCCCAGGAGCAGGCCGGGGTCCTCCTCCACTGCCTTCTTCACCCCTTTGTTGGCGAGGGCGAGGGCGTAGGGCAGGGTGACGTTGTTGAGCGCGAACGTCGAGGTGCGGGGGACCGCTCCGGGCATGTTCGCGACGCAGTAGTGGACCACCCCGTCGACCACGTAGATCGGATCGGAGTGGGTGGTCGGGTGGGTGGTCTCGAAACAGCCGCCCTGGTCGACCGCCACGTCCACCGCGACCGCCCCTTCCTTCATCAGCTTGAGCATGTCGCGGGTGACCAGCTTCGGCGCGGCGGCGCCCGGGATCAGCACGGCGCCGATCAACAGGTCCACGCGGCGCAGCGCGGCACGCAGGTTGTACTGGTTGCTCGCCAGGGTGATGACCTGGCCATGGAACAGGTCGTCGATGTGGCGCATCCGGTCGTGGTTCGTCTCGAGCACCGTGACGTTGGCGCCCAGGCCGATGGCCATCTTGATCGAGTTGATGCCCACGATGCCGCCGCCCAGGATCACCACGTCGCCCGGCGGCACGCCCGGCACGCCGGCCAGCAGGGTGCCGCGGCCGCCGTGGATCCTCTGGAGGAAGCTCGCGCCGACCACGACCGCCATGCGGCCGGCCACCTCCGACATGGGAGTGAGCAGCGGGAGACGCCCCTGGCGATCCTCGATCGTCTCGTAGGCGACGCCGGTGACCTGCCGCTCCAAGAGGACGCTGGTCAGCTCCGGCAGAGGCGCCAGGTGCAGATAGGTGAAGAGGAGCTGACCAGGACGCATCAGCCCGTACTCGGGGCCGACCGGCTCCTTGACCTTGATGATCATCTCGGCCCAGCTCCAGACGCTCCCGGCGTCCGGGACCAGGCGGGCACCGGCGGCGGCATAGTCCTCATTGGGAATGCCGCTGCCGACCCCGGCGCTCTCCTGCACCACCACCTCGTGTCCTGCCTCGACCAGCGCATGGACGCCGGCCGGGATCATCCCGACCCTGTACTCGTGATCCTTGATTTCCTTCGGGATTCCGATCCGCACGTTCTATGTCCCCGATTCGGCCGAAGCCTTTTGGGGAGCGCCCGCCTCGGCACCTTTGCGGCGGGGCTCCGGTGCCTTGTCTTTGTCCTTCTCCTTGTCCCGGTCCGACCGCATGTCGATCCGGCCCTTGAAGAAGGCCCCTTCCGCGATGACGACGCGTGGAGCCGAGATGTCTCCCTCCAGGCTTCCCGATGGCGCGACCTCCACGCGATCGGCCGCCTGGACGTCCCCCACGACACGGCCCCCGACCCGGATCACTTGCGCCGAGATCGGCCCCCGCACCACCCCTTCGGTCCCGACCATGACCGCGGACTCCACCCGGATCTCGCCTTCGACCTCGCCCTCGATCAGCAGCTCGGTGGGACCGGAGAGCTTCCCCTCGATCTTCGAGCCGGCCGCGATATGGGTCACGCGCCGCCGCTGGGCCGACGAGGAGGACGAGGAGGACAGGGAAGGAGAGGGGGAGTCGGACGATCCGCCCGGCGAGGCGGGGGAGGAGGAGCCGGTGTCACGACGGAACAACGCCATAGTTTCGAGCCTTATACACGATAAAGGCGGTCGACGCTCGCGCGCCGCACCGCCGAGGACCGCGAATCATTGGAGCGGGCAACGGGACTCGAACCCGCGACATCAAGCTTGGGAAGCTTGCACTCTACCAGCTGAGTTATGCCCGCTCGTTCTCTCGTTCGAGCGAAGGAAATCTAACGGACCCGCGATGCGGGGTCAAGTGGCCCTCGGGTCGGCTATACTTGCTGCATGCATGGGCCGAGTAGAACCCGAGACGGCCTCGACCGTCCTGATTCCCTCTATTTCTTCCCGGATCAGAAGGTCACCGAGGCCGAGGCGCGCCATCTTCTGCGCCACGGCACCGTCGAGCAGAGGGCGTGGGTGGTCTCCCATCTCCTCCGCTACGCCCAATGGGACGACATCTGGATCTTCGTCAGCCGCGACGAGGTCAAGGAGATATTCAGCGAACTCGACCTCCCCGAGAACCTCCGCAACGCCTGGGGCCGCATGCTCAAGGTCGAAGCGCCGGTGGGGTGAGGCGGAGGGATTCCGCCCCCTTCAGCGGTCCCCGCCCATGATCAGCCCGCCGAGGCCTCCGAGCACCGAGCCCTCCCCCACCGAGCCGCCGCCCGTGGGCCGCGGCACGGCGGCGATCACCTTCTTCGCCAGGCGGCTGAACGGCAGCGACTGCAGCCAGATGCGGCCCGGGCCGGTCAGCGTGGCGTAGAACAGCCCCTCGCCGCCGAAGATGATCGACTTGACCCCCTTGACCATCTGGATGTCGTAGGTGACCGTGGTCTCGAAGGCCACGATGCAGCCCGTGTCCACGCGCAGCGTCTCGCCCGGCGCGAGCTGGCGCGACAGGATGGTGCCCCCGGAGTGCAGGAAGGCCAGACCATCGCCCTCCAGCTTCTGCAGGATGAACCCCTCGCCGCCGAAGAGGCCGGCGCCGAGCTTGCGGTTGAAGGCGATCCCGACCGAGATCCCCTTGGCCGCGCAGAGGAAGGCGTCCTTCTCGCAGAGCACCTGCCCGCCGTGCTGCTTCAGGTCCACCGGGACGATCTTGCCGGGATAAGGGGACGCGAACGCCACCTTCTGGCGGGTTCCGGCGGCGTTGCCGAAGACGGTCATGAACAGCGACTCGCCGGTGATCACCCGCTTGCCGGCCGAGAGCAGCTTGCCCATGAAGCCGCTCCCTGCGTCCTGCCCGGAGCCGTCGCCGAAGACGGTCTCCATCTGGATGCCCGGATCCATGTACATGAAGGCACCGGCCTCGGCGACGCAGGCCTCGCCCGGATCGAGGGTGATCTCCAGGTACTGCATGTCCTCGCCGAACAGCTCGAAGTCGATTTCGTGCGCCCTCCCGCGCCCGATCGGAGGCGGCGGCGGAGCGGCGGCCGGACCTCCAAAGGCGGCCGCGAATTCCCCGTCGCTCTGGATCGGGAGCCAGTTGGGCATCCCCGGGCCATAGACGTGGGTGTCGCGCCCATACCGGCCGCCGCGGATCCCCGCGATGATGTCCTCCCGGCTGATGGGACCTTGCTGCTGCCCACCGACCGCTACGTACCAGGTGCTCTCGCTCATCTGTGTCTCCCTTCGGTTGAAGCTCGTGCGATCCATTCTATCGAGACTGGTAGACTGCTGACCGTGTCCATTCGACTCACGAAAAACGCCGCTCTCGCCGTCCTCCTACTGGTGGCACCTCTCGCGGCCGCCCGCGCCTGGCAGGACTCCGGCGATCCTTCGGGGTGCCTGTCCTCCGGCCCGATGCTCGGCCCGGCCGAAATCTCCGAGACCACTGTGTGGCTGCAGACCCGGCGGCCGTGCCAGGCGCAGGTCCGCTACTGGCTGCACGGAAAGCCGGAAACCGCCCGGCTGAGCCCTCCAGTGCGGACGGACCCCGCCGGAGATCACATCGCGCGTTTCGAGCTCTCTGGTTTGGAGCCCGGGAGCCGGTATGAGTACGAGATCTACCTCGACGGGTTGCGCATCCCTGCGCCGGCATCGGCCCCGCTCTCCTTCCAGACCCAGGCGATGTGGCGCTACCGCACGGACCCGCCGCCGTTCCGCGCGGCGATCGGTTCCTGCGCCTATATCAACGATGCCCCCTACGACCGGCCCGGCGAGCCCTACGGCGGCGATTACAAGATCTTCCGGGCCATCGCCAAGGCGCAGCCGGACTTCATGATCTGGCTCGGCGACGACATCTACTACCGGGAGGCCGATTGGATCACGGAGCGGAACATGCGGCGCCGCTGGGCGCACGACCGGGCTCTGCCGGAGCTCCAGCCGCTCCTCGGCACGGTCCATCAGTACGCGATCTGGGACGACCACGATTTCGGGCCGAACGACTCGGACCGCACCTTCCGCGACCGGACGACGAGCCTGCGCGTCTTCCAGGACTACTGGGCCAATCCGACCTACGGCCTGCCCGAGGCCCCGGGCGTGTTCACCCGCTTCGAGTGGGCGGGCGTGGACTTTTTCCTGCTCGACGACCGCTATCATCGCTCGCCGAACGACCTGCCGCCCGGCCCGGACAAGCGGATGTACGGCCGCGAGCAGCTCCAGTGGCTCAAGGAGTCGCTCGCCGGCAGCCATGCCCCGTTCAAGATCGTGGCCGGCGGGGGCCAGTTCTGGAACCCGCTGAATTCCTTCGAATCGCTCGGCGAGTTTCCGGCCGAGCAGCAGGAGCTGTACGACTTCATCCGGGAAGCGCGGATCGAAGGAGTGGTCTTCCTCTCCGGCGACCGGCACCATACGGAGCTCCTGAAGCGGCAGGAGCCCGGGATGTATCCGCTCTACGAATTCACCTCCAGCCCGCTGACCTCCGGCGGCTCGCGCATCGAGGAGGAGGCGAACAACCCCGCCCGCGTCCCAGGCACCTGGGTGACCGACGGGATCCGCAACTTCGGGCTGCTCGAAGTCTCCGGCAAGGAGGAAGCGCAGGTGCTGACGCTCCGCACGCTCGACGCGGACGGCAAGGAGCTGTGGAAGGTCCAGATCAAGGAGGGGGAGCTGCGGTTCCCTCGAATCTCACCTCAAACATCTTCGGCCAGTACTTCCCGGTGAGCAGGAACGTCTTCGTCTCGGGCTTGTACGCGATGCCGTTGAGCACCTCGGCGCGGACGGCCTCTTTCAGGGTCAGCAGACCGGCGGCGTCGATCACCGCGGTGACGGCGCCGGTGGCGGGATCGATCCGCAGGATCTCGTCGGACTGCCAGACGTTGGCGTAGACCGCGCCGTCGACGCACTCCAGCTCGTTGAGCCGCATCGCCGGCCGGCCGTCCAGCGCGACGTCGACGCCTCCGGTCGAGGCGAACGTGGCGGGGTCGCGGAAGGTCAGATGGTTCGAGCCGTCGCTCATGATCAGGCGCTTGCCGTCGAAGCAGAGCCCCCACCCCTCGCCGCTGTAGGGCAGCTCGCCTGTGCGCGAGAAGGTGGCGAGGTCGTAGACGAACGCCGTCCCTTCCTGCCAGGTGAGCTGGAGGAGGCGCTCTCCCACCAGGGCGAGGCCTTCGGCGAAGTACCGCGGCGGGACCGGCACGGAGCGCAGGACCTTGCCGGTCTGCGGGTCCACCTGCCGCAGGCTGGACCGGCCGTACTGGCCGGCGCTCTCGTAGAGCATCCCCTCGGTCCAGACCAGACCCTGGGTGTAGGCCTCGCGGTCGTGCGGCATGGACCCGAGAACCTTGACCTTCAAGTGCTCGGCGGGCGTCCAGGGGATGCCCATGCTTGCCTCCGGCTTTGGCGCGGGCGAGGCCGCGGCAGATGGCGGCGACACCTCGGGCCTACAGGCGACCGCCACCAGCAGCAGGAGGCACAGCGGGTGCCTCATTCCTGCGAGCACCCGCTCAGGCCCTCTGGCGCCATGCCGATCGGCTGGCCCGGCGGCGGCTCCGGCGGCACGGGACGCTTCGCGGTCTCTCCTTCCGGGCGCTTCAGGTAGCGGCCGATCTCGGCCGCCAGGAACGCCCGCTGCTCCGCTTCCGGACCACTGCCGGAGCGCGGCGCGGGCTCCAGACGCTGCGCCAGCGCCCGGAGGGCGCCGTCCAGACGAGCCCGCACCAGCGGCGAGGCGTCCGGATCGCTGGACAGCCCGATCATCCTGCGCACCGTCACCCACTGGACGACCCGCCGGATCTCGGCCCGCCGCGGATCGTTCGGCAGTTTGTCCGGAACGGGGCCGCCGAACGACTTCTCCACCAGCGCGTCCAGCACCTCCTCCAGGCCGGGGAGCTGCGGGTCGCGGCGGTGGAGGTCCACCAGCCGCGCCGCCCGCTCGGGCTGCAGCAGCCCGACGACCGCCATGTCCGCCATGGTCGCGGCGGCGGCGAGGGGATCGAAGACGGGCGCGGTGTTGCCCCGGAACAGCTCCGGATGCGGGCGGTACTCGGAGGGCCGCGGCAGGAGGAGCGCGATCACCGCCTCGGGCAGGTCGAGCCGCTCGGGCTCGAGCACTCCCAGGATGGTCTGCAGAGCGTCCCGCTGCCGCTTCGCCTCCACCGGTTTCTGGCCGGGCTGGCCGTCGCCGCGCACCGCGTAGGTGTAATCCACGCCGCCGACGACCTTGAGAGCGCCGTCGAGCTGATAGCGGTGATGGAAGTAGAGCGGGACGAGCACCTCCTGGAGCAGGGCCAGGGGCTGCCCCGGCTGGATGTTGTGCTCGCCGAAGCGGGAGAGGGCGATCCGCCGGACCTCCAGGGATTGCCGCAGGCCCGCGACCGGATCGGGTCCGTTGTCCCAGAGCACGGCCCGGGGATTGGCGGCCCCGGGGGGGCGGGCGTCCTCGTCCGTCAGGAAGAGCAAACCGCGCCGGATCGCTTCGTCGATCATCCCCTGGAGCGCGGGCCGCTCGTCAGTTCCCGGAGGAAGCTGAGTGTAGGCATAGCGGACCGCCCAGAGGTCCCACTCCCCCATCCCGACCGCGTAGGCGGACGAGAAGTCGAGGTTGCCGTCCGGTCCGACGTCGACCCGGGGCGCGGGATAGTCCATCACCGAGGCGCGGCCATAGGTGCTGGCGGCGAAGTTGTGGGAGAAGCCGAGGCTGTGCCCTACCTCGTGCACCGCGAGCTGGCGGATACGGGCGAGGGAGAGGACCACGGGATCGTCGGGAGCGCCGGTGCCGGTCTTTTCCGTACCGGCCAGCCCCTCGAAGATCAGGCGATCCTGGCGCACGCGGAGCGATCCCAGGGTCACGTGTCCGCTGAGGATCTCGCCGGTGCGCGGATCGATGACGCCGCCGCCGTAGGACCAGCCGCGGGTCGAGCGGTGGACCCACTGAACCACGTTGTAGCGCACGTCCAGCGGGTGGGCTCCCGGCGGGAGGACCTCGACCCGGAAGGCGTCGATGAACCCGGCCTTCTCGAACGCGTCCTTCCACCAGCTCACCCCTTCGATCAGCGCGCTCTGCACCGGCTCGGGGGCGGCAGGGTCCACGTAGTAGACGATGGGCTCCTTGACCCGCGAGCGCGCCGCGGCCGGATCGACCTTCTCCAGGCGGTGGCGCGAGATCCAGCGCTTCTCGATCGGAGCCGCGAGCGGCGCCGCATAATCGGCGAAGGTGACCGGGAACGAGCCCGCCCGCGGATCGAACTCGCGCGGCGTGTAGCCCGCATCGGGCAGGCGGACGAACGAGTGGTGCTGCACCAGAGTCACGGCTCCGGCGTACGGCGCCGTCTGCCGCACCAGGTCTCCCGGCTCGTTCGACTGATAGGTCAGCAGGGACTCGAATTCCACGTTGTCCGGGAAGGCCAGGCAGTTCTCGAGGTCGGCCACGCTGCGCGCGGCGTCGAGCGACCAGCTCCCCTGGCCGGCCAGACGCATGCGCGCCGGGATGTCGTGCGCGTCGCGGACCAGGAAGCCGGTGAAGTCCACGAGAGCGCGGCCGTCCCGCTCGGCGCCGGTGATCTCGCCCCCCCAGAGAACGGAGGTGGCGAACGATTCGCGCACGGCCCGGAGCTCGTCCGGGTTCTCGGAGAGGGCGCGGAAGCGCAGGTTCTGCTGCTCGACCAGGAGGCGCCCGCCGAGGCGGCGCAGGGTGACGATCCGCGTGTCGCCGAGCTGCCCGCGGTCGAGGCCGACCGGGTTGGACCCGAGGCCGGTCAGGATGGAGTCGACATAGATAAAGGTCCCGACCTCTCCACCTTTGCCACGGGCCGGTGGGACTTCGAGCCAGACCTTGCCGGCCTTGGCATCCAGATAGAAGGTGAGGAGCCCCTCCTTCTTCGCCATGCCGGCGGTGCGCGCCGCGATGTCTGGCTCTTTGGCCGGAGGTGCGGCGAACGAGGGAGCGGCGGCGAGGAGGAGACCGAGAGCGAGGGATGGCGACAGACGGCAGAGTGAATAGCTCATAGGGTTTTCCGGAGCCCAGTCCGAGGCGGGATCTTACCATCAGAGACCTCACCTCCCGGGAGAGGAGTAACACTTCGGGGACGAAATCATCTTCCGCAGCCACTTTCGTCTCCCAAGAGCAAACGAAGCTGCTATTCTTTGCAGACAAATGGACAACCTGCCTCTGGTGCTCTATGGGTACCTGGCCCAGGCCGTTGGCGCGGTCCTCCTGGCGGCGGTGCTGGAGGCTTTCCATCGGCATTACCGCCGGGCTTTCCTCCGGCACTGGGCGTGGAGCTGGTGGGGGTTCTGCATCTATCTCTCGGGAGGCACCGTCTCCCTCCTGCTCGCGTCCCACCTGGAACCCTGGGCTCTGCCCCGGGTGCTCACCTCGGCGATCTCCCTGGCGGGCGGCTACGGCCAGCTCGTCCTCGTGCTTTTCGGGACCTGGGAGGTCGCCACCGGGCAGACGATTCCGGCGCCGCGGGTCCGCCGGTTCCTGGCCGTCGTGGCCGGCCTCGCCCTGGTCTCGGTCCTCCTCACCCTCCCCCTCCCGCCCCACCTGCGGCTGATGGTCCGCGTCGGCGGGAGGTGCCTTCTGGCCGCGCTCGCGTTCCTGGCGGCCTCGTACCTGGTCTTCCGGCGTGGCGGCCGCCCCCTGGGCGTCGGCCGCCGCGTCCTGGGGACCGCCTTCCTCCTCTACGGCCTGGAGTACCTCCACTACACGGTGACGGCGTACCTCGAGGCGGCCACGGGCCGGACCTTCAACCATCTCCCCTTCATGACCCTGACCGACCTGCTCCTCCAGACCACCATCGGCCTGGGAATGGTCATCCGCCTCCTGGAGGAAGAGCGCAAGCAGCTCCTCGCCGCCTCCGAGCAGATCGAGCATCTCGCCTACCATGACGCCCTGACCGGTCTGCCCAACCGCAATCTCTTCCTGGACCACCTGCGGCTCGCCCTCGCTCTCGCCACCCGCGAAGGGCGCCAGGTCGCGGTCCTCTTCCTCGACCTCGACCGCTTCAAGACGATCAACGACAGCCTCGGCCATGCCAGCGGCGACGAGCTCCTGCGCACCGTCGCCGACCGCCTCCGCGCCTGCCTGCGCCTGGGGGACACGGTCGCGCGCCTGGGCGGCGACGAATTCACCGTCCTGCTGCCCGAGGTCACGGCCGAGCACGACGCCGTCCTGGTGGCCGAAAAGCTGCTGGAGCGCATCCGCCAGCCCATGATCCTCCAGACGCGCGAGATCGTCGTCACCGGCAGCATCGGCCTCAGTCGATTCCCGCGGGACGGCGACGCGCCGGAGGAGCTGGTCAAGAAGGCCGACGTGGCCATGTACCAGGCCAAACAGGTCGGCCGCGATGGATATCAGGTCTACGCCCCCAGCATGGACGCCGACGCCCTCGAACGGCTGTCGCTGGAGAACGACCTGCGGCGGGCCCTGGTCAACGAGGAGCTGTGCCTCTACTACCAGCCGATCCTCGACAGCCACAGCGGGAGGATCGAGGCGGTGGAGGCGCTGCTGCGCTGGCGGCACCCGGTGCGCGGGCTCATGGGACCCAGCGAGTTCCTCTGGCTCGCCGAGCAATCCGGGCTGATCAACCCGATCGACTTCTGGGCCCTGCGCACCGCCTGCCGCGAGGTGGGCGGCTGGTTGCGGGACGGCTTGGACGTGCGGGTGACGGTCAACCTCTCGGCGCGTCCGTTCCAGCAGCCCGATCTGATCGACCGGGTGCAGAACGTTCTCGAAGAGACCGGCTTCCCCGCGCAGCTCCTGGAGCTCGAGATCACCGAGACCCTGGCGATGCAGAACGCCGAGGTGAGCCTCGCCGTGCTGCGCTCCTTGAAGGACCTGGGCGTGCGGATCGCGATCGACGACTTCGGCACGGGGTATTCCTCCCTTTCCTACCTGCGCACCTTCCCGATCGACACGCTGAAGATCGACGAGTCCTTCGTCCGCTCCCTGAACGTCGGCGACGTCCGCGCCGAGATCCCGGCGGCGATGATCGCCCTGGCGCACAGCCTGGAGATCCGAGTCGTGGGCGAGGGGGTCGAGGAGGAGGTCCAGTGGCTGATCCTGCGGGAGCAGGGGTGCGACGAGGTCCAGGGCTTCCTGTTCAGCCGCCCCATCCCGGGCGAGGACTGCCGGGAGCTGATCCTGCGGCAGAAGGTCGGCGAGAAGATCGAGCCGGCGCAGGCGGTGGCCGCGGGCTAGCCGACCCCACCTTTGGGGGTGAGGGGCCTCTCACCCAGGCGCTGGAGGTCGGCCTCGGCGGCGATGTGGGCGAAGGAGTGCCACTGGCCGAGGGAGAGCACCTCGCGGTCGATCCGCACGGCCTCGTCCCGCTTCCCCTCGACGAGATACCAGACGCCGACACCGTAGCGCAGGATGGCCGGGTCGATGGGATCGTCCCCGGCCACTCCCGGTGCGAGGAGCGCATCCGGGGTGAGCTCCCCCTTGTACATCATCATCAGCAGCAGATAGGCGCGGTTCTCGAAGACCGCCATGTTCGGCCGGATCGGCGCCAGGATCTGGCGGGCCTCCACCTCGCGGCCGAGGCGGCGCAGCGCCAGGTAGGACCAGAACCGGGCCCCGGCCTCGCGGTCCGGGGTCGCGGGCAGGCGCAGGCACTCCTCCTCGGCGCGCAGCGCCGGCTCGAAGTCCCCGGCCAGATAGTGGGCGATTCCCAGGTTGTACCAGATGTGTGACCGCAGCGTGTCGCCCGGAGCCCCCGAGGGAACCTCGCCCGGCTCGGCTGCATCGGCCCGGCCGGCGGCCCGTCGGGCGGCCCGCTCCAGATCGGCGACCGCCAGGTCGAAGCGCCGGAGCGTGATGTAGCGGTGCCCCCGGTGGCGCAGCAGGCGCGGGTCCTCGGGGAACTTGACCAGGGCGCGGGTGAAGACGTCCACCGCCTCGCGGATGTGCCCGAGATAGGCGGCTCGGCGCCCATACCAGATCTGCGCTTCGACGTCGTTCGGCCGGGCCTCTGCGGCGGCGCGGGCCTCGGCGTACCGCGCCTCCCGCTCCCGGCGCTCCTCGGCGGACATGGGGACCGCGGTCAGCGGCTCGCCGAACATGGAGACCGTCTCGGCTCCGGCAGGGATTGCAGGTCCCTGGGCCTGGAGAGCCGCGGCGAAGGCGCAGCCGGCCACGAGAAGAAACGCTCTGGAGAGACCCGGGACCTGGTTGCTCATCGTGCTCCACAAGATGGACGAGACCCGGGTAGTCTAAACCGTTCGGGGACTTCTGGCGAGCCTCGAACCGCGCGAACCGGCTTGTCCTGGGGTCTGGAATCGGTTATAAGCAAAGAGCATGCACACGATGGTCGCGATCCCACAGCATCCAGTTGAAACCATACAAATCGAGTTCGAATCCCTGGGGCTCAGCGAACCGATCCTGAAAAGCATCCGCCGCATCGGCTTCGTGCACCCGACGCCGATCCAGGCCAAGGTCATTCCGGTCGCACTCTCCGGGCGCGACCTGATCGGGCTCGCCGAGACCGGATCGGGCAAGACCGCCGCGTTCTGCCTCCCCCTGACAGAGCGGCTGACCCATGGCCAGGGGATCTCGGCCCTGATCCTCTCCCCCACCCGCGAGATCGCGCTGCAGACGCAGGCCTTCCTCGAGATCTTCGGCGAGGAGCACAAGATCCGCACGGCGTGCCTGATCGGCGGCGTCAAGATGGGCCCGCAGGTGCGCGCGCTGAACCAGCGGCCGGACATCGTGGTGGCCACGCCCGGCCGCCTCCTCGACCATATGGAGCGCGGCACCGCCAAAGTGGACCGCATCCACCACCTGGTGCTGGACGAGGGGGACCACATGCTCGACATGGGGTTCATGCCCCAGGTGCAGCGCATCCTGCGCGAGCTCCCGGTCGAGCGCCAGACCATGATGTTCTCGGCGACCATGCCGCCGCCGATCGAGCGCCTGGCGCAGCAGAACATGATCAGCCCGGTGCGGATCGACATCCTCCCCGAAGGGGGGGCCGCTTCGGGGATCAGCCACCGGCTCTACATCGTCGAGTCGGACGACAAGAAGGCCTGCCTGCTGGCGCTCCTCGGACAGGAGCTGGGGAGCACGCTCGTCTTCATCCGCCGCAAGGTCGAGGCGGAATGGCTGGCCGGCGTCCTCGAGCGGGAAGGGCATCCGGTCGAGCGCATCCACTCGAATCTCTCGCAAGGGGAGCGCACCCAGGCGCTCCAGGGGTTCCGCGAGGGGGAGCACCGCATCCTGGTGGCGACCGACATCGCCTCCCGCGGCATCGACGTCCCGCGCGTGCGCCACATCATCAACTACGAGATCCCCGAGACGGTGGAGGATTACATCCATCGCGCCGGCCGCACCGCCCGCGGCAACGCCAAGGGCATCGTCTCCACGATCGCCACCTGGCAGGACAAGCCGCGGATCAAGGAGATCGAGCAGACGCTCGGCGAGGAGCTGCCGCGCTGCACGGTCCCCGGAGTGAAACCCTACGTGGAGATGGCCCCGCGCACGAGCCTGGCGGGCGGGCGGAAGAATCTGCGGGTGAAGCGGCGCTAAGAAAGCAAAGAACTCCCTCACACCGGCAGCGTGATCGCCACCTCCAGCCCCCCCTCCGACCGGTTCCGCGCGGTGATCGAGCCGCCGTGCTCCTCGACGACCCTGCGGGCGATGGGCAGCCCCAAGCCCGTGCCCGTGTCGTGGGTCGAGAAGTAGGGGTCGAAAATCCGCGGCAGGTTCTCGGGACGGACTCCGGGGCCGTCGTCCAGCACGGCGATGCGCGCGGCTCCGTTCTCCCGGCCAACGTGCACCGTGACGTGCCCTCCCCCGGCTCCCGCCGCCCGCAGGGCGTTGTCGAGAATGTTCCGCACGGCGCGCTGGAGCAGCTTGGTGTCGAAGCGGGCCGGCAGCGGGCCGTCCATGTCCAGAGTGAGGCGCACCCCCGCCGGCGGCGCGGCCAGGTAGCCTTCGATCAGGTCCGAGACCGCGGCGGCCAGGTCTCCGGGCTTGGGATCGATCTGCAGGAGGGCGCTGTAGGCCGAGAAGTCCGAGGCGATCGTCCGCAGCTCCTCCACCTGCGAGAGGATGTTCGTCGTGCACCGCTCGAAGACCCGGTCGAAATGGTCCGGATCGCGGTGCCAGACCTCCCGCATGTGCTCGGCGGAAAGGCGGATCGGCGTCAGCGGGTTCTTGATCTCGTGGGCGATGATGCGGGCCATCTCCGCCCAGGCGAGGAGACGCTGGCCGCGCAGGACCTCCGTCGCATCCTCCAGGACCAGCAGGGCCGCGGGCTCGCCCGCTCCGGGGAGGGGCACCCAGACGATCGACCACTCGCGCTCGCCGTCCGGCGCCGCCAGGCGCACGGTCTCCCGTGCCATCTCGCCGCTCACCGAGCGGAGGAAGGCGGCCACCGGCTCCAGACGATCCCGCTCCGTCACGATCCGCTCCAGGCTCTCCCCCACCTCCGCCCCGAGCATCTCGGCCGCCACCCGGTTGCGCATGAGCACGCGCCCCTCGGCATCGAGCGAGACGACACCCGAGGTGATGTTTTCGACCATCCGCTCGACCACCTGCTTCTCGCGGAGCAGCCGCTCGCGCCCTTCGGCGATGCGCCGCGCCATCTCATCGACCGCCTCCACCAGGGCCGCCAGCTCCAGCTCGCTGGGAGAAAGATCGAGCGACGTGGCGCCCGCGGCGATGCGGCGGGTGCCGTCGACCAGCTCCATGAGCGGCCGCGTGAAGTTGCGGGCCAGCCGGGTGCCCACGGCGACCAGCAGACCGAACAGCGCGGCGGTGGCGAGCATCGCGTGCCGCCGCAGGTTGGTCAGCACCGCCGCGGCCTCTTCCTGCTGCGCCAGGAGCGGCATCGAGAGGAACAGGCGCTCCTCGCCGACCGGCACGCCCGGCAGGCGCAGAGGCGCATAGATCTCCAGGTAGTTCGTCCCCCCGATCCGGTTGGTCCGTGAGGAGAGGCCGTCGCCCAACAGGGCGAGCCGCGAAAAGATCTCGCCGGGGATGCGGTTCGGCAGCAGGCCGGCGGTGAACAGCTCGTGCTTGCTGGAGGCGTAGATGCTGCTGCCGTAGTAGAGGTTCACCTCGCGGTGGACGATCTCCGCCAGGTGGATCAGCAGGCGGTCGCCGAGCACGGTGTCGACGCCGAAGCCGGGCTGGAGGTTGAGCAGGCGCTCGGCCAGGATCTGCTGCGCCGAATCGAGCGCGGCCTCGCCCGACTCTCTCTGCTGGCGTTGCAGGCGCTCCTCCATCGCGCTCACCAGCACGGCGTTGAGCAGGACGAGCGGCAAGAGCAGGAGGAGGGTGTAGACGATCACCAGCCGCTTCGAGTACGAGCGCAGGGCCCGCCGCAGGAGGTCGCGGAAGGCCGCGCGCGGCAGGCCGAGGAGGAGCACCGGCGGCGCCGCGAAAAGCGCGAGAAGAAGGACGCCCAGAGCCGCCAGAGCAGCCCGCTCCACCGCTTCGAGCGGGGCCGGGACCGGCAGGTAGACCACCTGCCACCCCGCTTCGGAGGCGCGGGTGTAGGCGCGGGCCGCACCCGTCGGGGTCCGCACCAGGGCCGTCGAGACGCTTGCGCCGCTCGCCCGCCGCAACGCCGCGGGGAGCGAGGGCTCTTCGTCCCAGGGCGAGAGCACGGCCCGGCCGTCCGTCTGATAGAGGGCGTAGAGCACCTTGCCTTCGAGGTCCCCCGCCGGGCCGGCCGCCGGGCCGCCGCGCAGCAGTCCCGCCTCCACGCCGCGCAGGCGCAGCGCGATGCGCGGATCGAGACCGGGACGCGGCAGCAGCCAGTACGAGACCGTCCCCCAGGGAGCCCCGTTCGCGCGGAGCTCCACGGTGCCATGGACGAGCGCCTGCTCCCAGCGCGGCAGGCGCAGACCCTCCCAGCGCGCCGGGCTCCAGTCGACCCGCCCCTGCTCGGTCAGCGGCATGCCGAACGAGAACGACGACGAAGCCAGGCCGTCGCGGGGCTCGACCACGATCGCAGACAGGGTGTGCGGCCGCGCCATGGGGGAGCCCCGCCAGAGCGTATAGGCCAGGTCCTGGCGTTCGAGCCCCACGTGCGACCGCGGCACCACCGCGGCGAGATCGCGCCCCGCGAGATACCCCTGGATCTCTCCAGCGAGAGCGTTGACCGTCTCCGGCGCGGGAGGCGCCAGATACGGCAGGATCTCCTCGCGCGCATACTCGCGCAGACGCAGCCGGTAGGTCATCTCCCAGACGGCCGAGGCCGCCACGGTCGCGAGGACGACCAGGACGACGAGCGAGAGGCCCCGCTCCAGGCGCTGGCCGTTGGCGTACACGGCGATCCCCGCGCCTCCGGCCGCGAGGAGCGGCAGGGCCAGGGCGGGCACGTCGCAGACCGCCGCGCCGGCCAGGAGAGCCCCGCAAACCCCCCAGGTCCACGCATCGCCGGGCGGCTCCCCGATTCCGGCCCGGCGGCCGGAGAGGACGAGGAGCCCGAGCGCCACGGCGGCGAAGGCGATGCGCAGGCCGAGGACCTCGGCGCTCGGCATGAGCCCCGCGGCGAGGTCCAGCGGCGGGCGGCCCTGCTGGCTGGCCCAGGCCAAGCCCGCGAGGAGCACGATCACCCCGGCGCCTCGCGCAGCCACCACCCAGACCCGCGGAGCGGGGCCCGCGGGCCGGCCGAAGAGCCCCCAGATCGCGAGCGCGAGGCCGAGGGCCAGGAGCCCCAGGGACACGGGCGTGAGATGGGCCGCCATTCCGGCCGCGAGGACGCTGGCGAGGACGAGCAGGAAGATCCACGCCCGCGACTCGGGCTGCCGCGAAGGCGGCGCATCGAGGGGGAGCACCAAACCGACGGCGCGGAGGACCGCCAGGGCGAGGAGCGCGAACGAGATGGCGCCCCAGACCAGACGCGGCACCCAGGGCCAGGACGGGGTCGCGTCCGCCGGCAGCCGCTCGAGCACCAGGGAAGGCGCTCCGGAGAGCGGCACGAGGAGCGTCCCCCGGCGCGCCTGCTCGGGGCGATCCACCATCGTCCAGCGGCGGAAGGAGATGTCGGCCGGGAACGGCAGGACGTAGGTCGGGAAGCTCGATCCGGCGACGACCCTCCAGGGGCGGCGGCTCCCTTCCAAAGGCTCTACGGCCAGGAGGGTCACCGCCCGGAAGCTCGCCTGATAGTGGAGACCCGAGCGCGGCACCTGGTCCGCCGCGAACTCGTGGAGCAGCCCCTCGCCGGACCAGGCGACCGCCACGCCGTCCGGATCGATCAACAGCAGCGAGCGGCGGCCGCCTCCGCTGGCCGGCTCGATCTCGGCGAGGAGGCGGAAGGCGGCGAGGGTGCTCCGGCGGTCCCGGGGGGGCTCCTTCAAAGAGAGCGCGGCCGTGGCGGCCTCCTGCTGCAAGCTGTCCCAGAGGCGGGCGTACTGTTTGCGCGCCACCGCGACCTGCTCGCGCTCGGACGCCCGCACCGCCCGCTCCGCTCCCCAGCGGATTCCCAGGACCGCGGCGGCCAGACCGAAACAGAAGATGACGAGGAGCGCTTCCTGCCGGGCCGGCCGCGACCGCAGCCAGGCGAGCACCGCCAGCGCCAGTGCCAGGAGGGACCATGGCATGGGCAGGAACGGCGCGGCGAGCGCGCCGGTCAGGAAAGCGATCCGCAGGAGTGGGAGGCGCACCAGCCCCTTACGTCAACGCGGAGCCATCGGCAGGTCGACGCCACGGCGCCGGCCGAACTCGATGGCTTCCGGGTAACCGGCGTCCGCGTGGCGCGCGACCCCCATGCCGGGATCGCTGGTCAGCACCCGCTCCAGCCGCAGCGCCGCGGCCTCGCTGCCGTCGGCCACGATGACCATGCCGGCATGAAGCGAGTAGCCGATCCCCACGCCGCCGCCGTGATGCACCGAGACCCAGGTGGCGCCGTTGACCGCGTTGATCATGGCGTTCAAGATCGGCCAGTCGCCGATCGCGTCGGAGCCGTCGCGCATGGCTTCGGTCTCGCGGTTGGGCGACGCGACGGAGCCGCAATCCAGATGGTCGCGGCCGATCACGATCGGCGCCTTGACCCGTCCGGACGCCACCAGGTCGTTGAATACCTGGCCGGCCCGCGCCCGTTCGCCGTAACCGAGCCAGCAGATGCGCGCCGGCAATCCCTGGAACGCGACCCGCTCGCGGGCCATGCGGATCCACCGCGCCAGCGCCTTGTCCTCCGGGAAGGTCTCCAGGATCGCCTCGTCGGTGACCGCCAGATCCTCCGGATCGCCCGACAGGACCGCCCAGCGGAACGGCCCCTTGCCCTCGCAGAAGAGCGGCCGGATGAACAGCGGCACGAACCCGCCGATGTCGAAGGCCCGCGCCTCGCCCGCCACCAGGGCCTGGCCGCGCAGGTTGTTGCCATAGTCGAAGGTGACGGCCCCGCGCTCCTGAAGCGTGAGCATGGCGCGCACGTGCGCCGCCATCGAGGCCATGGAGCGCTCCACGTAGGCCTTCGGGTCCTCGCGGCGCAGGCGCAGGGCCTCGCTGTACGGCAGGCCGTGCGGCACGTAGCCGTCGAGGTTGTCGTGCGCCGAGGTCTGGTCGGTCAGCACATCGGGGACGATCCCCGCGCCGATCAGGTACTCCAGGAGGTCCACGGCGTTGGCCTCGACGCCGATGGAAATCGCCTCCCGCCGGTCGCGCGCCGCAAGGGCCTGCTCCACGGCCGAAGGGAGATCCGCCGCGACGGTGTCGAGGTACCGGGTCTGGAGGCGCCGCTCGATGCGGCTCCGGTCGACCTCGGCCACCAGGCAGACCCCTTCGTTCATGGTGACAGCCAGCGGCTGGGCCCCGCCCATCCCGCCGAGCCCGGCGGTGACGGTGAGCCGGCCGGCCAGGGAGGCGCCGAAGTGCTGGCGCGCACATTCCGCCAGTGTCTCGTAGGTGCCCTGCAGGATGCCCTGCGTGCCGATGTAGATCCACGATCCCGCGGTCATCTGGCCGTACATGGTGAGGCCCAGCCCTTCGAGGCGCCGGAACTCGTCGGCTGTCGCCCAGTGCGGGACCAGCATCGAATTGGCGATGAGGACCCGCGGCGCCTCCGCATGCGAGCGGAAGACGGCGACCGGCTTGCCGGACTGGACAAGGAGGGTCTCGTCATCCCCCAGGCGCTTCAGAGTCTCCACGATCGCCTCGAAGCACTCCCAGTTGCGCGCGGCCTTGCCGGACCCGCCATAGACCACCAGATCCGCGGGCCGCTCAGCCACCTCGGGATCGAGGTTGTTCATCAGCATCCGCAGCGCCGCCTCCTGCTGCCAGCCGCGGCAGGAGAGCGTGGTCCCGCGCGGCGCGCGCACGGTGCGGGGTCCGGCGGTGGAGGTCGGCTCGACGATCGGGGAGGGAGAGGCGGTGGTCATGGAGGGTATTGTACCCTCCCACGCGGTTTCAATCCCTGGAGCGCAGGCGGGCCAGCTCTTGTTCGAGGAGACGGAGGCGCTCTTCGGCCTCGGCGGCACGCTCTTCGGCGGAACGGCGCGCATCGTCGAGCTCATCGTTCCAGAGGAGACGTTCTCTGGTGGAGGGATCAACCAACCGCAGGCGCTCTCCTTCGGCCTGCAGCGTCAGGCCGGTCGTCCGGCTCTCCAGCGAGCCGTCGGGATGCAGGGGGATCGGCTGGTACCGCCCCTGCCCGTCGAGGCGGTGCCCCTGAAGCCGCGGCTTCAGATACTCGCCATACGGATCGAAGAAGATCAGCTCCTCGACGCCCAGGCTCTGATAGATCTCTTTCTTGTTCCGTTTACCTTTCCGCGCCGTCCCCAGGTCCTCCCGCCGGGTGCTCTGCGAGGTGATCTCGAACACAATGGCGGGCGGCTGGCCTTCCTCCCAGAGCAGGTAGATCGGGCGCTTCCACTTCGTCACTCCCTTGGACAGCAACACGTCCGGGGCGATGCACGCCGAGGGATCTCCTTGCCGGTAGTACAGAAAGAGGTTTCCCCCCACCCACACGTCCGGCACGTCGGCATAGCGCCGCTCCAACGCGCTGATCGTGTCGCTCATCACCTCGCGGTGCAGGGTCGTCTCGGCCATTGGCTGGCCGTCGGAGGTGGGGTACTCGATCTCTTCTTCGAGCGGC
>DATFPH010000413.1:0-12711 GCA_035264905.1 Thermoanaerobaculia bacterium
TCTCGAAGTTCCGGCCCTCGACCTGCTTCTGCGCCCGCTCGATGGCGCCGGTGACCCACTTGTGCTCGATGGGCTCGTCCTCCTCCATGCCGAGCTTGCCCATGAGCCCCTGGATGCGGTCGGAGCCGAAGATCCGCATCAGGTCGTCCTCGAGAGAGAGATAGAAGCGGGAAGAGCCCGGATCGCCCTGGCGGCCGGAGCGTCCGCGGAGCTGGTTGTCGATGCGCCGCGACTCGTGGCGCTCGGTGCCCAGGATGTGGAGGCCGCCGGCCTGCAGGACCTTCTCCCGCTCCTCGGCGCAGGTGACCTGGTAACGTTCGAAGGCCTGCTGGAACGCCTCAGCCTCGGCCTCCATGTCGGCCTCGGCGCGGGCGAGCCCCTCGGGGTTGCCGCCGAGGATGATGTCCGTGCCGCGGCCGGCCATGTTGGTGGCGATGGTCACCGCGCCCAGGCGGCCGGCCTGGGCCACGATGGCGGCCTCGCGCTCGTGGAACTTGGCGTTGAGCACCACGTGTGGAACGCGCGGCGGCTTGTTGAGCAGCTTCGAAACCATCTCGCTCTTCTCGATCGAGACCGTGCCCACCAGCACCGGCTGGCCTTTCGCGTGACCCTCCCGGATCTCCTCGACCACGGCGCGCCACTTCTCCTCGGCGGAGCGGAAGACGAGGTCGGCGCGGTCCTCGCGGATCATGTCCCGGTTCGTGGGGATGACCGTGACGTCCAGGTTGTAGATCTGGCCGAACTCGGCGGCCTCGGTGTCGGCCGTGCCGGTCATGCCCGCGAGCTTCTTGTACATCCGGAAGTAGTTCTGGAAGGTGATCGTGGCGAGCGTCTGGTTCTCGCGCTCGATCTTCACCCCCTCCTTCGCCTCGACCGCCTGGTGCAGGCCGTCCGACCAGCGCCGGCCCTCCATCTTGCGGCCGGTGAACTCGTCGACGATGACCACCTTGCCGTTCTCGACGAGATAGTCCACGTCGCGCTGGTAGAGGGCATGGGCGCGCAGGCCCTGGTTGACGCCGTGGAGGACCTCCATGTTGTCGGGGTCGTAGAGGTTCTTGATCCCGAGCAGGCGCTCGACCTTCTCGACGCCCTCGTCGGTCAGGCTGACCGAGTGGCCCTTCTCGTCGATCAGGTAGTCGCCGGTGGCGCTCTTCTGGCCGTCGCCCTCGTCGATCTCCTCGCCCTTGACCAGCTTGGGGATGATGCGGTCGATGGAGTAGTACTTGTCGACCGCGTCTTCCGACGGACCCGAGATGATGAGCGGCGTGCGCGCCTCGTCGATGAGGATCGAGTCGACCTCGTCGACGATCGCGTAGTGGTGCCCGCGCTGGACCATCGACTCCAGGTCGAACTTCATGTTGTCGCGCAGGTAGTCGAAGCCCATCTCGTTGTTGGTGCCGTAGGTGATGTCGGAGGCGTAGGCCTCCTTGCGCTCGGCATCGGAGAGGTTGTGCTGGATGACGCCGACCGAGAGGCCGAGGAAGCGGTAGATCCTGCCCATCCACTCCGAGTCGCGGCGGGCCAGGTAGTCGTTGACCGTGACCACGTGGACGCCCTTGCCTTCGAGAGCATTGAGATAGACGGGAAGGGTGGCGGTGAGGGTCTTGCCCTCGCCCGTCCTCATCTCGGCGATGCGGCCGTTGTGGAGGACCATGCCGCCCATGAGCTGGACGTCGAAGGGGCGCATCCCGACGCTCCGCCAAGCGGCCTCGCGGGCCACGGCGAAGGCGGGAACGAGGAGGTCGTCGAGGCTCGTCTCACCCGCGGCGAGCTGGCGCCGGAATTCCACGGTCTTGGCGCGCAGGGCCTCGTCGGAGAGCGCCTTGATCTGTGGCTCCATCTCGTTGATGGCCGCCACGACCGGCTGCAGCTTCTTGACGTCCCGTTCGTGTTGACTGCCGAAAATTGCGGTAAGGAGTCGGTTGATCATCGAGCTCTCGTATGGGTCTTGGAAAGGAGCGTGGGGGCGACACCCCGCGGCATGGGCTACAACCCGCAGTCTAGCAGAAAGAATTCCGTGGGACGGAGCCCCGCCCGACCTCACCCCCCGGCCCCCTCTCCCATCTCCCGCCCTTCCCCCGGGAGAGGGGGAGACGGATCGTCCTTGCGATGCAATTTGGAGGTCAGAGGGTGGTGGCGCCCCTCTCCCGGTCGGGGGGTGGGCGATGGGAGAGGGGTCGGGGGTGAGGTCGGGTGGGGGGACGCCACCGCTGGCGCCACCACTCAGTCCTGGAGTGACGCTCTACTAGGCATGTCAGACCGAAGCGGTGAGCAAGGACTGAATCAGCGGGTTCAGGTTGTCGTGCACCCCGCACTCGATGACGGCGGTCATCTCCGACAGCGGGTGCGGCTCCGCATCGCCATCATCCTCCGGCGGAGCGCCGCTCCGGGCTTCGTTCAAGAGGCCGAGCAACTTCTCGCGCGTCTCCTGGAGATTTTCGGCGGCCTCGCGCAGACCGCTGCGCATCCTGGCAATCTGGCTCATCACTCATCCCTCCAGCCGGCAGGGTAGACCGGACAGGCCGGTGGCGCCCGCACTCTCAACAGTGTTGATGCTGCCTCGGAATTATTTGGAGAGAGATTACGAGATTGCGTCTGTGTGTCACGATTCCGGCGTGGCGCGCACTTACTCCAAGGTGAAACCAGGTCCAGAGGAGACCCCATGAGTCGCGAGATCCATCCGCCGTTGGCGTTGACCCTGCTCATCCTGCTGCGCCGCGCGGGTTGGAACCAGCAGAAGCTGGCCGACGCGCTGAAGGTGAAGCCGGAGACGGTCAGCTCCTGGATCCGCACCGGCCGCGGGTTGGACCGGATGATCCTCGACGAGGCGGCCGTCCTTCTCGGCTTCGACGTGAGCGAGGTCGAGCGGACGCTGGACTATCTCGCGGGGAAGCGGCCGGCCGAGGGCGAGGAGATCCCCGGCTACACCGGCCTCACCCCCGGCGAGCGCCGGATCGTGCAGGCGGCGCGCGCGCAGATTCAGCAGCACGCCGTCGCAGCGCTCGACGCCGAGCTGCCCCGGCAGCTGGAGGAGGCCCGGGTCCGCCGCGCCCGCGCCGAGGCGAAGGAGGTGTGGAAGGAGATGCGGTCTCGATCCGCTGAGGCGCAGCGGCTCTTCATCGACCAGAACCCCGCGGTCTGCACGCCGGCCCTGGTGCGCCGATTGTGCGACGAGAGCGAACGAGGAGCAGCGCGCAGCGCGGTCCTTGCGATGGCGTTGGCCGAGCTGGCTCTGTACGTGGCGGAACGGGTGCAGGGGGAGGTGAGCCTGCGCTGCCAAGCCTATGCGCAGGGCCTGATCGCGAACGCCAGCCGGGTTGGAGGTCAGCTTCCTGTCGCTGATCTGGCTTACGGCAAGGCGTTTGCTCTTTGGAAAGCAAGCCCGGTAGGCGACCCTGTGCTCGATGAGGCTCGTTTCCTGGATCTAGGAGCCTCACTCCGCCGTGCCCAGAGGCGCCTGCCCGAGGCTTTGGACCTCATCAACCAAGCCCTCACACTTACCCAGCCGGAAGGGATAAGCGACCTTCTTCTCAACAAGTCCCACGTTCAGCACGCCAGCGGACAGTACGAAGATGCGCTTCACACCTTGGACCAGGCCGACTCTTTGATCGACCCGACAAAGGATGCCCGCTCCTGGTTCGCCGTCCAGTTCAATCGGACGGCGAACCTCTGCCGTCTCGGTCGTTATCAGCAGGCACAGGCGCTCCTTCCTCTCATCTGGGATTTGGCGGCATCCTTGAAAGGTGACCTTCACATCCTGAGGCTCCGGTGGCTTGCTGCAGAAATCTCGGCAGGTGTCGGTGACGAGGACCTCGCAGCGCGCGCGCTTCAGGAGGTCCGCAAAGACTTCGCAGATCTAAAGAACCCGATCGATGCAGCTCTGGTGTCACTCGATCTCTCCAAGATTTACATCAAGCAGGAGAGATGGCGGGAAGTCCGCGTTGTAGCAGAGGAGATGCTTCAGCTCTTCAGGGATCTGGGAGTCCATCGCGAAGCAATCGCCTCGCTCCTGTTGTTCCGGGAAGCCGTCGAGCGAGAAGACGCGACCGTGGATCTGATCCAGCGTCTCGCCCGGTACCTGCGCGAGGCAGAACGCGATCCCTCTCACCACTTCGAAGGATAAAAGGGAGGGGGCGCCCCCTCTCCCGGTGGAAGGGGGGGCGATGGGAGAGGGGGTCGGGGGGTGAGGTCTCAGCTGCCGCAACCGCCATGGGGATCGATATAGCAGCCGGTCTCACTTTCCGGCACGCTTGGCGCACTGCCCGTGCTCTCACCACACCCACCATGCGGGTCGATATAGCAGCCTGTATCCACCTGATCCTGCGCGCTCGGCACGCTGCTCACGCCGGCCCGGCACCCGCCGTGCGGATCGATATAGCACCCCTCCTCCCCCCAAAGCCCCAGCACCCAGCTCCACAGACTGGAGAGCCCCGCCGCGAGTCCCGAGGTCTGAGGGGCCGGCGAGGCCGCGGCGAGCGTCGGGGCAGCGAGGAAGGAGAGGACGAGCAGACCGCAGGCGAGACGCGAGAGGGAGAAACGAGGCATAGGAAGCTCCTTGGGACCGGCGCGCTCCGGAGACAACCGGGATGGCTGCACGGGCGCGTTCCGCAGGTATAGTGCCGCAGACCCACGGAATTTCTTCCGCCGAGGGCACATCAGGGATGCGGAAGACGCAGTAGGTGCCCGGGTTGCCGCTATATGCCCGAGATAACGGTTCCGCGGCTGGTGGAGTGAATCCACGGAGCCCATAGCCCATCCACCCGGGAGATAACGGATCCGCGGCCGAGGTAACGGATCTGTGGAGCCGGATTACCGATCCACGTGGGAGATAACGGATCCACGGCCGAGCTAACGAATCCGCGGAGCCGGATAGCCAATCCGCGCGGGAAATAGCGGCTCCGCGGCCGAGTTAACGGCTACGCGGCGCTTGGATTGGCTCCGCGGAGGACGGAACGACTACGCGGCCGGCGTCGGCGCGAACCGCCACCGGGAGGAGCAACGCATGAGCTGGAGTTGGGACCGTGAGGATCTGAGCCTCGCCGTCCGCTTTCTCCGCGCCCTGCGCGGCTGGAACCAGACGGAGCTCGCGCGGGCCATGGGGTGGGACAAGAGCCGGATCTCTCTCCTGGAGAGCGGCAAGCAGGAGCCGGAGAAGGCCGACCTGCAGCAGCTCGCCAAGGCGATCGGCTTGCCGTTCTTCCTCCTGGAAGCCTGTCTGCCGCTGTTGCGGCTGCTACGCGGCGCCCTCGGGAGGACCGATCTTTCCCCGGAAATGGGGGAGCGGGTGGCGGTCGTGGCGGATGCGGTCTCCGATCGGGTCGCGGCGGCGACGCGCATTACCGTGACCACGGCGTTACTGGAGGTCGAGCTGCTGGCGGAAGCGAAGGCCCTGCCCACCCCCCTCTCCTGCCTGGGAGAGAGGAGCCGGGGGTGAAGCCTCAGGCGAGGGTTAGAGCGGACCGCTGCCGTTATCGAGCATGTAGCCGATCGGATTCAGCGGCTCGCCGTCCATGCGCACCTCGTAGTGGAGGTGCGGACCGGTCGAGCGGCCGGTGTTGCCGACCTTGCCGATCACGTCGCCGCGCTCGATGCGCTGGCCGGGGCGGACGGTGATCGCCGACATGTGACCGTAGCGGCTGGTCAGGCCGTAGCCATGAGCGATGAACACGGCCTTGCCGAGACCGCCCTGCTCGCCGGCCTGGAGGACGAGGCCGTCGCCGCTCGCATGCACCGGAAGGCCATAGGCCGCGGCGATGTCGATCCCCTGGTGGTTGCCGCGCCCGTGCGTCATCGGGTCGGCGCGGTAGCCGAAGCCGCTGGTGAGGATCCCGCGGACGGGCGTGATGGCGGGCGTGGAGGAGATCCAGCGCATCCGCTGCTCCAGCCGGTCCTCGACCTGGTCGAGGGCGCCGTCCAGGAGCGCCGCCCGCGCCTGCATCTTGGGCAGGTCCGTCAAGCCGGCTTCGTCGGGCGCGCCGCCGCCGATCCCGGCTTCGACGCCGTCGCCCAGGCTCTCGACTCCGGCGACGATGGCAAGGTCGCGGGTGCGGTCCTCGTAGCTGGTGAGCTGGTCTTGAAGCTTCTGGATGCTCGCCTCGAACGTCTGGTTCACCTGCCGGAGCTCGTCATTCTCCTTCTGGAGACGCGTGACCTCGACGGGGTCCAACGGGGTGCTGAAGTGGGACCAGATGAAGTATGCGGAGGCGAGAGTGAGGAGGAGGAAGGCACCGACCACCAGGCCGATCTGCAGGTTCGTCACCCGCCACTTCCGGAGCTTCGCGTGGGCGTGAGGGACGAAGATGATGGTGTTGTGTTGTCCAGCCATCGGCAATCTTTACAAAGGTCGTACAACGGTCTGCAGAAAGGAACGCTGCGACGATGATCAACAACAAGCCAGAAGCTGTCGTAGCTCGTATTGTATGACCCGGAGAAGAGTTGTCAAGGGGTTCTTAAAAAATGGTGATTCAGCATGGCAGAGTGTGTAAAACAGACAATAAGGGAGGAGGCCGTCAGCGCAGCATCACGATCCCGGCCACGACCAGCGCGACGAGGACCAGCACGATCGTTCCCCACAGCACTGCCTTGGAGCGGGAGCCGGGTTGCGTGATGTCGCGCAGCTCGGAGAGGAGGCGGACCCGCATCGTCTCTTCCAGCCGCTCGATCGCGTTCAGCAGGTCGATCGCCGTGGCGTAGCGCTCCAGCGGGTTGCGCGCCAGGCATTTCAGGACCACCACGTCGACGTCCGGCAGGAGCGAGCTGTTGATCTGGCTCGGCAGCGCGATCTTCCCTCCCGGGGGGCGACCGGTCAGCATCTCCTGGAAGACCACTCCGGCGGAGTAGAGGTCGGCCCGATGGTCGACCGGACGGCTGTCGGTCTGCTCCGGCGCGAGGTAGTGGAAGGCCCCCAGGCTCAGCGCTCCGGTGCTCAGCGTGCCGGTCATCGCCAGCGCGTCGAGGCGCGAGAAGCTGAACTCGGCCAGCTTGACGTGCGAGAGGTCGGGCGTCACCCGCACCGCGTTCGGCCAGACGTGGAGGTGGAGGACTCCGTGCTCGTGGGCGTGGGCGAGACCGCGGCAGATCCCCCGCATCACGGCGAACGCCTCGGCGGTGGTGAGCTGGCGCGTGCGCAGGATCTCGGAGAGGGGCTTGCCGTCGAACGCCTCCAGCACCAGATAAGGGCGGTCCCCCTCCTGGCCGGTGCCCAGGACGCGGAGGATGTTGGGATGGTCGTACCTCGTCAGGGCCGCCGCCTCGGTGCGGAACCGTTCATAGGCGCCGGCATCCTCGGCGAGGCGCGGGGAGAGGAGCTGCACGGTCACCGGGCGGCCGGACGGGTCCTGTGCCCGGAAGAGGGCCGCTCCGCCCTCCCGGCTGGTCTGCTCCTGGATGCGGTAGGGGCCGATCTTCCCTGGGGTCTCAGTGGGCATCGCTCTCGAAGCTCTCGAAGATGATAACCGTGTCGCCGATCATGATGCGATCCAGCGCCGCCAGCTCCTTGCGCTGGGTAGGTTGGTTGTTGACGCGCGTGCCGAAGCTGCTCTCCAGGTCGGTCAGCACCCAGGCGTCGCCTTCCCAGGCGATCCGCAGGTGCTCCTTGCTCGCGTTGGGCTCGGTGAGCGCGAGCGAGCAGCCGCGCGACCTGCCTACGATGACCGGGGAGCCGTCCAGCCCGAGAGTGCGGCCCCGTTCGGGTCCTTCGGCCACGTAGAGGCGCGCCGGCCGCGGCCCCTCGGCGATCCGGGCCTCCGTCCGTTTCGGGCGCGGCGAAAGCTCCAGGGTGCGGATCGGATGGGGGATTTTGATCCCAGCCTTCTTGAACTCCTCCCAGACGCGCGCCCGCAGGTCGCTCGCGATCCGCGTCGACTGCGCCATGTCCTCGATCCAGACGCGCAGCTCATAGAGGATGGCATCCGCGTCGAAGGAGAGGACGTAGACGTCCGGGCTCGGCTTGTCCAGCGTGCCCACGACGCCGGTCACGGCTTCGAGCAGGGCGCGGCGGACCCGGTACGGGGGGACGTTGTAGTCAGCCCCGACCTTGACCCGCTCCATGTGCATGGGGTGCGGATAGTAGAAGTTGAGCACCCGCTCGTCCGCGAGCTTGCCGTTGGGGATGACCAGGTTGTCGTTCTCGCGCGTGCGCAGATGGGTCGTCCGCCAGGTGATCGCCACCACCCGCCCCTCGTGCTCGCCGACGCGGATCCAGTCGTTGATGCGGAACGGCCGCTCCAGGCTGACCACCAGGCCGGCGAAGAAGTTCGAGAGGATCGGCTGGAGCGCCAGGCCGAGCACCAGGGAGGTCACCGCGCTGGTGGCGACCAGGGCGCTGATGTCCACGTTGGGGAAGCTCAGGCGCAGGGTGATCAGCGCGGTCGCCAGGTAGACCACCGCCATGGTGACGGCGGAGAGCAGGGGAGGGAGGCGGATCCCCCTCTGCGCCACCAGGTGGATCTCGAACAGATAGAGGGCGAGCAGCCGCAGCAGGAGGGTGAGGCCGCAGAAGAGGAGGAGCCAGCCGAGAGCCTGGTGCAGCTCCAGAGTCCGGTAGTTGGGCTCCAGGAGGAGGAAGACCTCCAGAGCCGCCGCCGCCGCCCCGATCCAGAGCGGGAACGTGAGCTGGCGCACGAAGAAGAGCTTGCGTTGCAACCAGGCGACGAGCGCGACGAGGGCCGCGAAGGCTCCCACGCTCGCCAGCAGGGCGAGGGTCATGTGCATTGAATTTGATCCTACCAGGCGATTCTACCAGGGAAGAACCGGCGGCCCGGGAAGAGCGTATCTCTTTTATGACCCCCTTGTTGGAACGGAGGAGATTCTAGCGCTAAGATCCTCCCCGTCTATTTCCGACTTTCCTGAAAACCAAGGAGACTCCAATGAAGAAAGCCTTGTGCCTTACCTTTGCTTTGCTCCTCGCCGGCGTCGTAGCGCGCCCGGCGCTTGCCGACCACGACAACGACGCAGCCCCGGCCGGCGGCGCCGTCAAGGCGGAGATCCTCCGCCAGATCGACGACGCGGAGAAGAAGCTCGTCGCGCTCGCCGACGCGACCCCGGCGGAGAAGCTCAACTGGCGTCCGACCGATAAGGTCCGCTCGACCGGCGAGGTCTTCCTCCACGTGGCCGGCGGCAACTACTTCCTGGCGAGCCTCGCAGGCACCAAGGTGCCCGAGGGAGTCAACATGAAGGAGATGGAGAAGGGCGCCGGAGACAAGGCGAAGGTGATCGACACCCTCAAGAAGTCTTTCGACCACGTCCGCCAGGCCATCCAGGCCACCTCCGACGCGGACCTGGACAAGAAGGTCAAGATCTTCGGCAACGACGGCACGCTCCGCGAGGTCCTCCTGCTGCTCGCCACCCACGCCCACGAGCACCTCGGCCAGTCGATCGCCTACGCCCGGATGAGCGGCATCACGCCGCCGTGGAGCGCGTAGGAGGGACCCTCACCCCCAGCCCCTCTCCCGCGAGCGGGAGAGGGGTGTAGGGTAGACGGGGCGGGTTTGGAGGAAGGAGGAGCACCATGCGCTTCCGCACGTTCGGCCCCACGGGCGAGCAGGTCTCGGTGATCGGGCAGGGGACCTGGAACATGGAGAGGGATGACCGCCGGTCCTGTGTCGTGGCGCTCCGGCGGGGGCTCGATGCGGGGATGCGCCACATCGACACGGCCGAGCTCTATGGCTATGGCATGGTCGAGGAGCTCGTGGCCGAGGCGATCGAAGGGCGGCGCGACGAGGTCTTCCTGGTCAGCAAGGTGCTGCCCCAGAATGCCTCGCGCCGGGGCACCCTCGAAGCCTGCGAGCGGAGCCTGCGCCGCCTGCGCACCGACCGGCTCGACGGGTATCTGCTCCACTGGGAGGGCTCGCATCCGCTGGCCGATACGATCGCCGCCTTCGAAGATCTCGCCGCAGGCGGGAAGATCCGCTCCTGGGGCGTCAGCAACTTCGACGAGGAGCGGCTCGCCGAAGCCCTGGAGATCGCCGGGCCGGGGAAGATCGCCTGCAACCAGGTCCTCTATCACCTGGAGGAGCGCGCCATCGAGCATGCCGTGCTCCCCTTCTGCGAGGAGCACGGCATCGCGGTCGTGGCCTACAGCCCGTTCGGCTCGGGCCGCTTCCCGTCGCCCGGCAGCCGGGGCGGCCACGTCCTCGCCGAGATCGCGAAGACCCACGGAGCCTCGCCCCGGCAGATCGCCCTGGCCTTTCTGCTCCGCCGCCCCTCCCTCTGCGCCATCCCCAAGACGGCGAACCCCGACCACGCGGCCGACAACGCGGCGGCGGCCGGGGTCGACCTCACCGCGGACGAGATCCGCCGGATCGACGAGGCCTTCCCGCGCGGACGCCGCCGGCCGGGCGTGCCGTCATTGTGAGGATTTTTCCATCTGAGTGACTTGCGGACCACCGGGAACGGATGTAACGTTCTCTGCGAATCCCGGTCGAGCCTGCCCCTTCTGGAACCCGCGTCCGCGGCGCGCCGGACCGCATGTGCACGGCCGGATCGCGAGGAGATCTCCGCATGTCCAACTCCGTCACCGTCACGAGCAGTCAGTCGTGGTTTTCCCGCCTCACCGGGTCGATCAAGAGCGTGCTCGTGGGTCTGGCGCTCTTCATCGTATCCTTTCCGGTCCTCTTCTGGAATGAAGGCCGCGCCGTGCAGACCGCCCGCAGCCTGGAGGAAGGGGCCAGCGCCGTGGTCACCGTTCCGGCCGGCCAGGTCGACGCGGCCAAGGAAGGGAAGCTGGTCCATCTCACCGGACCCGTCTCCACCGAGGGCGCGCTGGCCGACCCGGATTTCGGCGTCGAGGCCGAGGGCGTGAAGCTGGTCCGCCAGGTCGAGATGTATCAGTGGAAGCAGGAGGAGAAGTCCGAGACGAAGAAGAAGCTCGGCGGCGGCGAGGAGACGGTCACGACCTACACCTATCAGAAGGCCTGGTCGTCCGATGCCATCGACTCCTCGTCCTTCCAGGAGTCGAGCGGCCACGAGAACCCCGGGGGCTTCCCGGTCGAGGCGAACACGGTCGTGGCGGACCCGGTCAAGGTCGGGGCGTTCACCCTGTCGAGCGAGCAGATCGATCAGGTGAACGACGGCCAGAGCCTGCCGGTCACCGACGCCATGCTGGCCAACGTCCCCGAGCCCATGGCCTCGGAGGTCCAGGTGGCGGACGGCCGCTTCTACAGGGGCGAGAACCCCGCCGCGCCCCAGGTGGGTGACGTGCGGATCTCCTTCCAGGTGGTGAAGCCCGAGACGCTCAGCCTGATCGGGGTGCAGACCGGAGAGACCTTCGCGGCCTATCAGGCCAAGGCCGGGGATGCGATCCTGATGGTGGAGGAGGGGGCCCACACCTCCGCCGAGATGTTCCAGGCGGCCCAGTCGGCGAACACGGTCCTCACCTGGATCGTGCGTGCGGGCGGCTTCCTGATGATGTTCATCGGGCTGATCGCGGTGTTCAAGCCGATCTCGGTCTTCGCGGACGTGGTCCCGCTGGTCGGCACGATGCTGGGAGCAGGGCTCGGAGTCTTCTCCTTCCTCCTCTCCGCCGCCCTGTCGTTCCTCACGATCGCGATCGCCTGGATCGTCTACCGGCCGCTCCTCGGGATGGTGCTGCTGGCGCTGGCCCTGGGCGGTCTGTTCTGGCTGGTCTCGCTCGGCCGCAAGAAGAAGCGGCAGCGGATGGGCGTGCCGGTCCCACCCCCGCCGCCGCCGGCTCCGGTGCCGGCGTAAGAAGGCCCTCACCCCCGGCCCCTCTCCCGCGAGCGGGAGAGGGGAGAGGGTTAGCTCGCGCAAGCTCAAGATGCCGTGGACTGACTAACCTGCACCCCTCTCCCGCTTGCGGGAGAGGGGCCGGGGGTGAGGGCTCACGCGCTCTGCCGGGCCGGCGCCCAGCGGTGGAAGAACGACACGATCTCGGCGACCGAGAGGAGCGCGCTGGCGTTGCGGAACTCGCCGTGGCGCTGGGAGGCCACGAGGCTGCCGTCGGGCTCGAGGACGGCCACGGCGGGGATGCCGTTCTCCACGACCATGCCATAGCCCTCCATCAGCTCGAGGTTGCGGTTCCGGTTCCCGACCGAGACCTTGACGACTACGTACGCGGGCTGCACGATGGGCGCCACGAGGCGGTGCTTGAGCGAGGATTCGAAGGCGTAGCAGTCGGGACACCAGTCGGCGCCGAAGACGACCGCCACCCGCTTGCCCTCCAGGGCCGCCTGCGCGCGCGCTCTCTCGATCCCTGCCAGAACCTCCGCCGGGTCTTCATAGGCTGGAATCTCCATGTCTCTATTGTGCCAAAAGCTGCGGTAAATGGGACGGTTGCTACCGCGCCACCAACAGAAGGTCCCGAGATGCCCCCGCTTCCCACGCCTCACCCTCGAACCCGCTGTACGCCGTGCGCTCGGCAAACCCCGCCGTCTCCAGAGCCGCCTCGACCTGCTCGCGCTTCCAGCCGCGCAGGCGGACCTCACGGGAATGGTTCACCTCCACGGCTGGCTCGCGCCCGGGCCGGAGGTGCAGGGTGGTGGGATAGAAAAGTACCGTGCCGTCCGGCTGCGGGGTCATCAGGCGGAGGAAGACGATCTCGCCGTCCGGATCGGGCCGGAAGTTGATCGGCAGGCTCCGCTCGTTCTGCGCGAAAATCCGGTCGTAGTTGAGGATCTGGAGGATCAGGGGGGCGCCGGGGAGCAGCCGCTCGCGGAGACCGGCGGCGAAGCGTTGGAGATCCTCGTCGGTCAG
>DATFPH010000414.1:0-4976 GCA_035264905.1 Thermoanaerobaculia bacterium
CGGAGGACCTCCCTTCCGAGGTGCTCTCCGCCGTGCGGGAGACCTTCGATCGGGCGCTCTCTCTCCTGGGGCCGGTGCGTTTCGAGTGGGCCTGGGACGGCCGGGCGGTCTGGATTCTTCAGCTCCACCGCGAAGCGAGCGCGGCGGCCGGGCGGGTGATCGTGCCAGGCGAGGCGGTCCGGTTCCACCCGCTCGAGGTCAGCCAGGGGATCGAGGCCTTGCGCGAGCTGATCGCACAAGTCCAGGGGACGGGAGAGGGAATCGTGCTCGTCGGCCGCGTCGGCGTGACCAGCCACCTGGGCGACCTGCTGCGGCGCGCGCGGGTTCCGTCGCGGATCGAGGAGGGGTAGAAAGAAGGGCCGGATCTGAGGAGCTGGCTGCGATCGAGAAGAGAGACGAGCGCTCCCGTGTCGAGCAGGAGATCACCGGCCATGCTTCGGTGTGAGCGAATCGAGGATGTAGGTCCGGTGCTTCTCCGCCAGGTCCGGAATGCCACTTTCGAGAGAGCCGATCAGGTGCCGGACTCGCGTTGCGGGCGCATCCTCCCCGGAGGGCATAGCTCTCAGGTACTGATCAAGCGCGAGCAGCACGATCTCCGTTCGCTCACGCTGCGTCTGCTCAGCAGCTTCATCGAGCGCCCGGCTCAGGTCGTCGGGTAAGAGGAGCGTCAGATTCTCGGCCATGGCGTATCCCCACAAAACGATACCATAATTGTGGAAGGACATCTCCGCGCTGCCTCGCCAATCCCTGATCTCCTGGCCCCGCGCTTGCACACAAGCGCTATATGTCCTCACCGGTCGTCCTCCACTACCCTGGAGCCGCCGGGCTCACCGGGGCGACGCCCGGCGCGCCGGAGGCCCGGCTGGATCTTGAAGCCGCGGAGTGGGACCGCGGCGCTCTCGATCTGCCGGAGCTCGACGAGCGGATCGACGATCTTGCCGCGGCGGGGCCGTTCGCCGTGGCGGTCCATGGCGAGCCCGCGAGCGCGGCGGAGGAGGTGGACGTTCGCTGCCAGCGCTGGAGCGGCCGGCGCAACGGCGCGCTCCCCGGCGAGGAGCTGACGCGGCTCCTCGCGCGCCTTCGCGCGCTCCATCCCGCGGACAAGCCGCTCGTGCGGGCGGATTACCGGCACGCCCTCGACGCCTGGCAGTGGGTCCTCCGCCTCGACCCGGCGGCCGGAGGGGCGGTGCAGATCGCGGCCCTTTTCCATGACGTCGAGCGGATCTTCACCGAGGCGGAGTCGCGGAGCGAGCAGACGGTCGCCGACTACGACGACTACAAGGCGCGGCACGCCGCACGGAGCGCCTGGATCACCGCGGCGGTCCTGCGCGAGGAAAGGCTCGATCCCGCTCTCGCGGCGCGGGCCGTCCAGCTCATCGCCGGGCACGATCAGCCGGGCCGGATCGACAGTGCCGAAGCCGCGCTCCTGGAGGACGCCGACGCCCTCTCCTTCTTCTCCTTGAACAGCTCCGGGTATCTGAGGTACTACGGCGAGGAGCAGGCCCGGCGCAAGATCGAATGGACGTTGGCGCGGCTGAGCCGGAGCGGGCACGCATGCCTTGAACGGCTCCGGCTGGCGCAGGCTTTCTGAGAGTGCTCTGTAAACTCTTCCCTGCGCCACGTCCTTTTTACGCGAAAAGGCATCCTTTTCGGTCTTTCCGTGCGGGAGCACCGGGTTGGCGGACCTGGCATGGATCTTCCTTCTACTTAGCTGAAGAGCTTTGCGCGACGGTGGGACGACGCGTGGGAAAAGCGAGAGAGAGAGAAAGGGAGCTGACATGCCGAGGAAGAAAGTGAGGGTCGCCATCGTCGGGGTGGGCAACTGCGCCTCTTCGCTGGTGCAGGGCGTGGAGTTCTACAAGGATGCCGCGCCGGAGGACTTCGTGCCGGGTCTCATGCATGTCGACCTCGGGGGCTACCACGTCGGCGACATCGAGGTCGTGGCCGCGTTCGACGTGGACGCGAACAAGGTCGGCCGGGACGTGTCCGAGGCGATCTTCGCGCCCCCGAACAACACCTACCGGTTCGCCGCCGTGCCGCGCCTGGGAGTGGAGGTGCGGCGGGGCACGACGCTGGACGGCCTCGGCAAGTACCTGAGCCGCGAGATCCAGGAGGCGGAGACGCCGCCCGCGGACGTCGTCGGCGTCCTCCGCGAGACCCGCGCGGACGTGGTCGTCTCCTACCTGCCGGTGGGCTCGGAGGAGGCGACCCAGCTCTACGTCGAGAAGGCCCTGGAGGCGGGGTGCGGCTTCGTCAACTGCATTCCGGTCTTCATCGCCTCCCGCCCATACTGGCAGAAGCGGTTCGAGAAGAAGGGGCTGCCGATCATCGGCGACGACATCAAGTCGCAAGTGGGCGCCACCATCACGCACCGTCTCCTGACGCAGCTCTTCCGCGACCGCGGCGTGCGCCTGGACCGCACCTACCAGCTCAACTTCGGCGGCAACTCGGACTTCCTCAACATGCTGGAGCGGGAGCGGCTGGAGTCGAAGAAGATCTCGAAGACCCAGGCGGTGACCAGCCAGCTCGACTACGAGCTCCCGCCGGGGTGCGTGCACGTGGGGCCGAGCGACTACGTCCCCTGGCTGGAGGACCGCAAGTGGTGCTACATCCGGATGGAGGGGACGACGTTCGGCAACGTCCCGCTGAACTGTGAGGTCAAGCTGGAGGTCTGGGACTCGCCGAACTCGGCCGGGGTGGTGATCGACGCGGTCCGCTGCGTGAAGCTCGCCCTGGACCGGGGGATCGGCGGCGTGCTCACCGGGCCGGCTTCCTATTTCATGAAGTCGCCGCCGGAGCAGCTCCCGGACCATGAGGCCAGCGCCCGCACCGAGGCGTTCATCCGCGGCGACGGCGCCCGGCAGCGGCGGCCGGAACCGGCGAAGGTGGCTGTCGCGGAGTAGGGAAGAGCCCGCCTCCGGGATCGGGTATCCTTCCCCCGTGCCGCAGCAGCTCCGCCTGTTCGAAGCTCCCGAGCCGCCGCGCTCTCCTGGCGAAGTCTGGGTGGCTCGCGGGGCGCGCGCCGCCGAGGCCCTCCTGGTCTCCCGGCTCGACGCCCTGTTCACCGAGGCGCGCAAGAACCCCGCTCTCCTCGCCCGGCCGGTGCGCATCCTCGTGCCGTCGCGGAGCCTCCGGGCCCACCTCGGCGCGGCGCTCGTCCGCCGCCGGGGAAAATCGATCGCCGGGCTCACGATCCAGACGCTGCATGCCCTCGCCTGCGAGATCCTGGAGCGGGCCGGCGAGCCGGTGCCGCGCGGCACCCCTCTCTTCGACGTTCTCGCCCAGCGCCTCGCCCGCCTGGAGCCGGCTCTGCGCCGCGGTCTCGACGACCTGGTGGACGGCTATGGCGCCGTGGCCGGCACGGTGCGCGACCTGCTCGACGCGGGGCTGGAGCACGACCTCGCCGAGGCGATCGACGAGGCCCTGGCGACCGACGGACCGCGCATCGCCTCGCGCGCCGAGGTCGAGCGCGCCCGGTCGCTCGTGCGCGTCGCAGCCCGCACGGAGGCGCTGGCTCCCGCGCTCGGACTGGGCCGGGCTTCGAACCTGCTGCGGCGGGCAGGCGAGCTGTTTGTCGCGGACCCGGAAGGGGTCCTGCCGTTCCGCGCTCTCCTGATCCACGGCTTCTCGGATGCGACCGGCGTCGGCACGGACTTCCTCCAGGAGCTGCTCCGCCAGGGGGCGCGGCTGATCCTCGACCATCCGCCCGCGCCGGGCTCTCCCACCGGAGGGATGGAGCGCGCGTTCACCGAGCGTTTCACGGAGCGGATCTCCATGGTCTCGCGGTTCGTGCCGGCGCCGCCGCCGCGCGACACGGACCCTGCGGCGCCACAGATCGATTTCGTCGAGGCGGTCGGCGCCGAGTCCGAGGCCCGCGAGGTGGCCCGGCGCGTGCGCGCCCTCCTCGACGGCGGCGCGCGGCCGGAGGCGATCGGCGTGGTGGCGCGCGACCTCGCGCCGTATGCGCTGCTCCTGCGCCGCCACTTCCGCCGGCTCGGCGTGCCGTTCTCCGGCGTGTCCGCGCGCGGCGCCCTGGAGCCGGCCGGCCGGCGGACCCGCGCCTTCCTCGAGTTGCTCCGCCGCGGCGAGGAGGTCCCCGCCGACCGCTGGCTCGATACGGTCGCATCGATCGGTCTTCCCGGAAGAGGTGGCAGGCGCTCGATGGCCGGCCTGCTCGTCGACCTCCGCCTCGCCTTCTACGCGCTCGGCGCCGGCCGGCTGCGCGACGTGGCCGAGCTCGATCCCGAGACGTTCCTGAAGAAACACGAGTCGGGAGAGTCGTACGCCCTGCCGATCCGCCAGGGGCTGCGGACGGCCGGCGGCGAGGAGGGGCAGGAAGGGGAGGAGGGGGAGACCTACGCGGCCCGGCGGCGAGTGGACGGCCTGTTGCTCCGTGCGGCCGTGCGCACCGCCGGCCGGGTGTGCGAGCGTCTCGCCGGCTGGCCGGAGGAGGCTCCGGCGGCCGAGCACTTCCGCCGGCTCCGGACCCTTCTAGTCACCGATCTGGGCTGGGAGCTGGAGTCCGTGGACGCGGGCGCCATCCTCGCCGCCCTCGGCGAGCTGGAGCGCGAGGTGCCGGGCGACTTCCCGCTGACGCGCGAGGAGCTGCGCCCGCTGGTGAACCGGGCCTGCGCGGAGGTCGGCGTCGCGCCCCTGGGCGGCGACGGCGGCGGCGTGCAGGTGCTCAACGTGACGGAGGCGCGCGGCCGCACGTTCGACCACCTGTTCGTGGCCGGCTTGAACCGCGACGTCTTCCCGCGCGGCATCCGCGAGGACCCTCTCCTGCCGGACGACCTCCGCCAGGTGCTGCGGCGCGTGCTGCCCGACGTCCCCGTCAAGCGCGCCGGTTTCGACGAGGAGCGCTACCTGTTCGCCTGGCTCCTCTCGGCGAGCCCGTCGATCACCCTCTCCTGGCAGGTGGCGGACGATGAGGGGAAGCCCCGCTCGCCTTCGCCGCTGCTGCGCGGTCCGCGCGA
>DATFPH010000415.1:0-55418 GCA_035264905.1 Thermoanaerobaculia bacterium
GTCGACCCGGGGCGGCGGACGGCGCGCGTGCTGCCCGGGACGGTGCTCGACGACCTGCGCGCGGCGGCGGCTCCCCATGGGCTCACGTTCGGGCCGGACCCGGCGACCCACGCCTGGTGCACGCTGGGCGGGATGATCGGCAACAACGCGTGCGGGGTCCATTCGGTCACCGCCGGCCGCACATCGGACAACGTCGAGGCGCTGGAGGTGCTCACGTATGACGGGCTCCGGTTGCACGTCGGTCCGACGTCCGAGGAGGAGCTGGCGCGCCTGATCCGCTCCGGCGGCCGGCGCGGGGAGATCTACCGGCGGCTGCGCGAGCTGCGGGACCGGTATTCCGAGCTGATCCGCTCGCGCTTTCCGCGCATCCCGCGGCGGGTCTCGGGTTTCAATCTGGACGAGCTTCTCCCCGAGAACGGCTTCCACGTGGCGCGGGCGTTGACCGGCAGCGAGGGGACGTGCGTGACGATCCTCGAAGCCACCCTCCGCCTCGTCCCCCGGCCGGCGGCGCGCGTGCTCCTGGTCCTCGGCTATCCGGACGTCTATCAGGCGGCGGACCACGTCCTCGAGATCCTCGCCGCCGGGCCCATCGGTCTCGAAGGGATGGACCGGTTCCTGGTGGAGAACGACTTCACCCGCCGGTCGCACCGCGCGGTGCTGGAGAGCCTGCCCGCGGGCGACGCCTGGCTTCTGGTCGAATTCGGCGGCGCGACCCGCGAGGAGGCCACGGCGAGCGCGCGGTCGCTCGCGGAGGATCTGAGGAGGCGGGTCGACCTGAGCGGGCGGGCGGCTCCGGGGGTCCTCCTGCTCGACGAGCCCGCGGACCAGGCGCGCTTCTGGGCGGTGCGTGAGGCCGCGGTGGGCACCACGTCGCGCGATCCGCGCCTCGGCGATGCCTGGCCGGGATGGGAGGACGCGGCCGTGCCGCCGGCCCGGCTCTCCGCCTATCTGCGGGATCTCAAAGCGCTCCTCACGAAGCATGGCCTGGGCGCGGCCCTCTATGGCCACTTCGGCGAAGGGTGCCTCCATGCGCGGATCAACTTCGATCTGCGGACCGCCGAGGGAGCGCGCGTGTACCGGTCCTTTCTGGAAGAGGCCGCGGATCTGGTGGTGGCGCACGGCGGATCGCTCTCCGGCGAGCACGGGGACGGTCAGGCGCGCGGCGAGCTCCTGGAGCGGATGTTCGGACCGGAGCTGGTCGCGGCCTTTCGGGAATTCAAGGCGATCTGGGACCCGGAAGGGCGGATGAATCCGGGCAAGGTCGTCGATCCCTATCCGCTCGACGCCGACCTGCGACTGCGCTCCTCCCTGGCCGAGCCGGCGACCGCCTTCGAGTGGCCTTCCGACGACAGGAGCTTCTCCCGAGCAGTGCTGCGCTGCGTGGGCGTCGGCAAATGCCGGCGCGGCGAGCCCGACGCGGGTGGGGTCATGTGCCCAAGCTGGCGGGTGACGCACGAGGAAAAGCATTCGACCCGCGGCCGGGCCCGGCTCCTGTTCGAGATGCTCGAAGGGGGCGTCTTGCGGGATGGCTGGCGCAGCGACGAGGTGCGCGAGGCCCTGGATCTCTGTCTTTCCTGTAAAGGGTGCAAACGCGACTGCCCGGCCGGGGTCGACCTCGCGGCCTACAAGGCCGAGTTTCTCCATCACTATTACAAAGGCCGGCGCCGCCCGGCGCTGGCGTATGGGGCGGGGCTGATCTTTCGCTGGGCGCGCCTGGCCGCGCTCGCCCCCGGCCTAGCCAATGCCGTGGCGCGCGGCCCCTTGGCGCCGCTGCTCAAGCGCCTCGCCGGAATCGCTCCCGAACGGACCCTGCCGGCCTTTGCCCGCTCCACCTTCCGAAACCGTTTCGTTCCCCGGGGAGAAGGGCCACCGGTCTTCCTCTGGCCTGACACGTTCACCAATCACTTCCAGCCGGAGATCGCGGAGGCGGCCGTGCAGGTCCTTGCCGCCGCTGGGCGGCGTGTGGAGATACCGGACCGCATCCTGTGCTGCGGCCGGCCGCTCTACGACTTCGGAATGCTCGATTTAGCGCGGCGGCAGCTCCAGGAAATCCTGGAGGCGCTGGAGCCGGCGATCGCCGCCGGGACTCCGCTGGTCGTCCTGGAACCGAGCTGTGCCGCGGTTTTCCGCGATGAGCTGCCGCAGCTTTTTCCTGAAGATCCCGCGGCCCTGCGCCTCGCCGAGCGGACGTTTACGCTGGCCGAATTCCTGGCGCGCGAGACTGGATTCGCGCCGCCGCCCCTCGATGGTCCGGCGCCCCGGACGATCATCCAGGGGCACTGCCATCAGCAGTCGGTGCTGGGGATGGAGGTGGACCGGGAGCTGCTGGCGCGGCTCGGCTTGGACGCGCAAATCGTTGAGGGATGTTGCGGCATGGCCGGAGCGTTCGGCTTCGCACGCGAGCACTTCGAGGTCTCGCAGGCGTGCGCCGAACAGGCCCTCTTTCCAGCTCTGCGGACGGCCGGTCCGGAGGCGCTGATCCTCGCCGACGGCTTCAGTTGCCGTGAGCAGATCGCTCAGGGCACCGGGCAGCGGGCGCGGCATCTGGCGGAAGTATTAAATGGCACTTTTCTTGCTTTTCACAAAAGGCGGTGAAGTGTCTGACTTCATCCCGCGTGAGGCCCACTGGACTCATCTGGTGAGAGGAAACATCTGACAAGGAGGTACAACATGGCCAACCGCAATTACGGGGAACAGGGCAACGAGGAGCGCAACCGCGACTGGGGTGCGAGCGAGCGCGGCGGAAGCGGAGGCTTGAGCGGAGGTGGGGAGGAGCGGAGCGGACAAGGCTATGGACGCGAGTCCAGCCGCGGCGAGTCCGGAGGCGGCCGCGGGTATTGGGGTGAGGAGAGCCGGGGCGGATACGGAAATGCTGGCGGCGGTTTCGGCGGTGGTAGCCAGGGTGGCTACGGCAGCCAGGGCAGCCAGGGTGGATACAGCGGCCAGGGCGGCCAGGGCTACGGTGGCAGCCAGGGTGGCTTTGGCGGAAGCCAGGGCGGCTATGGCAGCCAGGGCAGCCAGGGTGGCCAGGGTGGATACAGTGGCAGCCAGGGTGGCTACGGCAGTCAAGGCGGCCAGGGCTACGGTGGCAGCCAAGGCGGCTACAGCGGCCAAGGCAGCCAGGGTGGCTTTGGCGGGAGCCAGGGCGGCTATGGCAGTCAGGGTGGCCAGGGTGGATACAGTGGCAGCCAGGGCGGCTACGGCAGTCAAGGCGGCCAGGGCTACGGTGGCAGCCAAGGCGGCTATAGCGGCCAGGGCAGCCAGGGTGGCTTTGGCGGGAGCCAGGGCGGCTATGGCAATCAGGGTGGCCAGGGTGGATACGGCAGCCAAGGCGGCTATGGTAGCCAGGGTGGCTACGGTGGCAGTCAGGGTAGCTTCGGCGGCCAGGGTGGATACAGTGGAAGCCAGGGCGGCTACGGCAGCCAGAGCGGCTTGGGCGGCAGCCAGGGCAGCAGCTACGGCTACAGCTCGGGCGGCGGCTACACCGGCCAGCAGACCGGCCAGCAGTGGCAGGGTCCGCACACGGGCCGTGGTCCCAAGGGCTATCAGCGCTCCGGCGAGCGCATCAAGGAAGAGATCTGCGAGGCGCTCACCCGCCACGGGCAGGTCGATGCCAGCGGCATCACCGTCGAGGTGAACAACGGCGAGGTGACGCTGACCGGCACGGTCAACAGCCGTCAGGAGAAGCGGCTCGCCGAGGAAGCCGTCGAGAACCTCTCCGGCGTCCGCGACGTCCACAACCAGCTCCGCGTCTCCGGACGCGGATCGAACGGCGGCTCGGAGTCCCAGGCGAGCAGCGGGACCTCCGGCCTGCAGACCTCCGGTTCCAGCAGCGGCGGTACGCAGTCGGGGAGCGGCAGCTCGGCGGCTTCGGGGAGCAGCGGCGCCTCCGGCTCCGAGGACACCAGCGAGACCACCAAGTCGCGCAGCAAGCGCACCTGAGGGCTTTCCAAGCTCCCAAGCCCCGACGACCCCGGCTGCAGAGCCGGGGTCTTTTTCTTTCGGCACCAACCGGCATACCATCCGCCACCACATGCTTCTGTCTGCGCAGACCTCGCCGCGGCGGTTGCTGGCGCTCCTGCTGGTCGGCCTCGCCTTGGCCGCCGTGATCGCCGGGGGGCTGCGGCTGCGGCGGTGGGCGTGGGATGCTTCCGCCTCTGCCCACTTTCTGCCCGACATCCGCAACGCCCACCGCTGGGGGCGCGCCGCCAGCCGGATCGGGTATCTCAACCTCTACCGAGACCGGGTCGATCAGCAGAACCCGAATCGCAACCTCCAGCTCGATTACCCGCCCCTGCGTCTGCTGATCATGGAACGCTGGGCTGGATGGACCCGCCGCGAGCTCCCCAAGAACCGAAAATGGCAGCCGTCCTATGAGTTCAACGCGCCCCTCCTCCGCCTGAACAGCGCCTTCGAGCTGATCGCCGCTCTGGCCGTGTTCTTCCTGGTGGTGGTGTGGTCCCGCCGCGCCGCCGGGGACCGTGCGCCTCCCGGGCTGCGGCCCTGGATCCGCGGCGCCATCGCGGCGCTCCTCGTCTGGTTCAATCCGGCCCTGATCTGGGTCGCGCACTGCTGGCCGCAATGGGATGCCTGGGGCGTGGCCGTCTACCTGGTGGCTGCGCTCTTCGCCTCCCTCGGCTTCTGGTTGGCGGTGGGCCTCGTCCTGGGAGTCGGCGCCCTGCTCAAGGGGCAGGTGCTCGTGGTGGCCGCCGTCTTCGTGCTCTGGCCGCTGTTCGCCCGCAAGCCGGCGGATGCAGTGCGGGCGGTCCTGGGACTCTTCCTCGGCATCGCCCTCGGCGGCTCGCCCTGGTTGCTGGGGACCTTCGCGAGCGGCCGCTGGGCGTTCCATCCACCCGCCGCCTTCTGGGTGGCCGGAGTCGTGCTCGCCACCGCTGTGGGGCTCCTGCTCTGGAAGCGTCGGAATCCGGATCTCCGGACCGCTCCCTGGCTGGCCGGCGCGGCGCTGCTCGCCCTCGTCCTCTGCGTGCCGTTGTTCAACGCGGATCTCGCCTGGCTGAAGGTGGGGTTCCTCTTCGGTTCGGGGCACTTCCCGGTGCTGCGCATGGGCCGGACGCAGAACCTGCCCGCCCTGCTCGAGATCTGGGTGCCGGCGCTCCACGGGCGGGCCACGCCCCTGCTGCGCGGGGCTCTCTGGCTGGTCTACGTCACCGGACTGCTCCTCTGCGCGCGCTTCACGGCGCGCGCGGCCCGGGAGGCCCGTCCACAGATCCTGGCCGCCTTCGCGGTCCCCTGGCTCCTCTCCTTCGCGCTGCTGCCGCAGATGCACGAGCGGTATCTGGTTTATGGAGCGGTGATGACGGCGGCGGCCGCGGTCGCGCTCCGCGGCTTCGTGCTCGTCCACCTGCTGCTGACGGCCGTGGCCGTCCTCTCCATGGTGCCGATCCGTCTGGTGCCGGACCTGGTGCGCCGGGGGGGCGACCTGCATCCGGCCTGCGCGGTCCTGGTCGTGGCGGCCGCCGCGGTGACGTTCGCCACGGCGGTCAGCTCCCCGGCTGGATCTCCGGAGATGCCTCCCTCCGCCCCGCGGGACTTGGGGAAGACCGAAGGGCACCACGAGGAGTCGGGACCGGAGAGCTCGCGCGGGAAGGGATGATGCGTCCGCACCTCCGCGCGGCTTGGTGAGATGGCTTCATCCAGGAAACGGTGGTTATAATAACCACCGTGAAAAGCGCGGAGGTCATCAAGAAGCTGGAAGCGGACGGCTGGAGGCTGGACCGCATCAAGGGCTCGCACCACCAGTTCTCTCATCCCGGCAAACCCGGGATCGTCACGGTTCCCCATCCGCGCAAAGACATACCCCTGCCGACCCTGCGCAGTATCTGCCGGCAGGCCGGCTTGCCTTGGAGGTGAGACATGCGCTTTGCCTTAGCCCTCCATACGGACGACGGCGTCAAGTACGGCGTCACGGTTCCCGATCTCCCGGGCTGCTTCTCCGCAGGTGATTCCTTCGATGAGGCTGTCGAAATGGCCCGGGAGGCTATCGATGCTCATTGTGAGCTCCTTGCGGAGAAGGGTCTGGATATCCCTTCCCCTCAATTACTGGCCCGGCATCAGGCCGACCCGGATCTGGCGGGAGCCGTCTGGGTGGTGATTGACGTCAACGTGGAGCAGTATCTCGGACGTGCCGAGAAGATCAACATCACGGTCCCGGCTCGTTTGCTCCGGCGCATCGACGACTATGCCAAGCGCCATGGCGAGAGCCGCTCCGGGTTTCTCACCCGCGCCGCCGTCCAGGCGATGGGCAGCGATCTGGGAGAGAGCAGAGAGAGCCGGTCCGGGGAGAGGTGAAGGCGCGCGCTACCCTTCCTGGACCCAAAGGACGTAAAGACATAAAGGGACTCAAGGACCAACACCGGAGGCCGGGGCTCGGTGTCTGCTGTCCTTGAGTCCTTTAGGCGCTTTGACCAGTCTACTTCTCGCCCATGAACGGGTACCGGAAATCGTGCGGCGGCACGAAGTTCTCCTTGATCGCCCGCTGCGACGTCCAGCGCACGAGGTTGATCATGGAGCCCGCCTTGTCGTTCGTGCCCGAGGCGCGGGCGCCGCCGAAGGGCTGCTGGCCCACCACGGCGCCGGTCGGCTTGTCGTTGATGTAGAAGTTCCCCGCCGCGTGCCGCAGCCGCCGTGACAGGTGCTCGATGACCTTGCGGTCCTCGGCGAAGATGGCGCCGGTCAGGGCGTATGGGCTCGTCGTGTCGACAAGATCGAGCGTCTGCTCCAGCTCCGCGTCGTCATAGACGTAGAGCGTGAGCACCGGGCCGAAGATCTCCTCCTCCATCAGCTTGAAGCGCGGATTCGTGGTCTGCACCACGGTGGGCTCGATGAAGTAGCCCCTCGTCTTGTCGCCGTTGCCGCCGGCCAGGATCTCGGCCTCGGTCGAATTTTTCGCGAAGTCGATGTAGCCCATGATGCGGTCGAACGACGGCTCGTCGATCACCGCGGCCACGAAGTTGCGGAAATCGAGCGGCGAGCCCATCTCGACCTGCTTGAGCTGGTCGAGGAGCTGCTCCCGGACCTTCGGCCAGAGCGAGCGCGGGACGTAGGCGCGCGAGCCTGCCGAGCACTTCTGCCCCTGGTACTCGAAGGCGCCGCGGAGGAGCGCCGTCGCGTAGGCGGTCGCGTCCGCCGAGGGGTGCGCGAAAACGAAGTTTTTGCCGCCTGTCTCGCCGACGATCCGGGGATAGGAGCGATAGGTCGAGATGTTGTCGCCGATCGTCTTCCACATCGAGTGAAACACTGCGGTCGAGCCGGTGAAGTGGATGCCGGCGAACTCGGGATGCGCCAGGACCGGGTCCCCCACCTTGGCCGCCTTGCCCGGCAGAAAATTGATCACGCCGTCGGGCAGGCCGGCTGCCTGCAGGATCTTCATGATGTAGTAGCCGGAGTAGACCGCGGTCGAAGCGGGCTTCCAGAGCACCGTGTTGCCCATCAGGGCCGGCGCGGTCGGCAGGTTGCCGCCGATCGAGGTGAAGTTGAACGGCGTCACCGCGAAGACGAATCCTTCGAGCGCCCGGTACTCCACCCGGTTCCAATTGGTGGGCGGCGACCAGGGCTGGTCCTGATAGATCCGGCACATGTAGTAGGGGTTGAACCGCCAGAAGTCGATGAGCTCGGCGGCGGAGTCGATCTCGGCCTGGAAGACCGTCTTCGACTGGTTGAGCATGGTCGCGCCGTTCAGCGTGTCGCGCCAGGGGCCGGCGAGGAGGTCGGCGGCGCGCAGCAGGACGGAGGCGCGGTCCTCCCAGGGAAGCTCGGACCATTCGCGCCAGGCGTTCTTGGCGGCCTCGGCGGCGATTGCGACCTCGGCGGTGCCCGCTTGGTGATAGGTGGCGAGGACGTGCCCGTGATCGTGCGGGCAGACAGCCTTGGCCATGTCCCCGGTCCGCACCTCCTTGCCGTTGATGATGACCGGGATCTCGATCTGCTCGGACGACATCTCGTCGAGACGCTTTTTCAGGGACTTCTTCTCGGCCGACCCCGGGGCATACGAGCGGAGGGGCTCGTTGGCCGGAGCGGCGAGGGGATAAATCGCATTGGACATTCGGAGACTCCTCCAGGAGTTGGATCGCGGCCCGCCGGAGCGGAACGGCGCACATCGTATCGCAAGGTCAGGTTTTGAGAGCCGCCCAGGCGAACAGCAGGAACCCCACGATCAGCAGGGTGCCGCCGATCGGGGTGATAGCCCCGAGCCAGCGGGGGCCGCCGAGCGCGAGGACCGCCACCGTGCCGCTGAAGATCAGGCTGCCGACGAGCAGGCACCAGCCGGCGCCAGTCACACCCCGCACCACCCCCTGACGGCCGAGCAGGCCGACCAGGGCGAGGGAAAGCGCTCCATACATGAGATAGCGCGCTCCCGTCTCCCAGAGCTCCAGGGAGCGGGCGTCCAGGCGTGCCGCGAGACCATGGGCCCCGAAGGCGCCCGCCATCACGGAGATGGCGCCCAAGAGGGCGCCGATAAAGATCCAGTTGGGGGTCATGGTGTCTCTCCTTCCGGGGAGAGCTTAGCTCGGGACTGTCGTACACTGAAGAGCGACCAGATTCGAGACCTATCCCATGGAATCTCCCGACCGAGAGCGGGCCTTCCAGTACGACGCGTTCATCAGCTATAGCCACAAGGATGCGGAGCTCGCCCGGCAGCTCCAAGAGAGCCTGGAGACGCGCTACAGGAAGCTCGAGAGGAAGCTCAAGGGCTCCAAGCGGGTGCTCCAGATCTGCCGGGACGAGACGGATCTCACCTCGGCGCCCAGCCTGTGGAGCGCGATCGAAGAGAAGATCCGGGCTTCCCGGGCGTTGATCGTCCTCTGCTCCCCGCACGCCAGAAGCTCTCGCTGGGTCGATCGTGAGATCCGGGCCTTTCGCGAGGCCCATGGCACCACCGGCCCCAGCATCATCCAGGTCGTCGTGGCCGGGGAAGATCCCGTCGAGGAGAGCGCCTTTCCGCTGGCGCTCCTGAGGCCCGGCGACGTGCCGCTGGCGATCGATCTCCGGCGCGACAAGCTCGCTTCGCCCTTCGGTTTCCGCCGGTATCTCCGGCAGCAAGGAGCCCTCCGCGTGCTGGCTCCCCTGCTCGGTCAGGACTACGGACGGCTCAGCGACCGGCAGGGAGCGTACGAGCGCAGGCGACGGAAGTGGCAGATCGCCGCCGCGCTCGCCCTGGTCCTGGTGATCGTCGCGGCGGCGCTCATCGCCCGCGAGCGATGGAAGCGCCCTCCGATCGTCTCCCGACAGATCACCGGCGCGACCTTGCAGAGCCTGGAGACCGATCCGGTCGCCACCCTGCGCAGGGCGATCGAAGCGGCCGAGGCAGCTCCGACACCCGAGGCCGAGCAGGCGCTCCGCTCGGCGGTCCAGGGCTCGGCCGAGCGCCGCTTCTTCCGGCACAGTGCGGCCTCCTGGAGGCTGGGCTCCCACCTGAGCCAGGACGGCTGGCGGATTGCGCTGGTCCAAGACGGCCGGGCCTCGGTTTGGGACCTCCGGTCCGGCCGGGCTCTTCCCCTGGAGACCGGCCGCGACGAGGTCGTGCTCGACGCACGGCTGAGCGCCGACGGCCGCTATGCCGCGACCCTCAGCCGCAGCGGTCCGATCCGGGTCTGGGAGACCTCGACGGGCCGGGCCGTCGCAATGCTCCAGGCGCCGTCGCTCGCCGAGATCCGCGTCGCCGGACAGGCCCGCCACGTCCTGATCGAGAGCCACCCCGTCGGCGGAGATCCGGTGGCTTACCTCTGGACCTGGGCCGAGAATGGGCCGCTGCGGAGCCTGCGTGACGGCGCAGAGAGGGTCGAGGGGGCGGGTCTCAGCGGCGACGGTGAGCGCGTCATCACGGTGTGGACGAGAAGGGAGTGGCCCGCGTCTGGGACGCGGCGACCGGCCGGCGGATCGCGATCCTCGACGACGGGCCAGAGAGCCGCCTCACCCGCCTTGTCGTCCTGGACGCGAAGGGCCGGCGTGCCATCACCGTAGGTTGGGAGCAGGTCCCCCTGGTCTGGGATGTCGACAGAGAACGGAGGATCGCGTCCCTCCAAGGTCATTTGGGCACGGTCGATCAGGCCGTCTTCAGCGGAGACGGCCTCCGGATCCTCACCTCCGGCAACGACAGCACGGCGCGCGTTTGGGATGCCGCGACGGGTGACGAGCTGGCCGTCCTGAAAGGACACACGGATGGGGTCCAGGAAGCCGCGTTCAGCCCCGATGGCCGCCGGGTGGTCACCGCCAGCTCGGATCGGACCGCGCGCGTCTGGGACCTCGTGGAGGGGAGGGAGCTCGCGGTCCTGCTCGGCCATGAGGACGAGGTGAGGCATGCCGGATTCACGGCCCATGGCCTCGTGGTGACCGAGAGCTCGGACGGCTCGGCCCGCCTCTGGGCTCCGCGGACCGGGTTCGAGGTCGCGATCATCGACGACCCGGCGGCGGGGTCCTCCACCGAGATCAGCGCCGACTCCCGGCTCGTGCTCGCGTGGAGCGTCGACGGCCCCGGAGGCATCTGGGAGATCGCCACCGGCCGGCTCCTGGCGCGCCTGGGCAGCCGCGAGCATCCGGTGACCTTCGCGGCGTTCGACCCGCGCGGCCGGCGCGCCGTCACGACCGGCACGGACGGCACGGCGCGCGTTTGGGATGCCTGGACCGGCCGCGAGCTCACCGTCCTGCGAGGCCACCAGGGGAAGGTGACCCATGCGGCGTTCAGTCCCGAGAGCCGCCGCATGGTCACGGCAGGCGCGGACGCCACCGCACGGATCTGGGATGCCGGCAGCGGCCGGGAGCTGGCCGTCCTCCGCGGGCACGCGTCCAAGATCCGGGAGGCCCATTTCAGCCCGGACGGCCTCCGGATCGTCACCGGCAGCCAAGACGAAACCGTACGGCTGTGGGATGCGCAGACGGGCCGGACCCTGGCTACGCTCGGCGAGGGCGAGCCTGTCGCGTTGGTGCGCTTCAGCCGGGACGGCCGGCGGATCATCGCGCAAGGGGAGACGTTCGTCATCCGGGTCTGGGATGCGGTGACCGGACGAATGATCCTGGAGCAACCCGGCTTCTATCCGGATGAGCTCAATGCCGAGAGCCTGTCGGACGACGGCAGCCGCGAGCTCTTTTCGATGCAGGGAGACGAACATGCAGTCCTCGCGTCGGTCGGACCGAACCCGAGACAAATTGCCCTCTTCAAGGGCCATCGGCGCGAGATCTGGAGCGCCGAGCTCGACCGCTCGGGACGCCGCGTCGTCACCGCCGGCGAAGACGGATTCGCCAGGGTCTGGGAGGCGGAGAGCGGCCGGCTGCTCTCGGTCCTCGGGGGCCACAAGGGGCCTCTCCTGCGAGCGACTTTCAGCCCGGACGGCCGGCTCATCCTCACCGCCGAGCGGGCCGGGACGATCCGGCTCTTCGAGTCCCGGTTCGAGAACCTCCTCCGCCTGGCCAGAGCGCGCCTGACGCGATGAGGCCGGCGGAGGCCGGGGGTGAGGCCTACACCTCGGCGAGCCGCCGCACCGACGCGATCTTCTCGCGCGGGATGAACAGATGGTCGTGCTTCTTCCAGACGCCGACCATGGACGCCCGCTGGACGTAGGCTTCCTTCGAGCGCCCCCCCTCGCCGTCGCGGTGGACGTCCGCATCGTGCAGGAAGATGCCGCGGTCGTCCTCGTCATCGCAACGGCCGATGACGATCTCCGAGCCGATCGTGTCCACGACCACGGTGATGCCGTGGAGTGGGCCTTTGCCCTGGTGGAACGTCCCCATCTCAGGAGGCCGCCGTGACCGGGCAGTGCTCCTCGAAGACCGCCACCAGATCGCCGGCCACGGCATCGGCGTTCCGCCCCTCGATGCGGTGGCGCGGCATGAAATAGACCAGCTCGCCGTCCTTGAAGAAAGCGATCGACGGGCTGGAGGGCGGGATGTCCTGCAGAAGCGCGCGGGCACGCGCCGTCGCCTCGAGATCCTGTCCGGCGAAGACCGTGGCCACGCGGTCGGGCCGCTTGCCGTTCTGCAGCGCCTGGCGGATGCCCGGACGCGCCATGCCCGCGGCGCAGCCGCAGACCGAGTTGACCACCAGCATCGCGGTCCCGTTCTTCTCCGCCATGAAGGCGTCCACGTCCTGAGCCGTCCGCAATTCCTTGACACCAGCGCTCGTCAGCTCCTCGCGCATCGGCCGGACCAGCATTTCACTATAGGGCACTTGAGCACCTCCTTGAATTGAGTCGATCTATTCTAACGCCGAAAGCCGGGGCCGGGTTGGCGCCTGGCTGGCTTCTTGCTATCTAGGAACCGGCTTCCGGTGTCCAACCTTCCCGCGAGCGAGAGGGAGATATCTCATGATCCGTCCACAAGCCACCCTGCTGCCCACCACCGCGCTCCTCCTGCTTCCCCTGATGGCTCTGCTCGGAGGCGCCTGCCGCCCCTCGGAGCCCGAAGGGGAGACCGCGGCGCCGTCCGCCCCCGAGACCGCCGCCCCGGCACCCGCTCCGGCTCCGCAGCCGGTTCCACCGCCCGCGACGGAGCCTCCGACGAGCGATCTGGGAACCGACCTGGCGCCACCGACCGAGCCCGCCGCGTCCAGTGCACCCCGAACCGGACCCGCCGCCGACCTGCCGCGGGACCGGCCGCTGCGCGCCGGCTTCCTGATCGTCGACGGGGTCTACAACACCGAGCTCGCGGCGCCGTACGACGTGCTCCAGCATACGGTGTTTCACACCAAGCCCGGCATCGAGGTGTTCACCGTCTCGCCGGACGGCCAGCCGCTGACCACGTTCGAGGGGATCCGCATCGCCCCGCGCTACTCGTTCGCCAACGCCCCGCCGATCGACATCCTGGTCGTGCCGAGCGCCCGCGGCAGCCTGGACAAGGACCTGCAGAACCAGGCGCTGATCGATTGGGTGCGGCGGGTGGCCGGCCAGGCGCGCCACGTGGTGTCCCTCTGCGACGGCGCCTTCGTCCTGGGCAAGGCCGGGCTGCTCGAGGGCGTGCCGGCGACCACGTTCCCCGAGGACTACGACCGCCTCGTGCAGATGTTCCCCAAGGTTGATCTGCGCGTCAACGTGAGCTTCGTGGACAGCGGCAAGATCCTCACCTCCCAGGGGGGAGCGCGGAGCTACGACGTGGCCATGTACCTGGTGGACAAGCTCTATGGACAGAACGTTGCGCAAGGGATCGGCAAGGGTCTGCTGATCCCCTGGCCGCCGGACCCGGACACCATGCCGCCGCGGTCGGTGGAGCCGGCGAAGGCGGCGCCGGAGGGAGCGCCCGCTCCCAGCCCCTAGCCCCGCAGCCGCTCCACGATCGGCTGGAGCTCCTCCAGGACCGCCGGGAGATTGAGGATTTCGACGCCCATGCCGGAGAGCAGGTTGGGTCCGAAGGAGCCCTCCTGCGGCTCGAAGCGCTGGACGACGCGGGCGCGCACGGAGACCGGCGAAGAATTCGGCGGACGGAGCTCGATCCGCACGGTCTCCTGCAGGCGGCCGGGATAGCGCGTCGAGACGAACAGGCCGCCATTGACGATGTCGCGCTGGTAGATCTCCAGAAACTCGCTGGCGCCAAGGAATCCCACGCTGAAGACACCACTTCCCCCCTCGGTGGGCCGCGCAGGCGGGGGCGCCGGCACCGTCTGGGTCGACGGCGTTGCCACGGCCGGTGGGGGCGGGCCCGGAGAGGGAAAAACGATCTGGTCCGGCCCGGTGGGGATCTCCTCGGTCTCCCCTGGGAGCACCGGGATCAGCTCGCGGACCAGGTCCTCCACGGCCAGGAAACGGACGCCCATGCCCGGCTGACTCATGCGCATCATGTCGCCGCGGATCTTGCGCGCGTGAGCGACCATGCCTTCGAGCATGAAGCCGCGGTCGCCTTCCAGAACCTCGATGCGCAGGCGCGTTCCGGGCGGCTGCGGGCTGTTCGTGGCGAGGAACATCCCCGTGGTCGAGATGTTGGTCGTATAGCCGGGATAGACGTGCGGCTCTCCGCGTTTCCAGAACTGTATCTGCACTCGGCGAGGTCGGCGGACGGCACGGCGGCGTGTCATGTGATCTCTATTTTACGGTGGATCACCCCATCCTCGCTCCGCCGCCTTGCGGCATGGCGTCCACCCCACTACGATTCGATTGCCATGGCGAGCGGGGTGACCATCGGAGAGCCGACCACGGACCTGATGACGGTCGCGGCCTGCGCGGAGCGCGGGGCGGTCCGCCTGGAGCGCCGCCCGCGGCCGGAGCCCGGCCCCGGCGAGATGCTCCTCGCCCTGCGCTGCGCCGGCCTGTGCGGGACCGATCTCTTCAAGATCCGCTACGGCACGGTGCCGCCGGGCACGGTTCTCGGGCACGAGGTGGTCGGTACGGTCGAGGCGCTCGGCGCGGGAGTGACCGGCTTCGCCCCGGGAGACCGGGTGGTGGTGCCGCACCACGTCGCCTGCGGCGAGTGCGCGCTCTGCCGGCGCGGCAGCGAGACGCTCTGCCCGGTCTTCCGTGAGAACCTGCTCTCCCCCGGCGGCTTCAGCGACCGCATGCTGGTCCGCGAGCGGGCCGTGCTCCGGGCCGCCTTCGGCCTCCCCGATCACGTGAGTGACGAGGCCGCCGTCTTCCTGGAGCCCGCCGCCTGCGTGCTGCGCGGCATCCGGCACGCCCGTCTCGCGGAGCTGGCGGTGCCCGCTCCCCCGGGAGGGCCTCCGGTCGCGGTCGTCCTGGGCGGCGGCAGCATGGGGCTCCTGCACGTTCTCGTCCTCCAGGTCCTCTTCCCGGACCTGCGGACCGTGGTCTCCGAGCCCCTGGAAGAGCGCCGGGCGCTGGCCCTGCGCCTGGGAGCCGCCGCGGCCGTCGCGCCGGAGGAGGCGGGTGCCGCGGTGGAGGCGCTGTCCGGAGGCCTGAGTGCCGACGTGGCCTTCGATACGGTCGGGGGGGTGGGCCCGCTCGACGCGGCGCTCGCCCTCACGCGCGAAGGGGGCACGGTGGTCCTCTTCGCGCACGCGCCCGGCTCCGGAGCCTCCTCGGAGCGCGCCGGCTTCGATCTCAACGCCTTCTTCAAATCGGAGAGGAAGCTGATCACCACCTATTCGAGCGCTCTGGCCGAGCAGCGGGAGATCTACCGGCTGCTGGCCACGCGCCGGCTCGATCCGTCGCCGCTCGTCACCCACCGGCTCCCCCTGTCCCGCCTCGCCGAGGGAATCGAGCTCTCCCGCGAGCGCCAGGCGCTCAAGGTCCTCCTGACACCCCGATGAGATCCATCCGGTGAACGACCAGCGGACCATCTTCCTCCTCGGCCCGGAGCGGGTGGAGCTCCGGCGCGTGCCGGTGCCCGAGCCCGGTCCGGGCGAGATCCTCGTCCGGATCGGCGCCGCCACCACCTGCGGCACCGACGTGAAGGTGCTGCGGCGCGGCGGCCATCCGCGCATGCTCGTGGCGCCGAGCCCGTTCGGCCACGAGATGGCCGGCACGATCGCGGCGATCGGTCCCGAGGTCGAACAATGGACGGTCGGCGACCGGGTGGTCGTGGCCAACTCCGCACCCTGCGGCGCCTGCGAGCAGTGCCAGCGGGGCCGGGAGAACCTCTGCGAGAACCTGCGCTATCTGAACGGCGCCTTCGCCGAGTACGTCCTGGTGCCGCGCCATTTCGCGGAGGTGAGCACCTATGCCATCCCCGCCGGGCTCCCCTTCGAGGTCGCCGCCCTGGCGGAGCCGCTCGCCTGCGTGCTGCACGGCCTGGAGGTCTGTCCCCTGGACGGCGCGGCGGACACGGTCGTCTACGGCGGCGGCCCGATCGGTCTGCTCTTCGTGAACCTCCTGGCGGACGCCGGGCATCACGTCGTCCTCGCCGATCCCAATCCGCAGCGGCTGGAGTCGGCCCGCCGGATGGGGGCGGCCGAGGCGGTGCTGGTGGGCCGGGACGGCGGCGAGGCCCCGCGGCTGCGCCGCCACGCCGGCCGGGGAGACGGCTTCGACCTCGCGATCGAGGCGACCGGCTCGCCGGTGGCCTGGGAGGACGCCCTGGCCTCGGTCCGCGCCGGCGGCACGGTCCTTCTCTTTGGCGGCTGCCGTCCGGGGACCGTGATCCCGCTCGACACCCACCGTCTTCATTATCTGGAGCTGACCGTGAAAGGGGCCTACCACCACCGCCCCGCCACCTTCCAGCGCGCCCTCGACCTCCTCGCCACCGGCCGCATCCGTTCGGCGGAGCTCCTCTCCGCCGAGCGCCCCCTCGAAGAGCTCGAAGGGGCGCTGCGCAGCATGATGCGGAAGGAGGCTCTCAAGGTGGTCATCCGGCCGTAGGGTTCGACCGTTATCGACGTCTCTGCCACACCCCGGGATCCCGCGCCAGGTGCACGATGGCGATCACGCGAATCTGGTTCGGCCGGAGACGAAAGAAGATGCCGTAGGGGAAACGCTTCACGAGCGCTCGCCGGACGTCTCGATAGACGACAGGGAAGAGCAGGGGCCGCTCCGCGAGGAGCTCGAGGGTCCGGCCGACAACCTCAAGAAAGGCGACCCCGAGCCCCGAAGTTTCTCGCTCGTACCACTGAGCCGCCTTCTGAGCCTCTTTCTCGGCCTGTGGGCTGACCGATAGAGGAGGAGGAGTCATAGTGTCGAGAGAATTCTCCGCTTGACCTCTTCCCAAGGAGAGCCGGCGTCCGGAGCGGCGTCATCGGCGGATATCCGCTCATCGAGGAGCTCCTGCTGCCAGGCGGGCAAAGTCGGCTGGGCCGGCTCCTGCTCGAGACGCTGCCAGATTGCTTCCGCAAGCTCCAGGCGCTCTTCAAGGGGGAGACGCATGACTTCCTGTTCGAGCTCGGTTCTGGTCATACCCGAGATTCTACACGCGGAGAGGGGAGCACAGCCTCGACAACGTTCCAACAACTAAGGAGGCGAAGCGAACGCCGGCGAGGCGCTTTGCAAAATATTCCCTCTAGCTTCCTGGTTCTACCTGTGTAGAATCTGGGGCAACATTCTAGGAAGAAGAGACGAAGTTGGACCGAAGGCAGTTTCTCAGGACGTCCCTATTCGCAAGTGCCGGAGTGCTCTGCGCTCCGATGATCAACCGCGGACGGTTCCAGCTGTTCGCGGACGACACCACCGAATACTCCTCGCGCGCCATCGAGCTCGTCGGCCAGTCGACCGTGATCGACATGCTCAGCCTGTTCACCCTGGACTGGCCGAAGCTCTACGGCTGGCAGGATGCGCCGGCCACCTTCGGCGAGACCGAATTCCGCAAGCTCCAGGCCTCGGGGGTGACGGTCTTCCACCCGGCCGTGGACCCGCAGAGCGGCAAGCCGCGCGAGGCCGCGCTGCGCTGGACCTCGCGCTGGAACAACCTCCTGGGCGCCCATCCGAGCTGGCTGCAGCGGATCGACGGCACGGCCGACCTGAAGCGGGTCCGCGAAGAGAAGAAGATCGGCATCCTGGTCGGCTTCCAGAACTCGGAGCACTTCCAGTCGGTCGAGGACGTGGCGCTCTTCTACGGCCTGGGGCAACGGGTGTCGCAGCTCACCTACAACGCCTGCAACCGCCTGGGAGCGGGCTGCCAGGAGGCGCGTGACACCGGCCTGACCGAATACGGCGCCCGGATCGTCCAGGAGATGAACCGGCTGGGCATGGTGGTGGACATCTCCCACTGCTCGGACCGGACCTCTCTGGATGCCCTGGCGGTCTCGCGCAAGCCCGTCCTGGTCACGCACTCGAACTGCCGCGCGCTGGTGTCGCACCCGCGCTGCAAGTCCGACGCGGTGATCCGGCAGCTCGCGGCGCGCGGCGGGGTCATGGGAATCACCGTGATCCCCGCGTTCGTGCGCCAGGGCCAGCCCGCCCGCGTCGAGGACGTGCTGGCTCACTTCGATTACGTGACGCGCCTCGTCGGCGTGGAGCACGTGGGTCTCGGCAGCGACGCCGACCTCGACGCGATCGATCCGCGCACGAAGCGGACCCGCCCGCGCTACGTGGTCCGCGGGCTCCAGCACGCGCGGCGGACGTTCGACATCACCGAGGGTCTGCTGCGCCGGGGATACCGCGATCAGCAGATCGAGCTGATCCTGGGAGGCAACTTCCAGCGGACCCTGACCGCAATCTGGGATGTGAAGCCGGCAGCTCCTGTGCCGGCTTGAAACAAAGTAGAACCTTTGAATGTTGTGGCGAATCGGAGCTATGGTTTCATGAGCAGCGAGATCCTTCTTCCTCTCCGTTCCTTCCCGGTCCAGGTTGCGCTCGTCGCTTCGCTCACCCTGTGCCTGGCCGCCACCTCGACGTACGCCCAGAGCCTCGCCGGCTCGAAAGCCTCGATGATTCGCCAGAATCGTCAAGCGAACCAGCACGACTACACCTTCATCCGCACCTCCGGTCAGCTCCGCGAGTTCGTCCGGCAAGGGCGTCTGGTGCGGCTCTCCGGAAACTCGAGCTACAAGGTCGTGGACGTTTCGTACCCGTATGCGCGGCCCGAGGTGAAGACCTTCATCGAGCGGCTGGCGGGCCAGTACCGGGACGCCTGCCGGGAGCCTCTCGTGGTGACCAGCCTGACGCGGCCCTCCACGCGCCAGCCGCGCAACGCCTCGCCGCTGTCGGTCCACCCCACCGGCATGGCCGCCGACTTTCGGGCCAGCAACCGTCCCGCCTGCCGCGCCTTTCTCGAAAAGACCCTGCTGACCCTGGAGTCGCGGGGTGTTCTCGAAGCGACCCGGGAGCATCATCCGCCGCACTATCACGTTTCGCTGTACCCCCAGTCATACACCCGGTACCTGGCCGGCAAGGGTGCGACCGCGCAGACCGCGGTCGCCAAAGCGGTGAACGGCAAGCGCTACCGCGTCGGCCGGGGCGACAGCCTCTGGACCATCGCCCAGCGCCACGGCACCAGCGTCGCCAGCCTGAAGAAGGTCAACGGCATGAGCTCGAGCCGCTTGAAGCCGGGGCAGGTGCTTTCGATTCCAGCGCGGTCGCGGTAGGAGAGAGCCCGCGCCCTCCGCCTCGCCTACCCAGAGATGAGCTTGAGGAGACCTTCCCGGAAGACTTGAAAGCTGCGGGAACGGTTTCGCGCCGGGTCCATGTGGACCGAAATCTCGCGGGCAGCCTTGATTTTCGAGAGACCGCCAGCATGGTATCCAGCCCGCTGGAGCTCCCGTTCGAGGGCCTCCCAGGTTCCTCCCCGGACCGCATCAGGATCTCGATAAGGCGCCTGCCAGGCCAGAGTGGGCGAAAGCCTCGGGTATGCGGAGCAAAGCGCCTCGACATCCCCCAGAAACCAAGCTTCGAGCTCCTCGATGGCAAGGCGGGTGGAGACCTGGAACCTTCCGCCGGGGCCTCCTGATGATCGCGTGAGGAGCCCCGAGGCGCGGACCACGCTTTCCAGCACTTCCTTCTGGGGCAGACAGTCCCGGCCGTCGGCATCGGTCAGGATCAGAATCCTCCAGTTATCCGGCATCCACCGCGCGTAACCCCTCATGCGCTGCGGCAGCTTGGCGAGAAGGTCCATCTTCCCCCGATGGGAATAGATCGCGAAGCTGATCTCCGGGCCCAAAATCCTGGGCAAAAGGTGGCTCAGAGCCGCCTCGGCGGACCTCTCTTCGACGAGGGTTTCGAGATGCATGCGGGACGAGATTCTCAGGGCGCGAGCCGGCTCGCGATCTCCGCGTCGAAGTGCCCTTCGACCCAGAGGTCTCCAAGCAGCGCTCCTTCCGCCAGAAACTCGGAGATGCCGCGGATCTCGGAGGCACGGCGCGCCTGGGTCCACCCCTTCTCGTCCCGGGCGAGTGCCCAGACCTCCTCCGCTCTGAGGCCGTTGACGAAGAAGGGGGAATGGGTGCTGGTGAGGAGTTGGGTGCGGACGGATGCCTGACGGCACTCCTCGGCAAGCTCGTCCAGGAGGCGTGGGTGAAGATGACTTTCCGGCTCCTCGATTCCGATCAGCCGAGGAGGATCAGGGTCGTAGAGCAGCGTCAGGTACGTCAGAAGCTTCATGGTCCCCTCCGAGGCGAAGCGCGCAGGGATGGGATCAGCAAACGGAGCGTCCTTGACCAGGAGAGACAATCGACCATCCGGCGTGAGCTCTGTTCCGACGCGTTCGAGGCCGGGCACACACCGGACGAGAGCCGCGAGAATCGTTGCGAGCTGTTCCGGGTGTTGCTCCCCGAGGTACTCGATGACATTCGGGAGGTTGTCACCGCTGGCCGAGAGTCGCTCCTGCGGACCCGTCTCGGCCGCCGCTCGCCCGTCATCTGGGCTCAGAGCGGACAGGTGCCAGTCGGAAATGAAGCGCCGGAGAGCACCGATCCGTCGATATCTGTAGAGCTGGCCAAGGGTATTCACCGCGATCGCCTCGGGCGAGCTGAGCCGCTCCTCGGTTAGCTCGCCATGGGACTCGGCGGTCTCTCCATCCAGCACGACTCCGGCGCCGGACCGGAAATCGAGCAGCGAGGGAGAGCCCGCTGCGCTCAGCCACTCCCGTGCGACAAACGGTCCGCCAGTTCCTTCCTCGATTTCGAGGTGGTACGTGAGCAGAGGCAGACCGAGGCCTTCCCGATAGTCGAGCTCGATCACGATCGGTCCTTCGGTGCCGCGCGTCCGCAGCTCGCGGAACCTTCCTCGTTTGTCCCAGGCCTGCCGTAGACCGGAGGAGAAACACTCGGCAAGGAAGCCAAAGACATCGAGGATCGTGGATTTGCCGCTCCCATTCGGTCCCAGAAATGCGACCAGAGGCGTCAGGCTGACAAGATCCAGGCTCCGCAGCGCCCGGTACCGTTCCACGTGCAGACGCTCGATCCGAGGAGGTGATTGGGGCCGGGACTCTTCCATCGTAGGAGCAGTCTACTTTCAGACCCCAGCCACCCGATAGGCCTGAATCCTCTGTTGCAGCCCCTTGAGCTGCAGCTCCCCGAGCGGCTCGGTGGGAATCTCGCCGCCCAAGAGGCGCCAGGTCTCGGGGCCGAGCACCACGTCGCCGGGGCGGGCTACGTGCGACTCCAGGCGCGCCGCGACGTTCACCGTGTTGCCCAGCACGGTGTAGTCGACGCGCCGGTCGCTGCCGATGTCTCCCACCACCACGGGACCGCTGTTGAGACCCACGCGCGCGGCAAAGCCGGGAAGGCCCCGCGCCTGCCGTTCGGCGCTCCAGGCGGTCAGTCCCTGCTGGATCTCCACCGCGGCCCGCGCCGCCCGCAGGGCGTGATCCTGCTGCGGCACCGGGGCTCCGAAGAAGGCCATCACGCAGTCGCCGATGAACTTGTCGAGCGTGCCTCCGGCGCGGAAGATCGCCTCGACCGACAGATTGAGGAAGGCGCCCAGGAGCTCGGCCACGTCCTCCGGCCCCGAGCGCTCGCAGAAGGCGGTGAAGCCCACCAGGTCCGCGAAGAGCACCGTGGCCTGCACCAGCCGCGGCTTCCCCGCCGGCGCTCCGCCCCGCCGCAGGACCTCGTCGATCACTGCGGGCGAGTGATAGCGCTCCAGCCGTCCCCGCATCTCCCTCTCCTGCGCCGCCTGCCGGGCGTAACGGATGCGCTCCACGGCCACGGCCGCGTAGTTCGCCAGGGTGGTCAGGAAGTCGAGGTCACGCTCGACGAAGGCTCCCACCTGGAACGGCGAGTCGACCTGCATCACGCCGATGATCCGCTCGCCCGACCAGACCGGAACGCAGATCGCGGCCCGGATCTGGTGCAGCCGGATCGACTCGCCGCCGGAGAGCCGCTGGTCCGACTGGGCGTCGAAGGTCACGAGAGCCACCCGCTCGCGCATCACGGCGCGCAGCATGGTCCGCGACACCGGCACCTCGACGGACGGATGGAGCTCCACCCGGTCCTTGATCCGCATCAGCTCACAGACGAGCTCCCCCTGATCGTCCGAGAGCAGAATGAAACCGCGGTCCACCGGCAGCGCTTCGAACGCGATGTCGAGCACGCGGATGAGCACGTTGTCCACCGCATCGGCGTCGATGAGGATGCGCCCCAGGCGGGTGAGATACCCGAACATCCGATTGGCGTAGTCCAGATCCGATGCTTCGGCCGGCAGGGGTGCGGTCTTCTTGCCGGTGAGCCCGAAGGCCTCGGCGAAGTCGGACAGCGGCCGGACGATCGTCGCGTTCGTCAGGCTGGCCAGCGGCGCGGCCTCCTCTTCGGCCGCTTTGTCGTGGACATCGCGCACGTCGCGCGGCCGCTCCCGGCCGAGCGCGACGAGATCCTCCACGGCGAGCTCGAAGACGCCGATCCCCAGGCGGTCGCCCGTGTGCACGGGTGCCCTCTCGATCGGTCCCCGGTTGAGCTCCACCCCGTTGGTGCTCTTCAAGTCCTGGATGACCCAGCCGTTGGTCTCGCGGCGGATCTCCGCGTGGTAGCGCGACACGGAGACGTCGGGGAGGACGACGTCGTTGTCGCTCCCCCGCCCGAGGCGGATCCGGTCTCCGGTCAGGGTGTAGGTGCGTTCTTCGCCTTCGAGGGCGTAGCGCAGGCACAGCATCGGATGAACAACCTTCTATCTATTCGTAGATCGACCGCAAGATCCCTTCGCTCGCCGGCAGGTCGAAGCGGCCGGACTCGAAGAGCGTCCGGAACGCGGCCACCACCGTCGGGCAGAGCTGCGAGCCGGCCGAGCCGGTGATCTCGGCGGCGGCCCGCTCGCGCGGCAGCCCGGCCCGGTAGGGCCGGCTCGTGGTCATCGCGTCAAAGGTGTCCGCCACGGCGATGATCCGCGCCACCAGCGGCAGCTCGTCGTCGCGGAGACCGTCCGGATACCCCCGGCCGTCGATGCGCTCGTGGTGGTTGCGCACGCCGACCAGAACGCTCGGGTTGGCCAGGTGGGAGACGATCTCGGACCCGAAGACCGTGTGCTTCTTCATCAGCTCCGCCTCCTCGGAATCGAGCGGCGCGGGCTTCCCCAGGATGCGGTCGGGGACGCCGATCTTGCCGATGTCGTGGAGCGTGGCGGCGAGCCAGAGCTCCTTGAGCTGGCCGCGGCCGAGACCGAGCTCGGCGCCGAGCAGCATCGAGTAGCTGACCACCCGCCGCACGTGGCCGCCGGTGTACGGGTCCTTCTTGTCGAGCGTCTCGGCGAGCGCCGTCACCATCTTCAGGAACTGCCGCTCCTGCGCCTCATAGAGACGGGCGTTCTGGAGCGGCGGCGCGAGCAGGCCGGCGAACAGCGTCATGCGCTGCAGGTCCTCCTCCGTGAAACGGTCCCGCCCTACCGGATTGAGGAGCTGCAGCACGCCGATCACCGCGCCCCGCACGCGCAGCGGCACGGTGAGAATCGCCCGGGTGTGGAACCCTCGGGCATCGCCATGCCAGCGGGAGTCCGCGGCCACGTCGTTGACCAGCTCGGCCACCCCGGACTTGGCGACGCTGCCGACGATCCCATGCCCCGTCGGCACCCGCAGGTTGCGGATCTCGCCCGCGGCCTGGCCGCGCACGACGCGGAAGAACAGCTCCTGCGTCTCCTCGTCCAGCTCCCAGATCGAGCTGGTCTCGGCCTGGCAGACCTGCTCCGCGGTTTCCAGCGCCATCTCCAGCACGGTCGGCAGGTCGAGCGTGCCGGAGAGCTTGACCCCGATCTCCAGCAGCACCTCGTAGTCGGCCAGCCTCCTCACGGGATCGGACGGGCTCTCGAACGTGCGGATCTGTCTCTCGGCGATCATGGGTGGTCTTCCATTCGCTCAGGCGCTCAGCGTTTCGAGGTCGTGCAGGAGGTCCTCGACGGAGCGGTAGCGCTCCTCGGGCTCCTTGGCGAGGCAGCGCAGGATGAGCTGCTCCAGCTTCGGCGGGATCTCCGGCCAGTGGACGCGCGGCGGCACCGGCTGCTCGCGCAGGTGCTTGAGCATGATCTCCATGGCGTTCGCGCCCTGGAACGGCAGCGATCCGGCGAAGATCTCATAGAGCACCACGCCGCAGGAGTAGACGTCGGCGCGCGCGTCGACCTCCTGCCCCTGGAGCAGCTCGGGGGACAGATAGAGCGGCGTGCCGACGATCATCCCGGCCTGCGTCTGCCCCGGCTCCATCCGGTTGATCGGCCTCGCGATGCCAAAGTCCATCAGCTTCGCGTTGCCGTTGGGCTCCAGGATCAGGTTCTCCGGTTTGATGTCGCGGTGCAGGACGCCCACCGCGTGAGCCGCTGCGAGGCCGGCGCAGAGCTGCTTCGCCAGGCGCAGGCCGGCCGAGTACGGCAGGCGCTTCGTCTGGTCGAGCATGTAGCGCAGCGTGACGCCCCGCACGTACTCCATGGAGATGTAGGGGATGCCGTCGATCTCGCCGAAGTCGAACGTCCGCAGCACGTTCGGGTGCGTGATCTTGCGCGCCAGCTTGATCTCGCTCTTCAGCCGGTCGAGCTGCGTGCGGTCGACGAGCTGCTCCTTCTTGAGCATCTTCAAAGCGACCAGGTCGTCCAGCTCGCGGTCGCGCGCCTTGTAGACCACGCCCATGCCGCCGGCGCCCAAAACCGACAGGATCTCGAACCGCTGCCCCATGAGAGCGCCCGGCGCGATGCCGGACAGGGTGTGCCCGCCGGGCGGGGTGACGGCCTCGCGCCCGTCCGCGGTCAGGCCTCCGAGCCCGCCGAGCCCGCGCAGTCCGGTCAACCGCGCCGCGAGCGACGCGGTCATCGCGTACAGCGGCTGCGGAGTCAGCACCCCGCGCCGTTGGGCGAGCTGGTACCCCGCCTGCTCGAAGGCGCCGCGCAGCTCGTCGTGGACCTCGCGCGACAGGAGGAGCTCGCCCGGCGTGGCCTCGCGCAGCAGGGCGTCGATCTGCTGCACCGGCAGTCCCACGAGCGCCCGCTCCATCTGATCGTTGATCGTCACCGGCCCGGTCACCGTCCGGCCCGAGGCCAGCGCCACGGCGGGCGCCAGCTCCTCGGTGGACGGATCGCCGTCGGCATAGGCGGCGAGCACCTGGGCGGCCGCCTGCAGCGCCCGCCGGCCCCGCGAGTCGCCGATGAAGCTCGCCAGCACGCGGTGCCCGATGACCCCTTCGAGCTGCCCGCGCTGCGCGCCCACGGCCGTGGTCACCCGCTTCAGGTCCTCGGTGAGCTGATCCAGCGCGTCCTGGGGGCCGCCGTTGGCCGTGGCGCGGGCATAGCGGCGCAGGTCGATCCCCATCACCAGGATCTCGCGCGACTGCGGCCCGCCGACTATGGCGCGCCCTTGCGACGGCTCGGGCAGGTTGCGCGACAGCTCGGTCACGTAGGCCTCCATGTCCCGCTTCTCGCGCAGATCGGCGAGGAGCTCGTCGAAGGCGCGGGAGAGCCGTCCGACCTCGTCGGTCCGTCCCGTGGAGATCTTCGGATCGTAATCGCCCTGGCGCGCGGCCTCGGCGGCGGCGGCGAGCTGCCGCAACGGCGCGAGCGTCCGCCGCGCCAGGGCGAAGCCCAGCAGACCGCCGAGGAGGGCGGAGACCAGCCCCGCCAGGAGGAGGACCGTCTCGATCTCGCGGTAGGCGGACAGCTCCTTGCGTAGAGAGGCCAGGGCGATGGTCGCGCCCACCGGCCGGCCTTCGCCGGCGCCCAGCGGCGACACCACGGCCATCCAGGGCTCGCCGTCGAGCTCGATCTCGGTCTCTTCCGGCTTCTGGCCCGCCTGGAGAGCCCGCCCCAGCGCGTGATCGCGCGAGCCGATCGAGTCCGCCAGACTGCGCGCCGTCTTCTGCGGCAAGGTCGTGGCCACGATTTTCGGCCCCTCCTGCCCGAGGGAGACGAGGGCCACGTCGGTGCCGCTGACCTCCTGGATGCCGCGCGCCGACTGGTCGGTGATGGCGAGACCCGTCACCATGAAGCCGAGGAGCTGAAAGTCGGGGCTCTGGATGTGCACGATCGACGTGTCATAGAGCCGGCCGTTCTCTTCCCAGATCCCCACCACGTCGAGGTCGGCCAGAGCCTTCGCGACCAGAGGTCGGTGCGAGAGATCCTGCCCCGCGGCGTTCAGGCGGTCGGTCCGCGCGATCACCCGGCCCGTGGGATCGAGCAGGATCGCGAAGTCGAACCCCAGGTCCTGCTGCTTGGTGGTGAGCAGGTCGAGGATGGACGCGGTATCCATCTCACCCGAAGCCTGGGCGATGTACGCGGCCAGGTACGGGTCGCCCACCATCAGGCGCGAGATGAGCTTCAGCCGCTCGCGCGCCTGGCCCTGGACGATCTCCTGGACCGAGGACGAGCTGGCGAGCGCCTCGTGCGCCGCGTTCCGGGCGATCCGGCGGACGAGGAACGAGGTCACCGCCACCGCCGTGCCGACCGACAGCGCGATCAGCAGGAAGGTGACCAGGAAGACCCGCGTGCCCAGCGAGGGCCCGGTCTGGCGGTTAGGGTTGGTTGTAGCGGTCACGTCCCGACTGGAAATACGACTGTCCGACCTTGTTCAGATGTGGCGGCACGCGCGGCCGCACCACTTCGACGCGAGCCTTCACCGGCGTCCCCTGGGGGACCTGGAGATCGGCCGTCCAGGGGTCCGCCTGCTCGTGCCAGACGGTCAGGCGCCCCGGCCCCTTCGGCACGCCGGACAGCATGAACGAGCCGTCCGGACCCGGCGAGGCGACATACGGCGTGCTCACCACGAGGAGATAGGCGACCATGTCATGGTGAACGTTGCAAAAGACCCGAACCACTCCGGGCTCGTTGAACCGCTGCTCCTTGCCCGGCCCCTTGCGATAGAACCCCAGATCGAAGGCGCTGCCGGGGGAGACCGAAAAAACGTTGTGGAGGATCGGGTCCTCGTTCTGGAAGCGCACCCGGGCGCCGCGCGGCACCACGAGCAGGCGGGGCATGAACTGCTTCTGGCGGGTCTTCATGAGGAGCGATGCCTCGGGCGGCCGCACGGCGGCCCCTCCGGCCGGCTCCCAGTAGACCACCGCCTGCCGTACGTCCGCCCCGCGCGCCGGTCCCTTGCCCCCCTTGGCCAGGAGCTGCACCGTGCCGCGGAGATCCTCTGCGCCGGCGGGGCCGGCGAGGAGGAGGAGCGCGAGGAGAAGCTCAGCTCCGCCAGCGCAGCGTCGCCAGAAACTCATTGTTCTCCCGCTCGGCCCCGTTGCCGAGAATAAACTTGTTGTCGGCGTACTCCAACGTCAGGTCGATCCCCTGGAAGATGCCGAGGCGCACTCCGGCGTCGATCTTGTCCCAATCCCAGGTGAGGCTGGGAGCGGGCGTCCCGCCGCGGGGATTCCGGAAGTCGTTGTCGAGCCTGGACCAGCGCACCGCCGGGGCGATCCAGGGGAAGAGCTGCCGGTCTCCCACCGCGATCCAGAGAGGCAGATCGAAGCGCCAGGCGACCTCGGCCTCGAGGCCGGTCCGCGGCAGGCCGGCGATCTCCTGATCGACGTACTGGGCGAAGAGCGACAGACCGCCCCAATAGAGCCAGACGTTCCCCCCCACCTCTTCCTTCTTGTCGCCGCGGATCGCCAGGGAGACGTCTTCGAAATGGCCTTCCGGTCCGTTCAGCAGGTCGAGGTCGCCGCCGTAGAACGTCCCCTCCAGCTCGACGCGGTCGGCGAGGGTCCGCTGATACGACCAGACGAGCACGTCGACGCCGTTGCGCCCCGCCTCGTCGGCGAAGCGCACGCCCAGGCCGCCGCCGAGCTCCAGGTCGCCGTCCACGTCCAGATCCTCGACCTCGGCGTCATAGAGGATGACGATGCCGCTCTTCAAGTCCGGGTTCGCGTCCAGCGTGCTCCGGTCGGGCGTGCCGTTGTCGCCGGCCAGGGCGTTCGGGTCGCGCATGAACACCGGGTTCCCCGAGGTGGCCGAAAGCTTCGCGTAGACGTGGCGTCCGAGGCTCACTCCCAGCTCCGCGCCGGAGTCCTCGAACCGGTTGAAGGCGGTGGAGACCAGGCCATAGCTCTCCAGGTGGCGGTCGTCCTGGCGCTCGAGCTTGGGCATCTTGCCGATCTTCAGATAGACGCCCGTGCGCGGCGCGAGAGTCGCCGGCTCGGGCTCGACGCCGAAGCGGACCCAGGCCTCGTCCACGTCGGCTTTCTTGTCGGTGGAGGTGGGATTGCGGTCGTAGAGATCGATGAAATCGATCTTGCCGTGAGCCGCCAGGCCGTCGCCCCAGCTGGCGTCGAGGAGGAGCGTGAGGGCCGAGACCTCGAAGTGAGAGCCGGAATTGACCGTCTCCTCGAATCCCCGCACCACACTGTTCGGCGACGGATCGAAGTCGAAGGGCACCTGGAAGCGGTTCTCTTCGCTGTCCCGGTAATTGGCCTTGCCCTCCAGGCTGAAGTGGAAGCGCGGACGGAGGCTCTCCGCCTCTCCGCTGCTCTCGGCCTGCTCGGCTTGTTCGCCCTCTCCCTCCTGCGCCGCGGCGGACGCGGCGAGACAGAGAAAGAGGAGGACAGCGCACCACGTCTCACGGCTCCTGCTCTGCGCCATGCAGTCGACCTCCGAAAAACCCGTGGAACTACGCGAGTAGCTTAGAGGTTGCGCGGGGCGCAGTCAAAGCGTCCAGGTCGTGCGAGGTCTTCCGCGACAGGGCGAAATGGCGAAGAGAGGAAAAGAGGGGGGCAGAGGGCGGCGGACCGCCCCCTTTAAGCGTAGCGACGGCGGGCGCGCAGGCGCCGCGCCAGGAAGTAGGCGCCGGCCATCCAGAGCGGCACCGACAGGAAGCCGATCCGGATCGGCTGGCTCAGGAACGACTTCACCTTGGCTTTATCGATCTTGGGTCTGCTGATCTTGGGCATCGTGGTCTCCTCAGTGATCTCCTCGGTGTTCTCATCAAAAGCGGGTCGATCTGCGGCCGGGTGTCCTCTCCGGCCGGCTTTCGCTGCACTGAGAGAGTGCAATCGGAATGCCACTGGAGGGGGCCGGGTGCTTCCCGGGAGCGGTAGAATCGGCCCGGAGCGCCCGATCGTTTCATTTCTTTTTTCTTGAAGGGAGACGCCAAAGTGATTTCGTCTGAAGAATTCCGTATCGCCTTGCGGCACTTCCCTGCCGGGGTCACGATCGTGACGATCCGCGCGGGGGAACGGACCCACGGTCTCACGGTCTCGGCCTTCGCCTCGGTCTCCGCCGAGCCTCCGCTCATCGCCATCATCATCGAGAACCGCCACAAGGCCTATGCCCTCCTGGAGGAGCCGGGAGCGGTTTTCGCGGTCAATATCCTCGGAGAAGAGCAGTCCGAGCTGTCGAACCGCTTCGCCTGGGTCAAGGACGAGGACCGCTTCGAGCAGGGGGACTGGTCCGCGGCAGACACCGGAGCGCCCGTGCTGGTCGACGCGCTCGCCTGGCTCGACTGCCGGATCCACGCGCGCTATCCCGCGGGCTCGCACACGGTCTACATCGGCGAGGTGCACGCGAGCAACGTCCCCAAGCAGGAAGCCCCCCCGCTCATCTACTGGAACCGCGGCTACCGCAAGCTCCGGCTCCACGAAGAGCCACCGGCGTAGGCCCTCACCCCCGGCCCCTCTCCCGCAAGCGGGAGAGGGGTGCAGGACGGCCAGCTAGGGCTTCAGGACTCCGGCGAAGCGCAGCAGATCCGCCAGATCGAACTTGCCGCGCCGGCTGCCGGGCAGGCTCGGCTTCCACCCCGGGGTGCGCAGGATCGAGTCCTCGCTGCGCCGCACCAGCCCGATCAGGACCTCGGCGACGATGATGCTGCCGACCGGTCCCAGGTGCTGGCCACGGCCGAGGACGGCCGCCTCGGCCAGGATGTAGTACCAGAGCGGCGTGCGCTTGTGGAAGCCGGACTCCCGGAGAATCTGGGCCTGCTCCGCGCTCGCCGCCCCCGCGATGACCTGATCCGGCGTGAGCGCGGGGATCGTCCACTTGGCCTGGACGGCCTTGGCGACCGCCTGTCCGGTGGGGATGCGCAGCAGATACCCGCGCAACAGGTTGCGCACCGCCAGACGCCCCTTGTCCCCAGGCTCCGGCGCTCCCGTCAGACCCTGCAGGTGGAACAGCGGCTCGACCAGCTTGGGATCGAGCCGGCGCGCTTTGTTGAAAGGCCCACCGGCCTCGACGAAGTTTTCCCACTCGATGATCCAGTTGTCCGGCAGGGTGTCGAAACCAACCCCGGGGCCGGGGCCGCCGCCCAGAGCGGTGAAGGTGAAGAGGAGGCCGAGAGTGGCGGGGACGGTGCCCGGCTCACCGCTCGTATTGAAGTTGAGGTTGAAGTCGTACTCCGCACGCACCATGGTGTGGCCGAAGCGGTAGGCGGCCACGGCGTACTCCAGGGGCAGGAAGAACGGCTCGACGAACGCGTTATAGATGCGGTTGCCGTTCTTCAGGATGTCGCGCACGATGGCCGGATCGCAGACCCGCGGCAGGAAGTCGGCCAGCACGATGTGCTGATAGTGCTGGCGCAGGATCCTGCGCGCATGCCGGAAGGTCTCGCCCCGGTCGACCAGCGCGTTGTGAGCGCGCAGGAACGCCACCTGCAACTGGGCGACGATGGTGTTCTCGTCGTTGCGCGGGTCGCCGATCAGGGCGGCGCGGTCGTGCTCGATGCTGGCGCTCCGTCCTTCGCGCGGCACGTCGTTGTCGTCCCCCTTCCCCGGCGGGCGCAGGGTCGGCTTGGACGTTCCGTTGAGCGGCGTGACCTTTCCGATCTGCATCTTCGGCCCGTTGCGCGGCGCCGGTAAGCCGTAGACGTTGTCCAGGTCCAGGGTCGCGGTCCGCAGATTGCGGATACGGGTCCGGATGTCGGCGAGGGGGAGCGGAACGAGATTGGGATCGATCAACTGGTCCGCGGTCGCCGAGGCTGTCTCGAGCGTGACGTCGTGGTCCACAAACTGACCGAAGTAGGTGTAGGCCGCGGGGATCTTCGAATCCCCGCTGGCCGCGCCGCCGGTGTCGCGCATGGTCTGTCCGAGACGGACCAGATCGTCGCGCGTCGCGCGCGCTTCCGGCAGCAGGTTGCCGGGCTTCTTCTGGAGATCAGAGAACAGAAAATCGAAATCCTGCACGTCCGCCGGCAACGCTGCGGCGAACGCCAAAGGAACATCCGCGCTCCTCTCGGCGACGGTTTCCGTCGCATCCCGGAACGCATCCAGCGTGATCGTAGCTCCGTGAAGCAGACGAGGCATGATCTGGCATCCTCCCTTGAAGGACGAGGCTCTCCTCATTTGGGGACCTCGCCTTTCTATGACGGACGATCACCAAATATTTCAGATCTGCTTCAAGATTGAAGATTGGAAATTTTTCTATCGGCCAGCCCCCAGAACCCCGCCAGCAGCAACACCCCGACCCCGATACAGCCGAGCCACAGGACGTAGGGGCCGAACGCCTCGTAGATCCAGGTGCCCAGGAGCGGCGAGACCACGAAGGCTCCTTCGAAGGCGACGGTGAACAGGGCCATGTAGCGGCCCCGGCTCCTCTCCCCCGCCCGGTTGGCCACCACCCCGCCCAGGAGCGGCAGCGTCAGCATCTCCCCCACCGACCAGACCGCCACCGTGAGCGCCACGTAGAGGAAACCGCCGGCGACGCCGAAGGGCAGCAGCCCGAATCCCAGGCAGAAGACGAAGCTCCCCAGGGCGACCACCCGCAGAGGGCTCTTCGCCTGCAGGCGGTGGACGACGACCATTTCGAACAGCACGATGATCACCGTGTTGATGGAAAAGAGGAGGCCGATCCGCGCTTCCCCGAAGCCGTAGAGATCGCGCAGCGTCAGCGGATAGGTGCTGAGCATCTGGAACGTCACCGTGGCCAGCACGAAGACCAGGGCCATCGTGGCGAGGAACGGCACGTCCCGCCAGGGCGACCGGTCGGCCGGGCCACCCGCCGCGGGCGCACCCGACCGCACCACCCGCGGCTCCCGCCGGAACGAAGCCCACAGGAACAGGGCCGCCAGCAGGCAGGTGGCTCCGTCGACGCGGAACAGCCATCCATAGTCGCGGGAGGCCAGGAAGCCGCCCACCGCCGGCCCCAGGCTCATCCCCATGTTGATCGCCAGCCGGTTGAGCGCGAACGCCCGCACCCGCTCCTCCGGGGCGGCCTCCGAGGCCAGCGCCGCCGAGCAGGCCGGCCGGAACGCCTCCGCCACCAGGCTCAGCAACAACATCATGAGGAGGATCGCCCAGCGCTTCTCGGCCTGCCCGAGGAGGAGGAACCCCGTGCCGGTCAGCACCAGGCTCGCCTCCATCACCCGGCGCGGCGGGAAGAGGTCCGCGAGCCAGCCGCCGAGATACGAGCCGGCGATGCCGCCGATCCCATACATGGCGAGCGTCTGCCCCGCCTCGGTGGTGGAAAATCCGCGCTCCGACGTCAGGAACAGAGCGAGGAACGGCAGCACCATCGTGCCGCTCCGGTTGACCAGCGTCGCCGCGGAGATCAGCCAGACCGGCCGGGGAAGGCCGGAGAAGGCATCGCGGTAGGTGGCGGCCAGGGCGCGGAGCATGGGGCGGTACTGTAGCAGCGTTAGCTGCTTTCAAATGTGCAGCTAATTCAATGTTCTTTGAATTCTGTGCCGGCGCGAGTTAAGATCACCGCAAAGATAGAGACGTAGAGAGCCGAGAGGCTCTTGCGAGGTGCCTTGGGCACCAAGCCCGGGTGGCGATCCGCGCGAGAGCCGGGGCAAAGGGCCGATGGAGTCGTCGAATGAGTTCCTTCGAGCACGATCTGTTGATCAGTTATGCCCACCTCGACGACCAGGCGCTCGTCGAGGGTGAGCCGGGCTGGGTCGCCAGCCTGCATCGCCTCCTGGAGATTCGTGTCGGCCAGCTCCTCGGGGAGAAGCCGAAGATCTGGCGCGATCCGAAGCTCCAGGGCAACGACTACTTCGCGGACACGATCCTGGAACGTCTCCCGAGGATCGGCGCTCTGGTTTCGGTGCTGTCGCCGCGCTATATCCACTCGGAATGGTGCACGCGGGAGCTCAAGGAGTTCTGCCGCGCCTCGGAGCAGTCGGGCGGCCTCCGTGTCGCCGACAAGTCCCGCATCTTCAAGGTGGTGAAGACGCCGGTGCCGCAAGAGCGCCACCCGGACGAGATTCAGCCTCTGCTCGGGTACGAGTTCTACGTCGTGGATCCGCAGACGGGCAGGCCCCGCGAGCTGCTGCAGGCCTACGGCCCGGATGCCGAGCGGGCCTTCCTCGCCAAGCTGGACGACCTCGCCTACGACATCTCGAAGCTGCTGGAGCTCCTGCACAACGGCAAGGACACGCACCCACCCGTAGCGAGCAAGGGGACGGTCTACCTGGCGGAGACGAGCTTCGATCTGCGCGACGAGCGGGAGACGATCCAGCGCGACCTCGTCCGCAACGGCTATGCGGTCCTGCCCGACCAACCGTTGCCGCTGCTCGCCTCCGAGTTCAGGGAATTCGTCCGCGCTCAGCTCGCCCGTTGCACCTTTTCCGTCCACCTCATCGGCCATACCTACGGAGTGGTTCCGGACGGCGCCTCCCGCTCGCTCGTCGTGCTGCAGCAGGAGATGGCCGCGGAACGCAGCGCGGCCGGAGGCCTTTCGCGCCTCATCTGGATGCCTCAGGACCTCCAGGTCGAGGACGCGCGGCAGCAGGAGTTCGTCCAGTATCTGTTGACCTCACCCGAAGTGCACGCCCAGGCCGAGCTGCTGCAGGTCCCGCTCGAGGACCTCAAGGCCACGATCCATCTCAAGCTGGCGCCTCCGGCGAGCCCGAAGCCCGGACCTGAGACCAGAGCCTCCTCCCAGGAGCTGATCCGGGTCTATCTGATCTGCGATCAGCAGGATCTCGAGGCGACCCGGCCCCTGGAGGACTTCCTCTTCAACCAGGGGCTCGAGGTCGTGCTGCCGCTGTTCGACGAGGATGAGACCCAGGCGCGGATCGATCACGAGGAGAGCCTGTGCACCTGCGACGCCATCCTCCTCTTCTACGGCGAGACCGGAGAGCCGTGGCTGCGGCGCAAGCTCCGCGAGCTGCAGAGGAGCGCCGCCCTGGGCCGCGAGAAGCCCCTGCTCGCCCGCGGGATCTACGTCGCGGCCCCCATGACCCCGCAGAAGGAGCGGTTCCGTACGCTCGAGGCGGCCGTGCTGCACGAACCGGCCGAAGGCTTCTCCCCGGCGGCGCTCGCGCCGTTCCTCGGCGAGCTCGATAAGGCCCGGAGGATCGCATGAGCCCGGCGCAAACGAGCCTCGCGATGCAGACGGAGCGGATGAATCCGTTCCCCGGCCTGCGCACCTTCGAGCCCGACGAGGACTACCTCTTCTTCGGCCGTGAGCAGCAGATCGACGAGCTCCTGCGGCGGCTGCGCACGACGCGCTTCCTGTCGATCGTCGGGACCTCCGGCAGCGGCAAGTCCTCCCTGGTCCGCGCGGGGCTGATCCCGGCGCTCTACGGCGGCGCCATGACCCGCGCGGGATCGAGCTGGCGGGTGGCGATCCTGCGCCCCGGCGAGGACCCGATCGGCAACCTGGCGGCGGCCCTCACGGGTCCGGAGGCCCTGGCCCAGGACGATGACGAGGAGGACCTCGCCCGCGCCCTCTCCGAGACCACGCTGCGGGCGAGCAATCGGGGCCTCGTCGAGTGCATCCGCCAAGCCCGCATCCCGGCGCGCGCCAACGTGCTGGTGCTCGTCGACCAGTTCGAGGAGATCTTCCGCTACAAGCGCAGCCGCAGGGCGGTCGGCCGCGACGAGGCGGTCGCCTTCGTCAAGCTCCTCCTCGAGGCGGCGCGGAGCCCCGAGGTGCCGTGCTACATCGCCCTGACCATGCGCTCGGACTTCATCGGCAACTGCATGGAGTTCGGCGACCTGCCGGAGACGATCAACGCCGGCCTCTACCTGGTGCCACGGATGACCCGCGACGAGCTGCGCTCCGCCATCACGGGCCCCGTCGCAGTCGGCGGCGGCGCGATCGCGCCGCGCCTCGTTTCGCGCCTGCTCAACGACGTCGGCGACGATCCGGATCAGCTCCCGATCCTCCAGCACGCGCTGCTGCGGACCTGGGCCTGCTGGGAAGAGGACCACGCGCCCGCGGAGCCGCTCGACCTGCGCCACTACGAGGCGATCGGCACGATGAAGGAGGCGCTGTCGCGGCACGCCGAGGAGGCGTACGGGGAGCTCGACGCCGCGGGGAAGCGGATCGCCGAATTCCTGTTCAAGGCCCTGACCGACGTGGGCACGGAGAACCGCGGCATCCGCCGTCCGGCTTCCGTCCAGGAGGTCTGCGCCTTGACCGGAGCGGACCATGCGGAGGTCGCCGCCGTGGTCGAGAGCTTCCGCCGGCCGGGGCGGTCCTTCCTCATGCCGCCGGCCACCGTGCCGCTCCAGGCGAGCTCCGTCCTCGATCTCTCCCATGAGAGCCTCATGCGCATCTGGGATCGCCTGACCGTCTGGGTCGACGAGGAGGCGAGGTCCGCGCAGCTCTACCTGGGAGTGGCCCGCGCCGCCTCCCGCCACGAGGAAGGCACCGTGGCGCTCTGGCGGGACCCGGAGCTGCAGCTCGCCCTGACCTGGCGTGAGAGGGAGAAGCCGACGCCGGAGTGGGCCCGGCGCTACGACCCGAGCTTCGAACGGGCCACGACCTTCCTCGACGCCAGCAAGCAGGAGAGGGACAGCGAGGTCCGGGAGCGGGAGGAGCGGCGGCGGCGCGAGCTGCGGCGGGCCCGCCGGCTGGCCGTCATCCTCGGCACCGCCGCCCTGATCACCCTGGCGTTCGGCGCCTACGCCTTCACCCAGAAGACCCAAGCCCAGGCGGCGCTCGAATTGGCCACTCGGCAAACGGCGATCGCCACCAAGCAGAGGACCCGCGCCGATACGGAGGCGGAAGAGGCGCTGCGCCAGAAGACTCTCGCGGAGCGTCAACGACAGGTCGCCGAGCAGGAGCGGAGCAAGGCGGAGCAGCAGACGCAGCTCGCCGAGCAGGAGCGGAGCAACGCCGAGCAGCAGAGCCGGGTCGCCGAGGAGCAACGCCAGATCGCCGTGGTCGAGCGCAGCAATGCCGAGACCAAGGAGCAGGAGGCCCGCATTCAGAAAGAAAAGGCTGACGCGGCGCGGAGCGAGGAGGCGCGGCAGCGCAGCCTGGCGAACCGGTCGAAGCAGGAAGCGCAACGGCTGAGCATGATCTCCCTGTCCCGGGCCCTCGCTCTCCAGGTCCCGCGCCTGCAGCAGGACGAGCGCGAGCTGGCCGCCCTCCTTGCCCTCCAGGCCTACCGGCTCAACCGCGACAACCAGGGCGAGCCGGAGAATCCCGACCTGTTCAACGCGCTGCACACCGCAGTGAACCGCCTGCAGCCCGACCCCGTGCTCCGCGGCCACAGCGACTCTGTCCGCGCCGTGGCGGTGGCGCCGGACGGACAGATCCTGGTGTCCGGGGGTGAGGACGGCAAGCTCCTCCGGTCCGACCTCCGCCGGCCGCAGAGCCCGCCTGTCCTCCTGGGCGCGTTCCCGAGCCCGATCCGCTCCGTCGCGCTCGGCGCGGATGGGAATCGGGCCGCCGCCGGATTTGCCGACGGCGCAATCCGGGTCTGGGATCTCCGCAACTCTGCGGCCCCTCCCCGCGAGCTCGCCAGCGGTGGCAGCATCGTCAGCGCTCTCGCCTTCCAGCCTGGCCGCGCCCTGCTGGCGTCGGGAAGCGCGGACGGAGCCGTCAGGCTCTGGAGCTTCGACAATCCCGAGCAACCCGTGGCGGTGCTCGGCAGGAGCGGCAAACGCGTCGCGGCGATCGCCTTCGCCCCGGGCGGCGGGAGCCTGGCGGCAGGCCTGGCCAACGGTGGAGGCGCTCTCCTCTGGGACACCCGCCAGCCGTCTGCGCAGCCGCGCACCGCCTGCGCCGGCCTGGACGTCCGCAGCATCGCGTTCAGCCCGGACGGCCGGCGCCTCGCCTGCGGCACCGGCCGCGGACAGATCGTCGTGGCCGGCGCGGACCGTTCCGGCGCCTCGCCCGTGTCGTTGCCGGGTCATGCCTCGGCCGTCAACTCCCTGCGCTTCAGCCCGCGGGGAGACTTCCTTGCTTCAGCCAGCTCCGACGGCACTCTCCGGCTGTGGAACCTCGACCATCCGGATGCCTCGCCGGTCGTGCTCGACGGCCACGAGAAGTGGGTCTGGACCGTCGCGTTCAGTCCGGACGGCGACCGGCTGATCTCCGGCAGCGAAGACCGGACGATGCGGATCTGGCCGGCCCGGACGAGCGTCATGGCCGCGGGGCTCTGCCGGGCCGTCCAGCGCGGCCTGACCCGGGACGAGTGGAACCGATACATGCCACAGGACCTCCCTTTTGCGCAGGAACGGCCCTGCCCGGCCGACGCCGGGAAATGACGAGAGGCGACAAGAGCCATGGGTGACGCGACCGCCGAAAACCCGATCGACGTGGCCATCTTCGGCGGCGGCGCCGCCGGGACCTATGCCGCCTACCGGCTCATGACGACCCCGCTGAATGACCGGCTGGACGTGCGGCTCTTCGAGCGCAGCGACCGCATCGGCGGCCGGCTCTGGTCCTATCGCTTCGAAGGTTTCCCCGAGCAGCCCGCGGAGCTCGGCGGGATGGCCTTTCACGCTCTGCACCAGAACGTCTACGGGCTGTGCAAGAAAGAGCTCGGGCTGAAGCTGGAGCCTTTCCTGCCCTTCTGCCTGTCCAACGTCCAGTATCTCCGGGGGCACCGTTTTCTCGCCAACCAGTACTGGTGCTCCTGGGCGGTTCCCTACCTGCTCGCCGGGCCGCTGCTGGGGAACAATCCCAACAGCCTTGTCATCAATGCCATGACGCAGGCCATACCCGGTCTTGGCCAGCGCATCGCCAAGCTCGTTCCACTTCTGCAACAGCGGCGTCTGGCCGCGGTGAACCGCGAGATGAACGAGCTGGTCGCGTTCCTGCGCACCGCCCGGATCGCCGCGCTGCCGCCCGAGGAGGCGGACCTCTGGCGGCACGGTTTCTGGAACTTCTTTCAGAGCTCCGTCGGGAGCGAGGCCCAACAACTCGCCGCCGACGCCTCGTTCGCCACCTCCTCGTTTCGCAGCTACAACCTGTACGACCTGGGGCTGGCCGCTCTGCAGATGTTTTTCTGCTACCTGTTCCCGGCGGGGAAAGAGGATCCTTTGCCGGCTTTCTATACCCCGGCCGACGGCTACGGCGCTCTGCCGCAGGTCCTTGCGCAACGTTTCGAGCAGAGCGGCGGGAAGGTGTGCCTGGGGCACCAGCTCTCTGCGATCCGGCCGCACGGCGAGCTGCTGGCCCTGACCGTCGGTGCGCCGGGAAAGCCCGGCGAGACGGCGGAGCTGTATGCGCGCCACGTCATTCTCGCGATGCCGAAGCGGTCTCTCCAGCTCATTCAAATCGAGACCGCCGGCAGCGGGCCGGAAGAGCTTGCCCGGTCTCTGGAGACGGTGACGGGCATCCCGGCGGGAAAGCTTTTCTCGTCCTACCGCCGGCCCTGGTGGAAGAGCATCGACAGCCCGAGCTCCACGCCGATGCAAGGGGCTTCGCTCACCGATCTCCCCCTCCGCGCGATCTACTACATGCATGCAGGCAAGCGCGGAGCGTTGCTGTGCTCGTTGAGCGACGAGGAGAACGCCTGTTTCTGGGAGGCGTTCCGCGCCGGCTCCCGGTTCGGCATGAGCGGACAGAAAGCTCCCGCGGGCTCCCTGAGCCTCGCGGCGCCGCCGCTCATGGTCGAGGAAGCCCGGCGCGAGCTCGCCGCCGTCCACGGCTGCCCGGTCCCCAGCCCCCAGCAATCGGTGTTCGTCAACTGGACCGAAGATCCCTACGGCGGCGGCTGGCACATGTGGAATCCCTATCTGCGGAGCTGGGAGGAAATCCCCCGGATTCGCAAGCCTTTCGACCTCAATCTCTATATTTGTGGTGAAGCCTACTCAGCCTGGCAGGGCTGGGTGGAGGGCGCCTTCAACACCACCGAGATGGTGCTCGAGACCTGGTTCGGCCTTCCGCGCCCCGCCTGGGTCCTGCCCAACTATGAATTCGGACCGTAGAACCGGTGGCGACGAGGCCACCCAAGGAGATTGTTCGGATGCAAATCTGGACCCATACGGCGGGTAACGGCGGGCGTCTCCGCCGCTGCCTCCGCGCGTCGGGGGCGGCCTTCCTGCTGCTGGCCCTCCCCAGCTTTGCGCAGAGCTCTTGCGAGGAGGCGATTCGCCAGGCGGAGAAGAAGTATCAGCTCGGGCTCTTCGAGGACGTGCCCGCGGAGCTCGAGCCCTGCCGCGACGCCAAGATCTCCCGCTCTGTGGCGGTCCAGCTCCACTCTCTCCTGGCGCGCACCTACATCGCGTCCGACGAGCTCGACAAGGCGCGGGACGAGGTCTCGGCGATCCTGCGGGTCGACCCGGACTTCGAAGCCACCTCACCGCAACGTTTCGCGCTGTTGCTGGCCCAGGTCCGGCGCGAAGAATCCGTCGTCCAGGTCGCTTCGGTCTCCAAGACCAAAGAGAGCCTGCGCGAGGCCCCCGCCACGGTCGTCGTCGTCACCGGCGAGGAGATCGAGCGCCGCGGCTACGTCGACCTCGAGCAGCTCATCCACGACCTGCCCGGCTTCGACATCACCCGGGCCAACGGAGTCATCTACTCCTATCTGTATCAGCGGGGCTACCGGTCCGGCTACAGCGATCGCAACCTCCTCCTGCTCGACGGGGTCGAGCAGAACGACTTGAGCACCAACACCCTCTATCTGTCGCGGCAGTACAGCCTGAGCAACATCGACCGCGTCGAAGTCGTCTACGGACCGGCGTCGACCATGTACGGTGCCAACGCCTACACCGGCGTGATCAACATCATCACGAAAGAGCCCGAAGCCTTCATCCCCGATGACAAGAAGCTCGGGTATACCGTGCAGGCGGTATCCGGGGGTCTCGCTACGCGCTCTGCCGATTTCACCCTCGCGGGCAGGGACGGCAGCGGCAACCTGGCCTGGTCTCTGGCCGGCCGGGTGTTCCGCTCCGACGAGCCGGATCTTGCCGGGCTGCCGGACTGGGACTACACCTACAAAACGATCGATTACAAGCAAAGGATGCGCCTCACCGGGCCTCTGGCCGCTTTCTTCACCTCGCTGTACTCCTGCGCGCCGGGCGCCTCTCCCTACTACGAATGCCGGCGGGACGCGAGCGGCAACCTGAGCATCGAGCTCACCGATGCCGGTGAGAGCCTCACCCGCGAGCTCGACCAGCGCCTCCTCCAGCAAAACGGTTTTGGTTTCTCCGACAAGACTGAAGCCTGGTCGCTCTACGGCAGGCTGCGGGTCTCGAATCTGACGCTGGGATTCCAGAGCTGGCGGGCGGAGGAGGGAACGTCCTCCGCGATCAAGGCAGCCTCCCACTCCGGCCTCTCCACCTGGACTCCCCGCCAGACCCTGTTCTATCTCCGGTACTCTCAACCGACCGGCAAAGACCTCACGTTCAACTCGTTCACCCGCTTCCAGCAGTCCGGGCTCGACCAGGCCGACAGCCGTTGGGTCTATCTGCACAACTACGCCAACGGCTTCCTCGGGATGGGGAGCCTGGTCTCTCCCTGCATCTGGCCGCTGGATCTGAAACCGGTGGGATGCGCGCCGGCCAGCCCCTGGGTGGAGGACGTGGCTTTTGGCGACCTGTCGACGCAGCTCCGCAGCGAGCTCAGCCTCGTCTACGAGCCATCGGGGAAGCTCAATGCGGTGGGCGGCGTCGAGCTCTGGAAGAGCTCGATCCAGAGCCAGTTCATTCAGGACGCCGTGGGGCCCGGCGCGCTGATCGCGACCGACATCAAGCCCGAGCAGATCGAGCACACGGACCTGGCGGTCTATGCCCAGGCGTCCTACCGGCTGCGCCCGAGCCTGAAGCTGGTCCTCGCCGGGCGCGCCAATTACAACCAGATCAACAACCAGCCGGAATCGTACGGCTTCGGCACCCTCTTCAGCCCCCGCGCAGCGGTCGTCTACACGCCGTCCGCGGCTCTCGTCCTCAAGGGAATCTACTCCGAAGCCTTCAAGGATCCCCAGGATTTTCAGAAGTTCGGGATCCTCCGGTACGTCAATGAATATGCGAGCACGGGGCTGCGGCCGGAGAGGGTGCGGAACTCCGAGCTCGTCGCCGGCTGGTCACCCAGCGAAGCCTTCTCGTTCGACGCGTCCGCGTACCAGGCCGACTACTCCGACGTCGTGGCATTGCGGCTGGTCCCAGGTTGCACCGCCGCGGCTGGCTGTCTCCAGTACCAGAACCAGGACGAGATCCGCATCCGGGGCCTTCAGATCCAGGGCCGCTATCAGTGGCGCGGTCTGGAAATCCGGGGCAATTACACGTTCACCGAGCCGTTCCAGACAAACCCCGAACAACTCGATGGCAGCCCGTTGCTGAACGGCGAAGGAAACCGCGTCGACGAGCTGCGCGTGGGTGACATCGCGAGCCACCGGCTGAATCTGGGCTTCGCCGCCAGATGGAAGGAGCGACTGGGGGCCGACCTGCGGATTCGTTGGGTGGGACCCCGTAAAACCGGACGGGGAACGACGGTTCCCGCGAATCCGCTCGACCAGGTGGACGCCTATGCGGTGGCGGATGCCACGGTGAATTACGATCTGCGCCAAGGCGCGACATTGCAGCTCATCGTCGACAATCTCTTCGACAAGGACTACGCCGATCCAGGCAACGAATTACAAATCGGCCCCGCAAGCATTCCTCAGCCGGGCCGGACCGTGTACTTCAGGCTGATCGCCAAGCGGTCGCGAGCAAAGGGCGCGGCCGGTGCCGAGCAGGCCGAGCAGGTTGGGCGGCCTTGAGATCAACGCTCTGTCTTTAACGTCCGGAATGGTCCGGAGCTCAAGAGAGGAGAGATCATGATTCCAGAATGGCAGACGCAGTTTCAGTGGCTGTACGCTCAGGTCGTGGCCAAGGCATGGGCCGACGACAAATTCCGCAGCAAGCTCCTGGAGAATCCCAAGAAAGTCCTGAGCGATCACGGCTTCTCGTTCCCTGAGACGTTCACGGTGAGGTTGGTCCCCGGGGGCGCCGGAACGACGCTCGAGCTTCCGCTGCCTGAAAAGCCCTCCGGGCTCCAGGCAGAGGACCTCGAGAAGAGCCTGCATCACCTTCACGCGGACTTTTCCAGCACCTAAACGCAGGAAGATGAAGCGAGGCGGTCAGGCGTCCCGGGTTGCGCTCGTCCGGGACGCCTGCGCTTCGCGCCGCACGGAACGAACGAACCTGAGAAACCGATGCAATGTTGAGCCGGCCTGAGATCAGAAGCTGCTACAGGGTCGAGGTGGTCGACGAGAACGTCTTTCTGCTCGACGAGCGGCGGAGCCACCTGCTGAGCGGCTCGGCGTTCCGCGTCCTGACTCCTCTCCTGGATGGATCGAAGACCACCGCGGAGATCATCGAAGCGGTCTCGGCATCGGTGAGCGCGGCCGAGGTGTTCTACGCATTGGGCCGGCTGGAGGATCTGGACGTGCTCCGCGAGGGCCATGCCGGTCTGCCGCAGCCGGACGCCGCCTTCTGGGATTCTCTGGGAGCGGATGCGGCGACCGCCCTGCACCGGCTGCGGGCGGCGCGCGTCGCGGTCACGGCGCTGGAGGGGGTCGCGGCAGAGCCCTTGATCGCGGCTCTCTCCGGCCTCGGCATATCCGCCGCCGGAGAGGACGCGGGCGACCTGCAGGTCGTGCTGACCAGCGACTATCTGCAAGAAGGTCTCGCGGACATCAACCAGCGCCAGCTTCAGGAGGGGAGAGCCTGGCTGCTCGCCAAGCCGGTCGGCTCGATCCTCTGGATCGGCCCGCTCCTCGACCCCGGGCGCACCGGTTGCTGGGAATGCCTGGCGCAGCGCCTGCGGAGCAACCGGAACGTCGAATCCTTCGTGCAGGCGCGCAAGGGGCCTTCCCGGGCGCTTCTCGACCCGGCCCCCGCGCTTCCTTCCACCCAGCTCGCGGCGGCGGGCTTCCTCGCCACCGCGGTCGCCCAGTGGCTCGCGCAGGCCCCCGGCTTCTCTCTCGCGGGCACGCTGGTCACCGTCGATCTGACGTCGTTCGCCACCGAACGGCATACGCTGGTGCGGCGGCCTCAATGCCCCGTCTGCGGCGAGGGTGCCGCGTGGGCCCTGCGCACTCCGGAAGCGCTGCGACTCGAGAGTCGCCGCAAGATCTTCACCGCCGACGGCGGCCACCGCGCCCTGCCGCCGGAGGAGACGCTGCGGAGATTCGAGCATCACGTCAGCCGCCTCCTCGGAGTGGTGAGCCACCTTCGGCGCTCGCCGGGCACCGACGGCAGGATCGCGCCGCTCTATCTCGCGCGCCAGGACGCCGCGGCGCTCGACGACACGGTGTTTCACATCCGATCCAGCTTCCGCGGACGCTGCGGCGGAAAGGGAAAGACCGATCTCCAGGCGCGTGCGAGCGCCCTCTGTGAATCCATCGAGCGCTACAGCGGCGTCTTTCAGGGCGACGAGATTCGCATCCGGGCCCGCTTCCCCTCGCTCGCGGAGGCCATTCACCCGAACGTCTGCATGGGGTACAGCGAAGCCCAGTATGCCAGGCGCAGGGAATGGAACGGAAACCACGGCAAGCGATTCCAGCGGGTGCCGGTGCCGTTCGACGAGCAGGCCGAGATCGAATGGACCCCTCTCTGGTCGCTGACCGAAGGGAAGCTCAAGTATCTACCGACGGCCTACTGCTACTTCGGTTACCCACTGCCGGAGGAGGAGCGTTTCTGCTGGGCCGACTCGAATGGCAACGCCGCAGGCAATTCCATCGAGGAAGCGATTCTTCAGGGATTCCTGGAGCTCGTCGAGCGCGACAGCGTCGCGCTCTGGTGGTACAACCGGATCTCGCGGCCCGCCGTGGACCTCGACGCGTTCGACGAGCCCTACTTCCGCGAGCTGCGGAGCTTCTACCGTTCCTTGCAGCGCGAGCTCTGGGTCCTGGACCTCACGAGCGATCTGGAGATTCCCGTCTTTGCCGCCATCACCCGCCGGACGGACGGTCTGCCCGAGGACATCACCCTGGGGTTCGGCGCCCATCTCGAGCCGAGGATCGGCATTCTTCGCGCAATGACGGAAGCGAATCAGTTCCTGCCCGTCGTGCTGCCGCGGCACGCCGATCCCGCGGCTCCCTATGGCAGCGCTGACGAGGAGGCGCTTGCATGGCTGCGCGGCTCCACGCTGGAAAACCGCTCCTTCCTCGCGCCGGCGCCCGGAGCTTCCCGGCGGGCCGGTGACTATCCCCTTTTGCACCACCCGGATCTCCGGGACGACGTCGAAGCCTGCGTCCGTACGGCGGCCCGGCATGGCCTGGAGACCCTGGTCCTGAATCAGACCCGGCCGGACGTCGGCCTGTCGGTCGTCAAGGTCGTGGTGCCGGGCCTGCGGCACTTCTGGGCGAGGCTCGCGCCGGGACGGCTGTACGACGCGCCGGTCGCGCTCGGCTGGCTGCCGCAGAGCCTGGACGAGCGGGACCTCAATCCGATCCCCATCTTCTTCTGAGGCGTTCCCGGATGGAGCGAAGCCAGTGAGCCCTGCGATCCTGCTGCGGCTCCCGGAAGGAGCCGAGCTGACCGAGACCTGCGAGGGACGGCTCGCGATACGGACCTCCCGGACCGACCTGTCGCTCGCGGGTCTCGGCCTTTCGCTCCGTGCGGCGCTCCGCCGCCTGGCCGAGACCGGCGCCGCGGAAGCAGAGCTGGCGGCCGAGGTCGCGCAGGGGGACGGCCCGGCGGGCTTACCGGCGCTCTATTACGTTCTTCACGAGCTCCAGCAGCGATGCCTGATCTCCTATCGGGCGGCCGGTGAGCAAGGTCCGCTGGCCACGGCGCACCCCACGTCACCCGACCTGCCTTTCTGCACCCGCGGGGTGGACCTGCAAAAAGGTTATGTCTTCTCGAAGTTCGCCTACCTGCGCCGGGAGGACGGGCACATGGTGATCGAGAGCCCTCTCTCGGCGGTGCAGGTGGCGGTCCACGATGCCCGGGTCGGCGCGTTCTGCGCCGGGCTCGCAACGCCGCATCGGCTCGGCGAGATGGAAGCGACGGCCTGCGGCCTTTCCTCAGACGAGATCCTGGCCCTCGGAACGCTGCTCCTGAGCTGCCGCGTCCTGGTCGAGGCCGGGACCGCGAGCCAGGCCGCCTCGGACGACCGCGGCGCACTGCGCACCTGGGAATTCCACGACCTGCTCTTCCACACGCTGACCCGGCTCGGCCGCAACCGCCAGGGGTATGGAGGCACCTACCGCTTCGCCGGGCGCATCGAGCCTCTGCCCGCAACCAAGCCGCCGATGTCCGACGAGGCGTTCGACTTGGACCGGCCCGACCTGGACCGGCTCCGGCGGGAGGACATGCCGCTCACGGCAGCCCTGGAAAACCGGCGTTCGGTCCGCGCCTTCGGCGATCCGCCGATCCTCCTCCGGCAGCTCGGAGAGTTCCTCTACCGGACGGCGAGGCAGCGCAGGACCTTCGCAGCCGAAACCGGGCAGCAGCTCAGCAGCCGGCCGTATCCCGGCGGGGGCGCTCTCTACGAGCTGGAGGTGTATCTGAGCGTCGAGTCCTGCGTGGACCTGCCGCCTGGCTTCTATCATTACTGCCCGGCCGGGCACCGGCTCTTCAAGCTCTCCGGCCGGTCCGAGGCCACCGCCAGGCTCCTGCACGACGCGGCCCTGATCTCGCGCCAGCCTTCTCCCCCTCAGGTGCTGCTGACGATCGCCGCCCGCTTCGCGCGCGTCTTCTGGAAGTACGAGTCGATGGGATACGCGCTGATCCTCAAGGATGTGGGCGTCCTCTATCAGACGATGTACCTCGTGGCCGAGGCCATGGGCCTGTCGGCTTGCGCTCTCGGCGGCGGCAACGCCGATCTTTTTGCCGCGGCGGCGGACGTCGACTACTACGAGGAGAGCTCCGTCGGGGAGCTCATCCTGGGCAGCCGGCTGCCGTAGCCGGCCGGTGCTCAGACGAGGCGAATGCCGTACCGCTGCATCCAGGAATCGAACTGCACCAGAAACGAAAGGAGCATGGTGCCGGTCTGGCGCCTTTGCGCCACGAGCCGGCTCACCCCCTCGCGGTCGAACACCTGAAACAGCGGGGTGTCCGCCTCGAACGACAGCGTCAGCATGGCGCCCAGCGTGTCGGCCAGAAGGGGATCGTGACTGGACGGAAAGCGGCTTTTTTCCCGCCAGCAGATCGCAGGCGGAAGCACATCGGCCATGGCGCGGCGGAGCAGGCCTTTCTCGGCTCCACCGCCGGCCTTCATCCGCCAAGGGACGTTCCACACGTACTCGACGAGGCGGTGGTCGCAAAAGGGAACGCGGACCTCGACTCCCGCCGCCATGCTCATTCTGTCCTGCCGTTCGAGGAGGGTGTGAAGAAAGCGGGTCTGCAGGCAGTACAAAGTCTGCCGGATCGCTCGCTCCTCCGGTGGCTCCTCCGGAAATTCAGGGGTCTCGGCGAGGGCCTCCTCATAGAGACGCTCACGGTACTCCCGCGGCCGGATCAGGTCCAGGATCTCCGGCCGCAGCAGCGCGTCGGGCATGTTCATCCAGGGAAAGCGCCCAGGAGCCATGGGGGCTTTGCCGTCCTTCATCGCCCATCCCCAGTAGCCGCCGAACACCTCGTCGGAGCCCTCGCCCGAGAGCGCGACCGTCGCCTCTTCCTTGAGCGACTTGCAGAGGAGATACAGAGCCGCATCGAGATCTCCGTTGGTCGGGAGATCGCGGGCCACCAGGGAGTCGCCGTACGCCTGCCACACCTCGCCCGTGGTGATCCAGACCAGGCGATGCCTGGCTCCGACGTGAGACGCGAGATCCCGGGCGAAGGGTCCGTCCCGGCCGGAATAGATCGCGTCGGCGACGAAATGCTGGTTGTTCTCGGTGAAATCCACCGTATACGCGGTGAGGCTCGCGCGGTGTGACCGTTTTCCGGCGGCGGCCGCGAGCGCCGTCACCGTGCTGGAGTCGAGGCCGCCGGAGAGGAGCGTGCAGACAGGAACGTCCGCGATCAATTGCGATTCGATCGCGGATTCCAGAAGCTCTCGCGTCCGGCGGATCGTCTCCTTTTCGCTGTCCTCGTGGCGCCAGACCGGCAGCTGCCAGTAGCGACGACAGCACAGTCCCTGCGGCGAGAGCCTCAGCCAGTGTCCCGGCAGGAGCTCGTCCACCCCGCGGAAGATTCCTCGCCCCGGGGTGCGGACGGGAAAATTGAGCAGCAGCTCCGCGAGCCCTTCCGCGCCCACCTCGGGGCTCACGTCAGGATGCTCCAGAAGCGCCTTGATCTCCGAGGCGAACAACAGACGACCGTGCTTGAAACAGTAGAAGAGCGGCTTGACGCCCAGCCGGTCGCGCGCCAGGAAAAGAGCTCGTTCCTCGACGTCACAGAGAGCGAAGGCGAAGATGCCGTCGAGGCGGTCGAGGCACCCGGCTCCCCATTCGATGTAGGCGGTGAGGAGAATCTCCGTGTCCGAGCGGGTCTGGATCTCGTGCCCCAGAGAACGCAACGTCCGGCGCAGCTCCGCGGCGTTGTACAGCTCGCCATTGTAGGTGACCGCCCAGGTCCGGCCGGCCCGGCGGCGGACCATCGGTTGTCCGCCCCCTGCCGGATCCACGACGATCAGGCGAGCGCTTCCCAGCCCGATCCCTGCTTCCTGGCTGTGCCAGGTGGAAAGAGCGTCGGGGCCCCGGTGCGACAGGCGCCGGGTCATCTGTTCCAGCAGGCCGCAATCGATGGATTGGCCCGGACGAAAATCAGCGATGCCTGCAATCCCGCACATTTGCGCCGACCTCCATTCAGGAAGCGCTCCGCGCGTCACATTCCCGGCGCCTGTCCTGCCGTGAAGAGCTTTATACTATCAAAATCCTGATCAACGGAGGTCCAGATGCCGACCCGAGGATCTGACATGCCGGGCTCACGCGCGCTAGTGGAGCTTCCAGACACGAAACCCGAGCCCCTGCCGGGCTCTTCCCTGCGGCCCGAGGGTCCGGATCTCGACGCGGCGATCACCGTGACGATCGTCGTGCGGTCTCAGGCGGATGACGAGACCACCGAAAAAGATTTCAGGGAGCTGGCACAAACGCTGCCGCACGAGCGGCCCTCGCGGAGCTACGATGACTTCGTGCGCCGGTATGGGAGCGCCGAGGCCGACTTGGCCGCCGTCCAGGCATTCGCCGCCGGCCAGGGCCTCACCGTCGTCGAGGCGAGCGCGGCCCGTTGCGCGGCCGAGGTCTCCGGATCTCTGGCCGCGCTCAGCCGGGCCTTCGGGGTGCGTTTTGTGACCTTGGACTCCGCGGTCGGCTCCTATCGCAGCCACGACGGCCCGATCCGGATTCCTCACAACCTGCGCGGCATCATCGAGGACGTGATCGGCTTTGACGACCGGCCGATTCTGCGGCCTTCCGTGGCCTCCTCGGTCCTCGGCAAGCTGACGCACACCGATCCCCGTACGATCGCCGACTTCTACCAATTTCCACCCGATGCGACGGGAGCGGGGCAGTGCGTCGGCATCCTCGAATTCGGCGGAGGTTTCTACCAGAGTGATCTGGAGACCTACTTCCACTTGCGCGGACTCAGCGTTCCCAAGATCACGCTGGTCGAGTTGGAGGGTCAAAGCAACCGGCCGGCGGACCGGAAGACCATCCTGGACTGCGCGGAATATTATGGGCAACTCCCTGCCGGGAGCGGCGGCAACCCGCGCGCGTGCAACCCCAATTCGCTCGCGTACCCGGGGACGGCCGAGTGCTCGATGGACATCCAGCTCCTCGGCACGCTCGTTCCGGATGCGCTCCTCGCCGTCTACATGGCCCCGAGCACGACACGCGGCCTCTACATCGCCTTCTCGCGAGCCATTGCCGATCTGCGGCTCGCGCCATCAGTGATCAGCTGCTCCTGGGGCTGGTACGAGAACAAAGAGATTTCCCAGCGATCGATGCTCTCCATCGACCGGCTCTTGCGCCGGGCCGCCCTCAAAGGCGTGACGGTCTGCGTTTCGACTGGAGACTTCGGGAACGGCGCCTCTCTCTTCGGTCAGCCGGTCGCGCAATTTCCGGCCACCAGCCCCTATGTTCTGGCGTGCGGCGGAAGCAGCGTGCCCCCCGACCTCTCGCGGGAAACCACCTGGTACGAGGTCGAGGGGACAGTCATCTTGTCCGGAGGTGGCGGGTTCAGCCAGGTGTTCCCGCTTCCGGAATGGCAGAAGACGGCGGGAGCCGGCTCGGGTGGCCAGACCGGCCGCGGCTCTCCCGACGTTGCGGCCAGGGCCGATGTTCAGACAGGTTATGACGTGGTGGTGGGCGGTCTGGACCTCCCTTCGGGCGGCACCAGCGCCGCAGCCCCCATGTGGGCCGCCCTGGCGGCGCGAATGAATCAGATCCTCGGGCATCCGGTGGGATTCTTTACTTCGCTTCTCTATACGAAGCCTTTTTCCAGCGCCACCCGCAAAATCACCCAGAGCGGTGGCGGCCCCTGTGTCCCGCTCCCCAGCTGGGACACCTGCACCGGCCTGGGCAGCCCGGTGGGGACGAGCCTGCTCGCGGCCCTCAGCCGGCGGCAAACTTGAGCATGACGAGGCGTCCGCGGGCCGGCTGGTTACAATATGAACGTGCCGTACCGCTCCTCCACCCGGTCCGCCGTCCTGACCGCCCTGCTTCTGGCCATCCTCCTGGTGACTTGGGCCGCGCCGGCCGCCGCCCTCCCCCGCAAGAACGATCCCTGGATCCAGCTCCGCAGCCCGCACTTCACCCTGTTCAGCAACGCCAGCGACCGGACGGCCCGGAAGATCGCGCTGGACCTGGAGCGGCTGCGCTCCGCGCTGTCCCAGCTCAATCCGGACCTGAGGCTCGGATCGCCGACTCCGACCTGGATCTACGTCTTCAAGGACACCTCGTCTTTCGCCCCCTACCGGCTCATCTACCAGGGCCGGCCCCAGACGGGCGAGGGGTACTTCGTCGCCCACCCCTACGGGAACCACGCAGCGATCAATGCCGATCCGCGCCGCAACGCCACCCGGCTCATCTACCACGAGTACCTGCACGAGATCCTGGCCAACACCTACCCCGACCTGCCGCTCTGGTTGAACGAAGGGTTGGCCGAGTACTACAGCACGTTCGAGGTCGTCGGCGGCGCGGCGAAGATCGGCGAGCCGATCCCTCTCCATGTCTACTGGCTGCTGAGAAACGCCCTGATCCCGCTCCCCCAGCTCCTGGCGATGGACACCTCCGCGCGGGACTACAACGAAGGGGACCGCCGCGGCGTCTTCTACGCCGAGTCCTGGGCGCTCGTGCACTTCCTGCTTTCGAAACCGGAGCGGCGCCTGCAGACCGCGGAGCTCCTGCGGGACTTGGCGGCCGGAAAGCGCGGCGCGGAGGCGTTCCAGCAGGCCTTCGGGGACCTGGGGGCCCTGGAGCGCGACCTCCGGATCTATGTGCAGTTCGGCGTGTTCGGTGCGCAACGGACTCCCATCCTGGAAGAGGCGAGCGTGCCGCTCGACGTCGCGCCCCTCGCCTGGCCCGACGTGCTCTACCGGCTCGGCGACCTCCTGCTGAACAACGGCGACGAGAAACACACGGCCGCGGAGGAGCACTTCCGCGCCGCCCTCGCGGCCTCTCCCCAACACGGTCCCGCCCGTGCCGGGCTCGGCCGGATCGCCCAGGACGCCGGCCGGATCGCCGAGGCGCGCGCCGACTACGCGCAGGCGGCCCAGGCGGCGCCGGACGACTTCTTCCTGCACTACCTCCTGGGCCTGAGCCTGCTCGAGCCGGCGCCGGACCCTGCCGACCTGCCGCAGGCCAAGGCCGCGCTGCGGCGGTCGATCGAGCTACGGCCCGATTTTGCCGAGGGCTGGGGCCGCCTCGCCCAGGCCTTGACGTACGAGAACGCGCTGCCGCCCGAGGCGGCGAAGGTCTTCGAAACCGCCTACCGGTTGATGCCCTCGCGCCAGGACTTTGCCTTCAATCTGGCCGTGTTCTACGCGCGCAACGGCCAGCGGGCCAAGGCCGAGGAGCTGATCGACAACGTCCTCGTCCCGCACAAGCGTCTCGATCTCGTCGCGAAGGCGCGGGAGTCGGTGCTGCTCGGCGAGTGGGATGCGATCGAGAACGATCTGATCAAAAAGGGAAAGCTCGCGGAAGCGGCACCGCGTCTCGAATCGCTCCTCGCCCAGGCGCAAACGCCCGAACGGCGCGAGGCCCTGCAGAGGCGGCTCGATGAGATCCGCACCGCTCTCGACTACAACAGCTTCGCCGACCGCTACAACCGCGCGATCGACTTCCTGAACGCCGGCAAAGACGCTGAAGCGATCACCCTCCTGGAAGAGCTCTCCGCCAAGACCAGAAATCCCGGCCAGGCGGAGCAGGCCCGCGCCCTCCTCGAAAAGATCAAGGCCGCACCGAAGCGGAAGAGCTGAGCCGCGCGGTCCTTGTCCCGAGGCTCTCTCCGGGCGCACCGTCTTTAGCAGAAGCTCTGTATTCCAGAAGCCAACGCAAGATCTGGTGCCATTTCGGCGAAGGAGAGACCAATGAAGACTGTCCATTCGAAGGGGAGGATGCGCAGCGGAGCCGTGATCTCACGGCTGCTGCGCGTGAGCGTAGCCATCGCGGCCTGTGCAGCGCTGATCGGATCCGGCGCCCGCGCCCAGGAACAGCCGGGAGCCGCCGCGAAGATCGAGCCCTGGGTGATCGAGAACACCCGCGCCGGCGCCCAGGCCGAGTTCTTCGTCGTCCTGAAAAATCAAGCGAGCCTCGCGGGCGCCCGGCAGCTCAAGACCAAGCTTGCCAAAGGCGAGATCGTCTACCGCGAGCTGTTCCGGACCGCGCGGGCAACCCAGAAGCCGATCATCGCCGAGCTCGAAGCCCGGGGCGTGGAGTACCGTTCCTTCTATCTGGTCAACGCGATCCTGGTCAAAGGCGACCGGAGCCTCGCACAGCTCCTCGCCGCCCGGCCCGACGTGAAGCGGATCGACGGCAACCCCGTCATGCGCCAGGACGTGCCCAAGCCGCACGAGCCGGAGCCGCTGGAATTCAATCCGGACTGGCCGGAGATGGCGGTTCCGGGCAAGGCCATCCTCACCGCCGAGCCGGGCATCAGCTACGTGCGCGCCCCCCAGATCTGGAACCTCGGCTACACCGGCCAGGGCATCGTCGTGGGCGGCGCCGACACCGGCTACCGCTGGACGCACGCCGCGCTCAAGAACGCCTACCGCGGCTGGAACGGCACCACCGCCAGCCACAACTACAACTGGCACGACTCCATCCACTCCGGCGGCGGCAGCTGCGGCGCCAACTCCGCCGCCCCCTGCGACGACAACGGCCACGGCACTCACACCATGGGCACCGTGGTGGGCCTCGACGGCGCCAACCAGATCGGCATGGCGCCGGGCGCCAAGTGGATCGGCTGCCGCAACATGAACCAGGGCGCCGGCACCCCCGCCACCTACATCGAGTGCATGGAGTTCTTCCTCGCTCCGTACCCGGTCGGCGGCACCACCAGCCAGGGCGATCCGAGCAAGGCCCCCCACGTGACCAACAACTCCTGGGGCTGCTCGACGGGTGAAGGCTGCACGACGCCCAACATCCTGCTGACCGCGGTCGACAACACCCGCGCGGCCGGCATCGTGATGGTGGTCTCGGCCGGCAACTCGGGCTCGGGCTGCTCCACGGTGAACACGCCCGCCGCCATCTACGACTCGTCGTTCACCGTCGGAGCGCTCAACACCGGCGCCGACACCATCGCCTCCTTCAGCAGCCGCGGGCCGGTCACCTTAGACGGCAGCAACCGCATCAAGCCCGACATCGCCGCTCCCGGCACCAGCACCCGGTCGTCCTACGGGACCGGCGACACCACCTACAGCTCGCTCTCCGGCACCTCGATGGCGGGTCCGCATGTGGCCGGCGGCGTCGCGCTCCTCCTCTCGGCGTTCCCCTCGCTCATCGGAAACGTCACCGCGGTCGAGAGCCGCCTCACCTCCTCCGCCAAGCCGATCACGCTCTCCACCGCCACCTGCAGCAGCGCGGCCGGAGCCGTTCCCAACAACGTCTTCGGCTATGGCCGTCTCGACGTCGGGTGCGGCATCCCGGCGAAGGTCTCGGGCTCGACCTCCGTCTGCTCCGGCAGCCCGGCCACCCTCACCGTCAATCTCGTGGGGAGCGGACCGTGGACCCTCACCTGGTCGGACGGCACCGTCCAGAGCGGCGTCTCCGCCAATCCGGCGACGCGCACCGTCTCGCCGACCACCGCCACCACCTACAGCCTCACCAGCGTTTCGAGCACCGGCTGCAACCAGCCTGGAGCCGGCAGCGCCACCGTGAGCATCGCGGCGCCGCTCTCCAACACGACCATCTCGGTCGCCGGCAGCACCACGATCGGCAGCCCCTGCCTCGGCGGCACCGCGACCGTGACGGACACCGGCGGCGGCACCAGCAGCCACCAGTGGGGCTACCGCACGGCCTCGGGCGGTACGATCACCAACATCTCCGGCCAGACGGGGACGAGCTACACCCTCAACTGCGCGAGCTTCCCCGCCGCCGGCAGCTACTTCCTGGTGCAGAGGACCACGCCCGGCTGCGGCTCGACCCTGACCTCGAACGAGGTCCCGGTGACCGTCACCAGCGTGCCGGCCGGGACCCCGGTCACCGTGACCTTCAATTCGGTTGCGGCGGAGGACGGCCGGATCTGGGAGAGCGGGGAGACCGGCAACGTCGGCGGCGGTGGCAACTCGACCGACAACACCACCGCGGCGCTGCGGGTCGGCGACACCGACGCCGACGAGCAGTACAAGTCCATCGTCTCCTTCGACACCTCCTCGATCCCGGACACCGCGACGATCACCTCCGCGACGCTCCGCCTGGTGCGCGGGACCAGCTCGGGCACCAACCCCTTCACCACCCACGGCTCCTGCGTGGCCGACATCGTCACCGGCGGCTTCGGCGGCTCGACCGCCTTCGCCTTCGCCGACTGGCAGGCCGCGGCCACCGCGACCAGCGTGGCCACGATGTCGAACCCCACCGCCAACGGCTCGGCCTCGACCGGAACCCTGAACGCCGCCGGCCTCGCCGCGATCAACAAAACCGGAACCACCCAGCTCCGCCTCACCTTCACCCTCGACGACAACGACGACCTCGGCTTCGACTACATCGGCTTCTTCGCCGGTGAGAACGCGACGACCAGCAACAAGCCGCAGCTCACGGTGACCTACCAGCCGTGAGGTGAGGTGATCCTGGAGCGTATCCCCCTCCCGTCGTTTCAGCGCCGGGAGGGGGGCTCCTACCCTCGGTCCGCCCCTCTCGCAGCTCCGCGCTACGCCCGAACGGATGCCAGCCGTTCGTAGCCGGTTCCTTGACAGAGACGGCTGGCGACGATATTTTTTCGCGCATGCGTGCCATGAAAGAGCTGGAGGGCAAGCCGGTGGGTACGTCCACCTTGCCGAAGGCGGACGACGTGACGGATCACGACGTGCTTGCGTCTTCCGCAGTCGGCACGCCTCCTTGGGTTCTGGTCACCTCTCTTGGTGACGTACGGCGTAAGCCGCGACGGTGACAGCCCTTCCCCATCGCGGCGCTCTCGATCGTGGCCACTCTTGACGTCTTCATCGACGAGTCGGGCACCTTTGACTTCACGTCGAACGGATCACGGTACTTCATTTTGACTGCGGTGACGACGATCGGTTGCGAGACCTTGTTCTCCGAGTTCTTCAACATGAAGCATGCCTTAGGGTGCGAGGAATTTCACGCGACCGAAGATGAACAGCGCACCAGAAATCAGATGTATGACTTTCTAGAGAGACACTGCGTTCATGGTTGCTTCAGAATTGATAGCGTCATTGCCCAGAAAAACAAGGTAAACCCGACGCTTCGCGAAGACGCCGTGTTCTATGCCAAGTTGCTGCGAGTCCTATTGCGGTTGGTCTTCCGGTATCGAACCATGGATGGCATCGACCGGATAAATGTCTGGGCGGCTCGAATCGGGACGAAGCGGAAAAAGAACGTCTTCGAGAAGGCCATAAAGATGTACCTCGTCAATACCCTCGACAGGGGCATCCCCTATAGGCTGCTCATCCACAGTGCTGCATCGCACCCGTTACTCCAGGTTGCGGACTATTGTTGCTGGGCTGTGGCGAAGAAGTGGAAGGATAGTGAGCTGCGGCCCTATCAGAAAATCAGGAGCGCGTTGAAGACTGAGCTCGACGTGTTTCGAAGGGGAAGAACGGAGTACTACTAAAAAACGACCCACCTGCCTATCCGCCCGAGGGCTGGAAGTGCCCGGGGGCACTTGTCGGTAAGTGGGTACCTTTTCAGAGGAAGTATACGGGGGCCGGGCCTGCCCGTCAATTCCCTCGCCCACCCAGGCACCACCCCCCAGGGCTACGAGCCCTCCCCTTCCTTCGGCCGTTTCTGGATTCTGCCCCCCCACCGATCGGTGTAGGATCCCCCGATGGCCGGTTCCGATCTTCCCGAAGTCTGGCTCCGCGGTCCTCTGCCCGACATTCCTCCCCTCCTCCAGCCCGTGGCACACGCTCTTCTTCAGGCGGTGGAGGACGTGCGCCGCACCGTCGATCCGCTCGCGGCGGACCACCTCTGGGCGCGGCCCGGCGGCGCTCCCCCGGTGGGCTTCCACGTCCGCCATGCCACCGGCAGCCTCGACCGGCTGCTCACCTATGCCCGGGGCGAAGGGCTCTCGCCGGAGCAGCGGAGCTTTCTGGAGAGCGAAGCGG
>DATFPH010000416.1:0-3987 GCA_035264905.1 Thermoanaerobaculia bacterium
AACACGAGCATCTCCGTGCTCGACCGCGAGGGCGCGCTCGTCCCCTGCGGCGTGGCGGGCGAGCTCTTCGTCGGCGGCCTCGGCGTGGCGCGCGGCTACCTGGGGCGTCCCGAGCTGACCGCGGAGCGCTTCGTGCCCGATCCGTTCTCCGGTTGTCCTCCAGGAGGGCCGGGAGCGCGCGCCTACAGGACCGGCGACCTCGCGCGCTACCGGGCCGACGGCTCGCTCGACTTCCTCGGCCGCATCGACGAGCAGGTGAAGGTGCGCGGCGTCCGTGTCGAGCCGGGCGAGGTGGCCGCGGCCCTCCTGGCGCACCCGGAGGTGCGCGAAGCGGTGGTTCTCGTGCGCGAAGCCCCGCCAGGACAACCCCGTCTGGTGGCTTATGCCGTCCTGGATCGGACCGATCCGACCGATCGGTCCGATCTCCGCCCGGTGCTTGCCGCCTGGCTCCGCGACCGGCTGCCCCAGCACATGATCCCCTCGGCCTTCGTGCTGCTCGACGCCTTGCCGTTGACCACCAACGGCAAGATCGACCGCGCGGCGCTGCCGGTCCCGGAGCGGGAGGTGCGCGCTGAGGGCGAGGCGCCGCGCACGCCGGTCGAGGAGCTGCTGGCGGGGATCTGGAGCGAGGTGCTGGGCTGCGCGTCGGTGGGACGCGAGGAGGGCTTCTTCGATCTCGGCGGCCATTCGCTCCTCGCCACCCGGGTGGTGTCGCGCATCCGCGGCGTTCTCGGGGTGGACCTGCCGCTGCGCGCGCTGTTCGAGGCGCCGACCGTGGCGGGGCTGGCCCGGGCGGTCGAGGCGGGGCGGGGCGCCGCTCTGCCCCCCGCCCTCGTCCCCGTGCCGCGCGATCCGGCGCAACCGGGTCTGCCCCTCTCCTTCGCGCAGCAGCGGCTCTGGGTGATCGACCAGCTCGAGCCGGAGTCCGCGGCCTACAACGTCCCCATCGGCCTGCGCCTGCGCGGCGCGCTGGAGCCCGCGCTCCTGGCCCGCATCTTCGCCGAGGTGGTCCGCCGGCACGAGGTGCTGCGCACCACCTTCGCCGAGCGCGCGGACCGGCCGGTCCAGATCGTGGCGCCCCCCGAAAGCGCGCGGCCGGAGCTGCCGCTCGTCGATCTGTCGCACCTGCCGGAGCCGGAGCGCGAGGCCGCGGCGCGCGCCCTCGCGGGCGCCGAAGGGGCGCGCCCGTTCGATCTGCGGCGGGGGCCGCTGCTGCGCCGGCTCCTGGTGCGGCTGGGCGCGCGGGACCACCTCCTGCTCGTCACCCTGCACCACATCGTCTCGGACGGCTGGTCCGTCGGCATCCTGGTCCGCGAGGTGGCGGCTCTCCACGGCGCCTTCTCCCAGGGCCGGCCCTCTCCCCTGCCGGAGCTGCCCGTGCAGTACGCCGACTTCGCCGTCTGGCAGCGGCAGTGGCTGCGGGGCGCGGTGCTGGAGGAGCAGCTCGCCGCCTGGAGGCGCCGGCTCGCCGGAGCGCCGCAGGTGCTCGACCTGCCCACCGACCGGCCGCGGCCGACGGCGCAGACCTTCCACGGCGCCCGGCGCCCGGTGGTCCTGCCGGCCGGCCTGACCGCGGCGGTGCGGGAGGTCAGCCGGCGGGAAGGCGCGACCCCCTTCATGACCCTCCTGGCGGCCTGGGCGGCCGTCCTGGGCCGCCACGCCGGCCAGGACGACCTGCTGGTGGGCGCGCCCGTGGCCGGACGCAACCGGCAGGAGACCGAGGGGCTGATCGGGTTCTTCGTCAACACCCTCGTGCTGCGGGCGGACCTCACCGGGGCTCCCCCGTTCGCCGAGGTCCTGCGGCGGGTGCGCGAGGAGGCGCTGGAGGCCTTCACCCGGCAGGACCTCCCGTTCGAGCGCCTCGTCGAGGAGGTCGTCGCGCAGCGCGACCTCGCGCGCTCGCCTCTCATCCAGGTCCTCTTCTCGCTGGAGCAGAACGTCGCCGAGGAGAGGCTGGAGATCCCGGGCCTGGCGCTCGCGGCGCTGGCCGACGAGGGCCGCAGCGCCCTCTTCGAGCTGGTCCTGAGCCTGGACGAGGGGCCGGAGGGGATCGCCGGCACCCTGGAGCACAACACCGACCTGTTCGACGGCGCGACGGCGGAGCGTCTGGCGGCGCGTTTCATGGTCCTGCTCGAAGGCGCCCTGGCCGACCCGGGCCGCGCGCTGCCCGACCTGCCGCTCCTCCTGCCGGCCGAGCTGGAGCAGGTGCTGTGGGAGTGGAACGACACGCGGCGCGAGTACCCGCGGCAGGCCTCCCTGCCCGAGCTGTTCGCGGCGGTCGCGCGCGAGCATCCCGAGGCGCCGGCCATCGTCGGGGCTGACGGCACGGTCTGGACCTACCGCCGGCTCGACGCGGCTTCGAGCCGCCTGGCGCGGCATCTCCAGGGCCTGGGCGTCGGCCCCGAGTCCGCCGTGGGGATCTCGATGGAGCGCTCGGCCGAGCTGATCCTCGGCACCCTGGCGATCGTGAAAGCCGGCGGGGCCTACGTGCCGCTCGATGCGAGCTATCCGGACGAGCGGCTGGCGTTCATGCTGGCAGACACAGGGGCGCGGGTGGTGCTGGTGCATGCGGCCACGCGGGAGCGGATGGCGGCGCTGGGAAGCGCGCTCGTGGAGGTGGGCAAGGACGGCAAGGACAACAAGGACTCCAAGGAGAGAGAATCCCCGGTGCCCTTGCAGTCTTTGCAGTCCTCGATGTCCTTGGGGGGCGGGGAGCACCACCTCGCCTACGTCATCTACACCTCCGGCTCCACCGGCCGGCCCAAGGGCGTCGCCGTGCCCCACCAGGCCGTCGTGCGCCTGGTGCGGGAGACCGACTACGTCCAGCTCGGCCGCGGCGACCGCGTGGCCCACCTCTCGAACACCAGCTTCGACGCGGCCACCTTCGAGATCTGGGGCGCGCTGCTCAACGGCGCGGCCCTCGTGGTGGTGCCGCGCGAGGTGGCGCTGGCTCCCGCGGAGCTCGCGGACCTCCTGCGGCGCCAGCGGGTGACGGCGGTCTTCCTGACCACCGCCCTGTTCAACCAGGTGGCACGGCACGCGCCGGGCGCTTTCGACACGGTGCGCCAGGTGCTGTTCGGCGGCGAGGCGGTGGACCCGGGGATGGTGGCCCGCGCCCTGGAGCAGGCGGGGCCGGAGCGGCTGCTGCACGTCTACGGCCCGACCGAGAGCACGACCTTCGCGGCCTGGCATCTGCTGCGCGAGGTGCCGCCGGGCGCCGCGACGCTGCCGATCGGCCTGCCGCTGGCCAACACGACGCTCTACGTCCTCGACCGCTGGCAGCGGCCGGTGCCGCCGGGCGTGATCGGCGAGCTGCTCATCGGCGGCGACGGCCTGGCCCGCGGCTACCTGAACCGGCCGGAGCTGACCGCCGAGCGCTTCATCCCCGATGAGTGGGCGCGCGGCGGCCGCCTCTACCGTACCGGCGACCTGGTGCGGCGCCGGACGGACGGTTCCATCGAGTTCGTCGGCCGCGTCGACCATCAGGTCAAGATCCGCGGCTTCCGCATCGAGCCGGGGGAGATCGAGGCCGTGCTGCGGACGCACCCGGACGTGCGGGAGGCGGTCGTCCTGCCGCTGCCGGACGCCGCCGGTGGCCGCCGCCTGGTGGCCTGGGTGGCCGGACGTCCGGCCTCGGATCTCCGCGCCTGGCTCCAGGAGCGGCTGCCCGGCTACATGGTGCCGTCGGCCTTCGTGCCCCTGGAGGCCCTGCCGCTGACGCCCAACGGCAAGGTGGACCGCCGGGCGCTGCCGGCGCCGGAGACGGCGCGCTCCGCGGCGGACAGCCCCGCGGCGATGTCGACGCTCGAGGAGCTGCTGGCCGGCATCTGGGCCGAGGTGCTGGGGATCGAGCGGGTCGGGCTCCACGACGACTTCTTCGCCCTGGGCGGCCACTCCCTGGTGGCCACGCAGGTCATGTCGCGCATCCGCAGCGTCCTCGGGGTGGAGCTGCCGCTGCGGCGGCTGTTCGAGTCCCCCACGGTCGCC
>DATFPH010000417.1:0-15654 GCA_035264905.1 Thermoanaerobaculia bacterium
AGGACGATGGTATCAGCCTCGGAATCGAAGCCGATCTGATGGGTGCCGGGGATGGCCCCTGCCCGGTTGCTCGCCACGTCGATCCCACGGTTCCAGCCCGCCCCTTCCATGACGCGGCGGATCTCTTGGAGCGTACCGGACGGCGCGTCCTTCTTCTTGCTGTGATGGATCTCCCAGAGCCAGGCCTCGTAGGAGGTCTCGCCGGAGAGCAGGCGCGCCGCGGCCTCGGCCAGCCGGTAGAAGACCTGGACGCCGATCGAGAAGTTGGCGCCGTAGAGGAGGCCCGCCCCCTGCCGCTCCACCGCCTCGCGGACCCGCGGCAGCTCCTCGCTCCACCCGGTCGTGCCGACCACCACCGGCACGCCCAGAGCCGCGAGCCGTTCCGCGTTCGTGGCGACGGCGCCGGCCACCGAGAAGTCGATCGCCACGTCGATCCCCCGGAAGGCCTCTTCGGTGATCCCGGCGCCCTCGATGTTGTTCGTCTCGTCGAGGCGGACGGCCACCTCGAAGCCGTGCTCCGGGGCGAGCTGTTCGAGGAGCTTTCCCATCCTGCCATAGCCGATCAGCGCCACGCGGTTTGTTCCGGTCGCTTCGGTCATCCGACAGGCTCCTCCGGCCGATGGCCGAAAATCTTCTCGTGCAGGAGGGCAACGGCGTCGGGCGCGCTCTCCTCGCTCACCAGGCAGCGGATGCAGGGCGCCGCCGTCCCCGCCGTCACCAAACGGGGCTCGGCCCCTTCCGCGAGAGCGAGAGTCCGCTCGGCCAGCTCCGGATGGGTGGCCAGGTCGTCCGAGACCAAGCTCACCACCGCGCGTCCAGAGGTGACATGGACCTCCCCAGTTGATCTTCCGCAATGGGCCAGTGCCGCGCGGATCTCGAACAGCCGGTCCTCCTGGTCCACAGCGATCTCCACCTCCTCGGGGCCGACGCCGATCATCATCAGCGACGGGCGATAGCGCTCGCAGACCGCGAAGACCTCGTTTTGGAAATCCGGCCCCTCCCCGCGCACTGTGATGCGGCGGGCGTGCGGGCGCCAGGAGATCGACTTGATCCCCGGCTGCGCGGTCGGATCGCGGCGGCCGATCAGGGTTCCTTCGCCGGTCCCGCGGTCGAGATGGGGGCTCCACGAATTCAGGATGTGGATCGGCACGTCCGCCCGGCTCGCCGGGCCCAGGGTGCCCCAATGCGGCTTCTTGGCTCCGGAGCAGGCCAGCTCCAGCCCCTCCCCGAACGAAAGCGTGCGGATGCGCCGCGCGTCCGGGACGCACCGCGGATCGGCGGTCATCATCCCGTCCACGTCCGTCCAGATCTGGACCTCGTCGGCCCCGAGGGCGGCGCCGACGATGGCGGCCGAGAAGTCCGACCCTTCCTTGCCCAGGGTCGTGGTGATCCCGTCCCGCGTGGCGCCCACGTAGCCGCCGACCACGGGCACCCGGCCCGCTTCGATATGCGGCAGGAAGGCCCGGCGCATCCGCGGCTCGGTCTCTTCGTAGATCGGCTTCGCGCGATTGAACGAATCGTCGGTGATCAACACCTGGCGGCAATCGATCCAGGGAGCCTCGATCCCATCCTCCGGGCGGTCGAGGGCGAGCGACAGGATGGCGCTCGACAGCAGCTCGCCAAAGCTGGCCACTGCGTCGGCGGCCCGCGCCGAGAGTCGGCCAGCCTTGACGATCTCGTCGATCTGCGCCCGCAGCTCGCCGAAGTAGCGATCGAGCATCGCCTTCAGCACCGAATGGCCGGCGGGCTCCACCACCGCGTGCGCCACGTGCCAGTGAAACTCCCGCAGCTCGTTGAGGATGGCATTCGCCTTGGGCAGATCGAGATCGCCAGCCGCCGCCGCGTCCGCGCAGCGCAGCAGGCGCCGGGTCGTCTTGGACATGGCTGAGACCACGACCACCGGCCGGCGGTCGAGCAGGCTGCGCACGATCCCCACCACCCGCTCGATCGATCCGGGGGAGTCGACCGAGCTGCCGCCGAATTTCATGACGATCATGCGTCGAGCAGCCCTTCCGATTTCATCAGCTCGGCATTGAGCACAGCCGCCCCCGCGGCGCCGCGCAGGGTGTTGTGGGACAGGCACACCATCTTCCAGTGGAGCACCGGGCACGGGCGGATGCGTCCCACCGACGCGGCCATGCCGCGCTCCAGCCCGGCGTCCTTGCGCGTCTGCGGCCGATCCGGCGCCTCCATCACATGGACCGGCCGGCGCGGCGCCGACGGGAGCTCCCGCTCCTGGGGCACCCCACGGAAGCCCGAGAGAGCTTCCACGATCTGCTCGCGGGTGACCTCGCGCTCGAATTCGAGGCTCACTGTGGCGAGGTGCCCATCGATCGCCGGCACGCGCGTGCAGGTGGCGCTCACCGTCATGCCGAGATGCCGGATCGCCTCGCCGTCGAGATCCCCCAGGATCTTCTGGGGCTCCGATTCGACCTTCTCCTCCTCGCCGCCGATGTAGGGAACGACGTTCCCCAAGGCGTCGAGAGAGGGCACGCCGGGATAGCCGGCTCCGGAGACCGCCTGGAACGTCGTCACCAATGCCTTGCGGAGCCCGAACGGTTTCAGGGGGGCGAGCGCCATGACAACGGTGACCGCCGCGCAGTTGGGATTGGTCACGATCGCGCCTTCCCAGCCGCGCTCGCGCCGCTGGACCGGCAGCAGACCGAGGTGTCCGGGATTGATCTCAGGGACCAGGAGCGGCACGTCCGGCGCCATGCGGTAGTGGCCGGAGTTCGAGATCACGATGTGGCCGGCTTTGGCGAACTCGCGCTCGATCTCCCCGGCGAGGTTCGATGCCATGGAGGAGAAGACGACCCGCGGCCCGCGCCCTGGCACACACTCCTCGACCGTCCGGTCCGCCGCGTTGGGCGGAGGAGCGCCTTCGAGCTGCCAGGACGTCGCCTCGCGGTACGGTTTGCCTACGCTGCGGTCGCTCGCCCCCAGCCAGGTGGCGGTAAACCAGGAGTGGTTCTCCAGGAGCTGGAGGAAGCGCTGGCCCACCGTCCCCGTGGCGCCCAGGATGCCGACCTCGATCTTTCCGCTCATCAGTGCCTCCGCTCGGCTACATATCCCCGGCCGGCCGATTTTGCAATCCCCGAACCAGCTCCCGGTAGAGGCGGACGGCCTCGACCAGCTCCCGCTTGGGAACCCGCTCCTCTGGAGTATGGGCCACGTGGATGCTCCCCGGCCCCAGAAGGAAGGGCTCTCCCCAGGCCCCGAGCCGCGGGACGTCCGTCGTGTACTTGACAATGGTGGTGGCAAAGCCCGGAAGCGAGCCCATCCGGACGGCCGCCGACTCCCGCTGCTCGGCGATCCGCACGCCGGGCGAGGCGGCCATGGCGGCGTGAAGCGAGGCCCGCAGCTCCTCCGTGGGCCCAACCGTCCGGATCATCACCTCCGCCCGAGCCTGATCCGCGATAACGTTCGCCGCCCGCCCGCCGGAGAGCGTGCCAATGTTGAGGGTCGTCTCGCCCAGGACCGGATCGGACGGCAAAGACACCTGGCGCAGCCGGTCCAGAGCCGCAAGGAGCCGATCAATCGCCGATGCCCCCAGCTCCGGATACGCCGAGTGGGCCGCCTTCCCCTCGGCTTCGAGAGCGAGATAGAGCGCCCCCTTCGAGCCCAAAGCCAGCCGGTTCTCCGTCGGCTCGCCATTCACGAGAAAGCGGGACCCGCGAGGCTGCCGGTTGGCCACCTGAGCCCCGACGCTGTCTGTTTCCTCGCCTACCACCAGAAGCAACCCGAAGCCGCGGCTCCCCTCCGAGAGAAGCGCCTCCAGAGCCTTGATCATCGCCGCCAGTAATCCCTTGGTATCGCAAGCCCCCCGTCCATGGATGTGCTCGTCGTCCTCGGAGGAGGGGAAGAAGGGAGGGACGGTATCGATGTGGGTCGAGAGGACCACCACGGGAGCGCCCCACGCCGCGAACAGGTTGAAGCGGTCCTCTGTGACCGGCATGCGCTCGACGGACCCGCCGGTCCGCCCGGCGAGCTCGGAGAGGTAGGAGAAGAGGAAGTCGCCGACGGCCCGCTCACGGCCGGTGATTGAGTCGATGTCGATCAGGGCACGGGTGAGCGGGAAGAGGTCCATGGCGGGGGCTCGCGGGAGGAGCCTATCGTACGACCTTCTTCATTGACGATCGTCCAGCCTCACTCTACTCTGAAGTCATGGGAAAGCGGCTCAAAGCATCTTCTCTAGGGGACAAGCAGCACGGGAAGATCCCGAAGAGCGCCCCAGAGGAACCACAGAGTAAGTTGGGGAACCTCCAACCGCGGCCCTACCTCTTGGGAGATCCCGAAGAGCTCGTCCACCTCGACTGGTCCGGGGAACGGCGTGATGCCATTGACGCCCTTCTTCAGCTCCGCCGAGAGCTGGCCCCCGTCTCGGATCAGGAGGTCGCACGCGCACGAAAAGCTGACCGCCCGTGAAAATAGAGATTGAGGTTCAGTGTCATCCTGAAGAGGATTTTCGTGGAGTTCGCGAGCGCGTGGGTTCAAGAAAATGTGGCAATCCGAAGTAGTTGCCTCTGGTGTTCTTTAGCTGATCCTGGTTGACCAGGACGGCCCGCTCCAGGTTGGCCCCCCTCCAGGCAAACACCTTGAAAATCCCACACCAAGTGTTAGAATTTCAAGTGACGATGTGGCTGATCGAGCGAGAGCGGCACCGAGAGGTCCTTCAGGGATTGCTGGAACGTCATCCGGTCGTCGGCATCCTCGGAGCCCGCCAGGTGGGCAAGACGACGCTGGCGCAGCAACTGGCCGCCCGGTTCGATGGCCCGGTCCACTTCTTCGATCTCGAAGATCCCACGGATCTGGCCCGGCTGGCCGAGCCGATGCTGGCTCTGCGCGACCTCCCGGGGCTCATCGTCATCGATGAGGTGCAGCGCATCCCCGAGCTGTTTCCGGTCCTGCGCGTCCTGGCGGACCGGATGGAACGGCCAGCCCGCTTCCTGGTCCTGGGCAGCGCCTCGCCGGAGCTCCTGCGGCAGACTTCCGAATCGCTGGCCGGCCGCATCTACTACCACGAGCTCGGGGGCTTCGATCTCGATGAGGTGGGAGTCGACGCCCGCGAGCAGCTCTGGCTGCGGGGCGGCTTTCCACGCTCGTTCACCGCCGCGACGGACAGCGACAGTGCCGAGTGGCGGCGCGGCTTCGTCCGCACCTTCCTGGAGCGGGATCTCCCGGCGCTGGGAATCGGCATTCCTCCCGAGACACTCCGTCGCTTCTGGACGATGATCGCTCGCTACCATGGGCAGGTGTGGAACGGGGCGGAGCTCGCCCGCGCCTTCGGGGTCTCCGACATGACGGTCCGCCGCTACCTCGATCTGCTCACCTCGGCGCTGGTGCTGCGGCAGGTCCTCCCCTGGTTCGAGAACCTGAGCAAACGGCAGGTCAAGTCCCCCAAGGTCTACGTGGCGGACAGCGGTCTGCTGCACACGCTTCTGCAACTGGAGACCCGGGTGGATCTGGAAGGACATCCGAAGGTCGGTGCCTCGTGGGAAGGATTCGCGTTGCGCGAGGTGGTCGAGCGGCTGGGGGCGCGGAGCGAGGAGGTCTTCTTCTGGGGAACTCACGCCGGGGCCGAGCTCGACCTCTTGGTCGTCCGAGGCCGGAGGCGCTTCGGCTTCGAGCTGAAGCGTACCTCGGCACCGAAGGTGACGCCCTCGATCCGGACGGCTCTCGAGGATCTCCGGCTCGACCGGGTGGACGTGGTCTATCCGGGTGAGCGCACATTCCCTTTGGCGGAGCGCGTGCGGGCGGTGGCGTTGTCGCGGTTGTACGAGGATCTCGAGCCGTTGGGGTGAGGGCCGGAGTCAGCTCCGAGCTCACGGTAGGAGATCCGCGACCTGGATCGAGCTGCCGGGCGCGGCTACAGGCGCAACCTGCTCGCCTGGCTTCAGGAGCTTGCGGGAACGGTAATCGCCATCCTGGGGCTCCCTCAGGACCTCAAGCTGCTTCGTCTTGACGTACAGGATCCAGTACTCGGGGATCCCGGCCGCCGCGTAGAGCAACCGCTTCTCCTCCCGATCGAGGCGAATGGAGGAGAACGAGACCTCGACGGCCAGCACGGCCGTCTCCGGATGGGCGCTCAGGTAATCCCGCCAATGGCCGGCAACGACGGCGAGGTCGGGCTCGGGCTCGGACCAGAGATCCAGGGCGAGAGGCATCTGGATTCGGAGGACGAAACCCTCGGTGAACACCCGCTGGAGCACTTCCTGGGCGGCGCAGATCGTGCCGGAGTGCCAACTGTCCTGGGGCGGCATTTCGTAGACGATTCCGTTGATCAGCTCCACCCGCTTGTTGGGCGGGAAGAATCCTTCCTCCCCGAGGCGGTGGTACTCCTCGCGGGTCATGCGTCGGACGTCGGCTGCCAGGTTCGCCATCGTGCAGCTCCTCGATGTGCGGGTCCGGACATCTGCATCCGGGCCTCTCTAAGCATAACAGACTCACAGCTTCAGCGCGAGAGAACGAGATTTATCGCCTCGCCGTCATTCTCTCCACCACCCGCCCGCCCTTCATCACCCACTCCACCCGCTGGAGCGCCCGGATGTCTTTCGAGGGATCTCCCTCGACGGCGATCAGGTCGGCTTCGTAGCCGGGGGCGACGGTGCCGATGCGGTCCTGGAGGCTCAGCGATTCGGCGGCGAGCGAGGTGGCGGAGATGATCGCGGCCATGGGGTCCTGGCCGCCCGTTTCGACGCGGTAGATCAGCTCCTCGAAATTGTGGCCGTGCGAGCCGGCGAGGGCGTCGGTGCCGAAGACGATCTTCAAGCCCGGAGTCTTCAGCGCCTGCTTGAAGACGTTCAGGATCAGCGGACCGGCGCGCCGCATCTGGGCGAAGCCCTCTTCGTTGTAGTTGCCGATGCCGAGGAACTTCTTCATGTTCTCCAGGTAGTTGCGGAAGACCAGGTCGGTGTTGGGATCGAAGTAGGTCCCGTGGTCGGCCAGGAACTTCAGCGTCTCGACGTCGAGGAGCACGCCGTGCTCGATCGAGGTGCAGCCGGCGGCGGAGGCGCGGCGGGCGCTTTCGACGCCGTGGGCGTGCACCACTACCCGGAGGCCCACTTTCTTGGCCTCGCCGCAGGCCGCGTCGAGCTGCTCCTGGCTGAAGGTGGGGCCGCCTCCCTCGCGGATGCTCTTGGAGGCGAAGATCTTGATCACGTCCGCGCCCTCGGCCTTGCGCTGGCGGACCACCTCGCGGAGCTTCTCGGGCGTCTGCTCCGGATCGGCCAGCGGCTCCAGCGAGGTGAGGACCCGCGGGCCCGGCACGATGCCGCGGGCGATGGCGTCGCGGATCTCCTTGTCGAGCGGCGCGCCCAGACTCTGGACCGTCGTGATGCCGCTCCGTAGCGTGACGAGCCCGTTCTCCACCGCATAGAGGGCCGTGCGCGAGGCCGGCTCCTTCTCGTCGTCCGCCAGCCGGTCGTTTTCGTCGAAGTGCCAGGTGAGATGGACGTGCGTGTCGATCCCGCCGGGCATCACGGTGAGGCCGCGGAGATCCCAGGTCGGGGTCCCGTTGCCGCCGCGCTCGACGGAGACGATCTTGGAGCCCTGGACCGTGATCGTGGCGTCCTCGATCGCGCCGCCCCGTCCGTCGAGGAGCTTGCCGACGCGGATCGTGACGGAATCCGCGGCGAGGACGGTTCCGGCGGTGGCGAGGAGCAGGGGGAGGAGGAGGAGGAATCGGCGCATGGGGGGATTATGCCGCAGGAGGCCCTCACCCCCGGCCCCTCTCCCGCGAGCGGGAGAGGGGTGTAGGTTAGCCAATGCACGGCAATCCGAGCTTGCGCCGGCTAACCCTCTCCCCTCGCCCGCTTGCGGGAGAGGGGCCGGGGGTGAGGGCCTCCCTCCTGTAGAATCCCCATCATGACTCAGCCCCTCCGCGCTTCCGCCCCCCTCCAGGTCCTCCCCAGCGCCTGCCCCCTCGACTGTCCGGACGCTTGCAGTCTCGACGTCCAGGTCGAGGACGGCCGCGTCGTCAAGATCGACGGCAGCCGGGTCAATCCGTTCACTGAAGGGTACATCTGCTCCAAGGTGCGGCGCTTCCCGGACCTTCTCTATGGAGAGGGGCGGCTGCTCTATCCGGCGGTTCGGCGCGGGGCGAAGGGGGAGGGGCGGTTCGAGCGGATTTCGTGGGACGAGGCGCTCGATCTCGCGGCGGAGAGGATGCGCACGGCCCGGGAGCGCTTCGGCGGCGAGTCGATCCTGCCGTTCTCCTATGGCGGCTCGAACGGCCTCCTCACCCAGGATACGACCGATGCTCGTCTCTTCTACCGGATCGGCGCGTCGCGCCTGGCCCGCACCGTCTGCGCGGCTCCGACGGGGAAGGCGGCGAGCGGCCTCTACGGCAAGATGGCGGGCGTCGCTCTGCCTGATTACGTCCATTCGCGGTTGATCGTCCTCTGGGGCGTCAATCCCTCGGCGACCGGCATCCATCTGGTTCCGGTGATCCAGGAGGCACAGCGCCGCGGTGCGAAGCTGGTGGTGATCGATCCGCGCCGGACGCAGCTCGCCAAGAAGGCGGACCTCCATCTGGCGCTGCGGCCGGGCACGGATTTGGCCGTAGCTCTCGCGGTGATCCGCTGGCTCTTCGAGACGGAGAACGCCGACCTCGCGTTCCTCGCGCAGCATACCCACGGCGCCGAGGAGCTGCGCGCGCGGGCGCTGCCATGGACCTTCGAGCGGGCCGCCGCGGTCTCGGGCGTTCCTTTGGAGGATTTGGAGCGCTTCGCCCATCTGTATGCCGAGACCTCGCCGGCCGTGCTGCGCACCGGCTGGGGGTTCGAGCGCAACCGGAACGGCGGCTCGGCGGTGGCGGCGGCCCTGGCTCTGCCGGCGGTGGCCGGCAAGTTCGGCGTCCGGGGCGGCGGATACACGATGAGCAACTCCGGGATTTGGGGCGGGCTGGACCGCGCGGCCGCGCTGCGCGAGCAGGAGCCGGCGACGCGCACCCTCAACATGAACCGCCTGGGAGAGGACCTCCTGGAGCGGCAGGACCCGCCGGTGGCGGTGCTCTTCGTGTACAACTGCAACCCGGTGGCGACCATGCCGAACCAGGAGAAGGTGCTCCGGGGGCTCCAGCGCGAAGACCTGTTCACCATCGTCTTCGAGCAGGTGTGGACCGACACCGCGAAGTGGGCCGACCTGGTCCTGCCGGCGACCACCTTTTTCGAGCACGACGAGATGTCGCGCGGCTACGGCGCCATGCTCCTGCAGCGCACGCCCGCGGTGGCGGAGGCGGCGGGGGAGGCGCGGCCCAACTACCAGGTCTTCGCCGAGCTCTGCCGCCGGTTGGGCCTGGCCCGCCCTGGAGAGCCGGAGACGGCGGCCGAGCTCGGCGGCGCGCTGCTCAACCGGTCACCGCGCCTCCAGGCCGAAGCCGAGCGCGACGGCATCGCTTATCCCGACACCGGCTGGGCGCCCATCCAATTCGTCGACGCCTTCCCGTTGACGCCGGACGGCAAGATCCATCTCGTGCCCGAAGCGCTCGACCGCGAGGCGCCGCTCGGCCTCTACGGCTTCCGGGACGACCCCGCCACCGAGGACTATCCGCTCGCCCTGATCTCCCCGGCCACGAACCGGACGATCAGCTCGTCGATCGGAGGCCTCTACAACGACATGGCCGCCCTCGAGCTGCACCCCGAGGACGCCGCGCCCCGGGGGATCCGCACCGGCGACGTGGTGCGGATCTGGAACGACCTCGGGGAGGTGCGGGTGGCGGCGCGGGTGAGCACGGACGTGCGCCCGGGCGTGGTCTTCCTGCCCAAGGGGCTGTGGAGCAAGCACACGCTCTCGGGGACCACCTCGAACGCGCTCTCGCCCGACACCTTCACCGACCTGGGCGGAGGGGCGTGCTTCAACGACGCGCGGGTGCAGGTGGCGCGGGCCTAATCCAAGTCTAATCCCCTCACTCGGACAGCGGCTCCGCGATGAACCTGTAGCCGATCCAGGGCTCGGAGACGAGATAGCGCGGGTTCGAGGCGTCCGGCTCGATCTTCCGGCGGAGCGAGGCGACGTGGACGCGGACCGTGTCCTTCGAGGTTGCGACGGCATCGGGCCAGACGTTCTGGATGATCTGCTCGAAGAACAGCGGCTTGCCCGCGTGCGTCGCGAACAGCTCCAGCAACGCGAACTCCGTCGGAGTCAGCTTCACCTCCCGCTCCCCCTGCACGACCCTCCGGCGCTGGAGATCGATTGTCAGATCCGGAAACCGCAGCTCGTCCGGCGGGGCGTTGCGCCGCAGCTGGGAGCGCAGGCGGGCGAGGAGCTCGGGGATCGACGGTGGCTTGACGACGTAGTCGTCCGCGCCCAGGTCGAGCGCCCGGATCTTGTCCGACTCGCTGCCGCGCACCGAGAGGACGAGGATCGGGAGCTTCTGCTGCCGGCGGACCCGGGCGATCAGCTCGAAGCCGTCCATCACCGGCATCGCCAGGTCCGTCAGGATGAGGTCGGGCTGGTGGACGAGGAGGGCGAGCGCCTTCTCCCCATTCGTGGCTTCGAGGGTCTCGTACCCTTCCATCCGGAGCTCGGCGGTCAACACGCTGAGGATGGACGGATCGTCGTCGACGACCAGGATCGATCGTCCGCGCTTGGTCATGACGGCCCGGTCGCCTCCATCGCGGCGGCTGGCTCGGCAGCAGGAAGATCGACTTGCGCCACGGTTCCCCCGCCGCCGCGGTTCGCGAGAGTCACCGTACCATGAAGGGCCCGCGCCAGGCCCTGGGCGATCTCCAGCCCGAGCCCCCGGTGTGCCACGTCCGAGGGGACGTCCGGCTTGCTCCCCGGGGAGAGGAGCGCAATGCCGGGTCCCTGGTCGAGGATCTCCAGCCGCACCAGGCGCTCCTCGGCCGGATGACGCTGGGCGAGGAGGGTGATCGGCTCGCCGGCGGGCGAGGAGCGGTGGGCGTTCTCGACCAGGTTGACGATGATCTCCAAGGCGAGCGACGGATCGATGTCCAAGTCCGGGCAGTCGGGCTCGACGTGGACGACGATCGGGCGCGAGCGGGCGATCAGCGAGAGGTTCTCGCGCACCGCCCGGAAGAGGTCCGCCGGGGGCGTCGGCTCGGTCGAGGGAGCGAGGGCTCCGGCTTCGAGGCGCGCCATGGCGAGCAGGCCGTCGATGCGTCGCCGGAGCCGGTCGACCTCCATCTCCAGCGCGTCGAGGGACGGAAGCATCTCGGGCGCGGATCTCCGCCGGAGCTGTCCGGTCTGCAGCGCGATCGCGGTCAGCGGCGTCGTCAGGTCGTGGGAGACGGCGCGCAGCAGGGAGGTCTTGAGCGCGTCGCTCTCGCGCAAGGCTTCGACGTGCGCCTGTTCCTGGAAGAGATGCTCGCGCTCGACGGCGAGGGCGAGGAGAGTGCTGATGCTCTCCAGCGCACTCGTCGTGGCGTCCGTCTGGCGGGCCACGAACACCCCGCTCGCGCGCCCCTCGATCAGGAGAGGAAGGTACACGTCGCGGCCGACCGGCGCCGGCCATTCAAACGTCCGCCGATGCCGCCCCGGCGCGGCGAGGAGGTCTTCCATGGAATCGTCCTCGGGGCCCACCCACAACACGATCCGTTGCCGGTAGGGACTTTCGCCAAAGAGGACGAGCCCGCCGCCGCCGCGGGCGCCGCTCGCCACGAGCGCCCGTTCCGCCGCCGCCTGCAGGCTCCCGATGCGCCGCGTGGCACGGAAGAGGTCGACGCTGAGCTGGTACAGTGCCTCGATCTCGCTCCGCCGCGCTTTTGCTTCCTCGCTCCGTGCCTGCGCCTCCTCGGCCTCCCGGCGGGAGTGTGTGACGATCCGGGCGGCCACGATCGAGGCGACGAGGAAGCAGCCCAGGGAGAGCCAGTTCTCCGGATCTTCGACGTGCCAGGTGTGCAGTGGCGGCAGGAAGAAGAAGTTCAGGCAGGCGGTGGCCAGGAGGCTCGCCAGGATGCCGCCGGCGACCCCCCGCCAGGCGGCGAGCGCCAGGACCAGGGTGAACAGCACCAGGGCGAAGGTCGTCGGGTTGACCCGGAGGAGGGCGCCGGCGGCGGTCACGACCGCGATGACGGCTCCGGCCAGGGCGAGCTCCCGGACGAGCCGGAGAATGCGCACCGACATCTTTGCATCTCCTTTCGGACCTGTTCCGGACTTCTTTGTGCCGGGCATCTACTTTGGAAGCATGGACAGAGTCGAACCCAATTTCAACAAAACAGCGCTTGCCGCGGCGCCTCTCCCGGAAAACCACCCCCTGGCGGAGGATCGTCTCGCGGCGCGGCGCCTTGCCTTGCTCTGCCTGGCCGCGGTCGGCATCGTCTACGGCGACATCGGGACGAGCCCACTCTATGCCATGCAACAGTGCTTCTTCGGGCCGCACGCGGTGCCGGTCAGCCGGGAGAACGTCCTCGGAGTCCTGTCGCTGATCGTCTGGACGCTGATCATCGTCGTGACCTTGAAATATCAGGTCTATGTGCTGCGTGCCGACAACGACGGCGAGGGGGGCATCCTGGCCCTGATGGCCCTCGCGACCCGGACCCGGCGCAGGCGCCAGGCGCTCCTCATCGGCCTCGGCCTCTTCGGCGGGGCGCTCCTCTTCGGCGACGGCATGATCACTCCGGCGATCTCGGTGCTGAGCGCGATGGAGGGCCTGGAGGTGGCGGCGCCCCAGCTGGGCGCGTATGTGATCCCGATCACCATCATTCTCCTCATCGTACTGTTCTTGATCCAGCGGCGCGGCTCGGCGGGGATCGGCCTGGTCTTCGGCCCGGTGATCCTCGTCTGGTTCCTGACGCTCGCCGTCCTTGGAGTGATCAGCATGGTGCAGGAGCCAGGAGTGCTCGCAGCGGTCAATCCGCTGTACGCCTTCAACTTCTTTGTCAGAAATGGTGTGGCGGGGTATCTGGTCCTCGGCGCGGTCTTCCTCGTCGCCACCGGAGGCGAGGCGCTCTACGCCGATCTTGGCCACTTCGGCGAGCGCCCGATCCAGATCGACTGGTTCTGGATCATCCTCCCATCGCTGTTGCTGAACTATTTCGGCCAGGGAGCGCTGCTGCTGCGAGATCCGGGGGCGGCGGACAACCCGTTCTACCGGCTGGCTCCCGAGTGGGCGCTCTTCCCCTTGGTGATCCTGGCGGCAATGGCCACGGTCATCGCCTCGCAGGCGGTCATCTCCGGGGTGTTCTCGCTGATGCGGCAGACGATTCAGCTCGGCTATGCGCCGCGGACGGAGATCGTCCACACCTCGTCCAGCGAGATCGGCCAGATCTATGTCCCGTTCGCCAACTGGATGCTGATGGTCGCGACGATCCTCCTGGTGCTCGGTTTCCGGACCGCGGGCAACCTCGCGGCGGCCTATGGCGTCGCGGTGACGACGACGATGATCATCACCACGTTGCTCGCCTTCTTCGTCGCTCGCAACTTGTGGGGCTGGAAGCTCTGGCAGGCGGCGAGCGTCACGGCCGGGTTCCTCGTGGTAGACCTCGCGTTCTTCGGCGCCAACATCATCAAGGTGGCCCAGGGAGGATGGTTCCCGCTCGTCGTGGCCGCGGCGGTGTTCTTGGCCTTCCTGAGCTGGCGCCGCGGACGCAACGCGATGGCAGCCCGGCTCGGCAAGGCGTCGGTCCCTGCCTCGGTCATCCTGGAGGATTTCGAGCGCCGGAAGATCTGTCGCGTGCCCGGTACGGCCGTCTTCCTGACCGGGCAGACCGCCGGGACCCCTTCGGCTCTGCTCCACAATATCAAGCACAACAAGATGGTCCACGAGAGGAACCTCTTCCTGACTCTGGTAACCGAGGAGGTCCCCCACGTGTCGCAGGAGAAGAGGGTGGTGGTCGAGGAGCTGGGCCACGGGTTCCACCGGGTGATCGCCCGCTACGGCTTCATGGAGGATTTCGACGTGCCCAGGCTCCTCCTCAGCCTGAAAGACCAGGGTCTGGAGGTCGATCCGGACAACGCGACGTTCCTCCTGAGCCGGGGCACGGTCTACTCGCGCCGCAAGCCGCTCCTCGGCCGTTTCCTTGATGCGCTGTTCATCTTCATGACGCGCAACGCCCAGGACGCGACGCAGTACTTCCGCCTCCCGCCCGGCCGGGTGATCGAGATCGGCATGCAGGTGGAGATCTAATCCGATCTATCTGATCTAATCCAGAAGCTCCCGGGCCACCCGCTCGCCGCTCTCGACCGCGCCGTTCATGAAGCCGCTGAAGCGGGCGCTGGTGTGCTCGCCGCAGAAATGCAGGGCGCCGGCGGAGAGGCCCTCGGCGCCCGCGAAGGCCTGGTACTGACCGGGCTTGTAGCAGGTGTAGCTCCCCAGCGTGTACTTGTAGGTCGGCCAGGTGAAGCGGACCGCCTCGCCGGTAAACGCCTTGGCCACTCCAGGGAAGAGCTTGTCGACCTGGCCCACGAACTTCCTCGCGTGGTCCTCTTCGCTGCCGTCGGCGAGCGCGACGCCCGCCTTGCCGCCGAGGAAGTTGGTCAGCAGGCCGTGCGTGCCGGCCTGGCCGCGGCTCGTTTCCCAGCAACTCTGATAGCCCAGGTCCGTGAACGTGGCGCCGCTGAAACCTTTCTCGGTCCAGACGCGCCGGTCGAAGCCGCAGATCAGCTTCGAGTTGGTGCCGTAGCCCAGCTCTTTGATGGCCTGCTGTTGCGCCGGGGGGAGCTCGTTCCAGATCTCCGGCGCGATCTCGACCTTGCGCAGGACGGTGAAGGGGAGGCTGATCACCACCGTATCCGCCTTCAGGAGGTCGGTCGTGGCGCCGCGCTGCACGGTCAGCTCGTAGCGGCCGTCGCTCGACCGGCCGAGGCGGACGAGCTGCGTGCCGAGCTCCACCTCCCGCTCCAGACGCTGGGCGAGCCGCTGCGGGATCACGTCGTTCCCCTCGACCGCGTGGAAGCGCTCGTCGCTCTCGCCCAGGAGGTTGAACGTGCCCGGCTCGGTGCCGATCAGGCAGACGAGGTTGAGCGCGCTCTGCTCCTCGGGATCGAGACCGTACTCGCCGGTATAGGCGACCTTCAGAACGTCGGCGATCGGGGCGCCGATCTTGTTCTCCTGGAGCCACTGGCTGATGCTCTTCTTGTCGAGCGCGATCCCCTCCGGCGGGTGGTTCTTCCAGTCGACTCCGCAATTGTCCCCGCAGTCGCCGATCTGTTCGATGATCTTGGCGGCCACGGGGCGGAAGGCGTCGATCAGGTGCGTGTCCGTGGGGATCAGCTTGCCGCCGAACCAGTAGGCATTTCCCTGCGTGCCGTTGGCCCAGGCGAGATCGATGATCGGCACGCCGAGCTCGCCCGCGAGTCCGAGGATCGCCCGGTGGTCCGTATCGAAGAACTCACCGCCGAGCTCGGTGAGCTGGCCGTCGGGGAAGTGGTTGCGGAGGGAGTACATCCGGCCGCCGACCCGGGTCGCGGCTTCGATCACCCGCGCCTGGACGCCGTTCTGCTGGAGCCGGTAGGCGCAGGTGAGGCCGGAGGCTCCGGCGCCCACGATGATCACGTCGTTGCACGTGGGGCAGGAGGCGGCGCGGGCGAAGCGCGGAGCGCCGGCCAGGACGCCGGCCGCCGCTACCGCGGCGGTCTGCAGGAAGCGTCGGCGGGTCCAGCGGAACCGCGCTTCGAGCACGCGCTCGATCCCTTCGCCGGTTGGGGTGTGCGTCGCCTCCAGATAGGCCGCGAAGCGCAGAGTCCTCCGAACTT